>JBPCXR010000263.1:0-53611 GCA_051027215.1 Pseudomonadales bacterium | reverse complement strand
GGACAGTTGCCTATGCCCAAGGATCACGTTTGGACTGAATCCGCGCCAACGTGGACCTTGTGTGAGGAAATTTGATTCACCTGCGCACGGGGACTCAACATGAAAGTAGGATCGAGCGAGATACTTTCAGGAGGTCCAAGCAATGCTTAAAGGGAGACGCCTTAGCGGCCAGGTTGCGTTCGAAGTCGGCGAATTGATTGGTCCGATAGGCCACTGCCACTGCACAAGCTGTCGCAAAGCACATCGCGCCTCCTTTGCTACTGCATCGAGAGTGGCAGGGGTAGGATTCTCTGATTCTCCGGATCGGTTGCCTGGATACCGATCTTGGGCAACGGCCTGTCGGGCACATCTGGGTGTCGGACTCTGTGCCGTGGTTGGAGTACGGCGCGGAGCTACCTCACCTATCTCAAGGAGTGAACGCTGCACCGAATGGTTCCGCGAACTAGCAGCGCACATTCTGTACAATTTCGAGAACCCATAACTGATGCCCTCACATCTCAAGCGAGCGTTGCGGCAACACCCACCAATAGACCGCACAGTGGAACAGTTGTACAACCACTATCTAATCGAAAAGGAGTTGGCCCAGCGATTATTCAATTCGGATCGTAGTCAACGGTCTGCGATGTACAAGTCGATGTACGATGAGTTGTTTCAGCTTGTGCCCGATCATCCTCGACTGAAGCGAAGATCGAGCATCGAGCAGTCGGAGAAAGCGAACCAGAACAAGCTTGGCATGCTTAAGAATCAACTGGGACCCGACCGAACCATCGTTGAATTCGGAGCTGGCGATTGTCAGTTCTGCGTAAGCATCGCTTCAAAGTTTCATAAGGTCATCGCAGTCGATATTTCGGATCAGCGCGAACCTGGAACAGGAAAACCGATAAACTTTGAGCTAATGCTCTACGATGGAAACGACCTACCCATTCCAAGCGAATCTGTTGATGTCGTATTCAGCGACCAGTTAATTGAACACTTGCACCCAGAAGACATCGCCTCACACTTTTCAACCGTGCTACGAATACTCCGGCCAGGTGGGATCTATGTTCTGTGCACGCCCCATGGCATGTCCGGTCCACACGATATTTCTAAATATTTCAGTGATGTTCCCGAAGGCTTCCACCTCAAAGAGTGGACCTACGTTGAGCTTTTCCAAACTGTGAAAGCGTTCGGTTTCTCTTCAGCGACAGGATATCGGAGATTTAGAGGTTACAATGGGAAACTTCCACTAACGTGCATTCGAATGCTCGAAGGACTGGCCGAGCGCCTGCCTACCAGAGCTCGTCGGTTGGTATCCCTTAGACTCTTCCCTGTCCTATTTGCAACGTTTACAAAGTAGCTCTATGCGCTTGCATTGCGCAACATCCAACCAACCTGTAATTGCTGCCTGAGAGGCGAATAGGTTTGGTATAGTCGTCCGTAATCGAATCGGGATCCTCGCAACTATGCTTCCACCGGATGACGTGCTGGCGCCAGAAGCGATTCACGACCCTCACCACTTCTTCCGTCGCCTGCGTGAGCATGATCCGGTGTTCTGGAGCGAACGGCACAAAGTGTGGATAGTTACCGGCTACCACGACGTCGACCGCATCTTTAGGGACCGTTCGGTCTCTGCCGCACAGATGATCAGTGCCTTCCGTAAAAAAATGACGGTGACCCACGCCGATTTGCTTCAACATGCGATGCAGTTGCTGGATGGTTGGATGCTGTTCAACGACCCACCCTCCCACACCCGATTGCGAGATCCCGTTCGTCGCTCATTCTCACCGACTGTCGTTAATCGACTGGTGCCTCGAATAGAACGGCACGCCGACAGTCTGCTCAATCAACTGACCAACGACTGCGACCTCCTTAACGATTTCGCCAAACCCCTAACAGCCATGGTTATCTGCGATCTATTGGGCGTAGATGTATCCCAGCGAGACTTCCTGCATGACTGGTCGCGCGATTTCAGTAAGCTAATCTATGGCGCATCCTCGAAAGACGAAGACTATCTCGGATCGGTGGCACGCGCTGGTGATCGCTTCCATGCCGAGTTTTCGCAGCAGATCGAAGCGCGGCGGTCAGAGCCTGGCGATGACTTGCTAAGCAAGCTCATCATCACCTCGGAAGACGAGCGCTGGAGCGAGAGCGAGCTGATTGGCGCCTGCTCCATGCTGCTGTTTGCTGGGCATGACACCACCTCTGCGCTCCTCGCCTCCGGCATGCGGGCACTACTACAACACCCCGATCAAGCTCAGCTTCTGCAAAACGATCCAACGCTTTTACCCACCGCGGTTGAAGAATTGCTCCGCTTCGACGGGCCCTCAAAAATCAACATCCGTGTTCCGGTAGAACCAATGCAGATCGGCAGCCATGAGATCGCGGCGGGTCAGCCCCTCTGGCTTGGCATTCTTGCCGCCAATCATGACCCAGCAATATTCTCCCAGCCACAGACGCTAGACATACAGCGCAACCCAAACCCACACATTGCCTTTGGCGCGGGCATCCATTTTTGTCTCGGACCTTCCCTTGCACGCGCTGAAGCTCAGGTTGCCTTTGGTCGATTGCTAAACCGCTTCCCCCGCTTGACGCTCGGTGAAGCCCAGCATGATTGGAGCCCAACCGTTGTTGATCGTTCACTGTTGGCTCTGCCAGTGGTCCTAAACTAGAGAGTTCCCTATGCAGCCTCTTCGCTTTGGTGTCGCCTACGATTTTCGAAATCCACCTGACTCTGGTATCCGTATGCCCGATCTGTACCAGCAAGTTTTGGAACAGATTGAATGGCTAGACAAGCTAAAAGTCGATCTAATATGGTTTACCGAGCATCACTTTGTAGATGATGGCTACCTGCCTGCCTGGATACCCATCGCTACCGCTGCTGCAGCGCGAACCAACCACGTGCGCTTCTCTTCCGACATCTGCCTTATGCCATTCAATCACCCGCTCAGGTTAGCCGAAGACCTAGCGATTCTTGATAATGTGTCCAACGGCCGGGCGGAGGTGGGAATCGGGCTCGGATACGCGCCCCACGAGTTTCGTGGCTTTGGGATTCCACAAAAGAATCGGGTCTCCCTAACCAACGAAGGAATCGAGGTGCTCAAGCATTGTTTTAGCGGTGAGAAGTTCAGCTACCAGGGCAAGCGCTACCAGTTCAACGACGTAAAGATCACGCCCGGATACGTTCAAGAAGGCGGCCCACCGCTATGGATCGCGGCCATGTCGAGGGCTGGCGCAATGCGAGCCGCAAAATACGATACGCATCTTCTCCCTCAGGGCGCACGAGACGCTGCTCTACTGCCTTACCTGGAGGAGTTGAAAACGACCGGCCGTGATCCGTCGAACTATCGAGTCGGAATCATTAAGAGTGTGCTGGTCACCGACGACAAAGACAAAGACTGGCCTGTAGTAAAAGCCTCTGAAAGGTACCGCATGCAGCTCTATAGCCGCTTCTTTGCCGAGAGCAACACCCCCTTCGGAGAGGGAGACCACATCCCGCAAACCTGGGTGGTGGGCAACGTCGATGAATGCATTAGCGAACTTTCAAGCTTCATCGCCGAATATGGCATCACTGATCTCGTGACCTGGGGCTCACCACCTGGCCTAAACCCAAGGGCCATGAACGACTCGCTAGAAAAGCTCGTGAAGGAAGTCATTCCTGCCCTTAGAGGATAGAATACTAGGACTATAGGATCGGGGGGACCCATGGAAAAAGATCAGAAGGTTGATGTGTACCTGGTTTGCAACGCCAAATACCACGACACCAATTTCGCGCGGCTCGAACTGCTAAAACTGTTGGCCGAAAACGAAGACATTCATACCCGAGTTGCTGACAGCTTTAGTGATGTAGAGGGTATTGCCAATTCGAAACTGCTCATCACCTACACCTGCGATCTGCGGCCCAGTGCAGCAGAGCAAGCGGCTCTCGGGCAGTTTCTCGAAAACGGTGGGCGCTGGTTCGCGCTGCATGCCACTAACGCCTTGCTTGAATTCGTTGGGGACAAAGTTGACACCCCCGATATCGCGCCAATGTTTATGGAACTGCTTGGCAGTCGGTTCGTTGCACACCCGGCCAATCAACGAATCCAGATCAGAGTCACCGATGTAGATCATCCGCTTACCCAGAGCATCGAAGACTTTGAGGTTGATGACGAAGAACCCTATTACTGTGAGCCGCAAGGCAAGCAAACAGTGTTGCTAGAAGCCTCTTACCACGAGCGCTCTGAGGGTTACGTTCAATCGGACTACGGCACTGATCGCGAGAGCAACCCGCAAATGTATCTGCACCCGTGGGGGGCTGGCGAGGTGCTATACCTGTCCCTTGGACATTGCACCGGCAAGCACGATATGAAACCACTGGCCGACATTGTGCCGGTCGTTCGCGGCTCCTGGGATTCCCCCACCTACTACGAGCTGTTGCGGCGTGGAATTCGCTGGGGCATCGGCGCCCTCTAGTACGCGTTGTTTGACCGACTAGGCACCCGTGCTACCTTTGCGGGTGCGTTAGTCGGTTTCTAAGTAGTGGTCCGACGCGGGCAGCCGCCCCGTAGTAATGCTGCCGTCAATGAAGCCATCAACGATTTGATGGAAGTGCCGAATCCGTAATTCCTGTTCACACAGATTCATGCCCTTAAACGCATCGGATTGCACACCGGCTTGCATCGTCGTCATGTTAGATCCGTCCTGTGACAAGACATTGGCGAGGACAGGGTCAAACGTCTCTCCGAAGGCCTCGGCATAATCAATGCCATCGACGTGTCGGTGGATTTGATTCGGAGGTCGCTCGGGCTTCGCGGCGTCAGGCGGGAAGTGCGACATGATGAAAAAGTCGTAATAGCAAATATTGGGATCGGTGGCGTGGGGCCGATACCTGAATATCGCGCCACTTTCCGGCGTGTGAGTGAAGGTGGTGCCCGGGAAGAAACTGTAGTGGTACTGATGCACTAGCTGTTCATCGTTCATCTGCTTGAACGGCAGGTATGTCTCATCCTCGATGGCTCGTCGGCGCTGAATCTCCTCAAGGTGCACGTCTTTTGCAGCACCAGTGTAGTTTACCGTCTTGTTCGCACGCCAGCCTTGTCGATCCCCAAGCATCATATGCTTACGCAGCGGTGTAATAGTCGTCTGATCGTCGACCACCTCACTTACCGTTCGATTGAAATTGAGCATTCGAGAATGAATGCCCAACAGCTCAATTGGGATGTCATGACCTTCGCCAAACTCGATCATATCGGGATGCAGGGCGGCGAAATGATAGCTTTCGTTAAACGCATCCCAAGCGTGCTTCCAATTGCCGTTCCATTCGAACGTTTGGAAGTTCACCAGATGAAACTTCTCGAATTCGTAAGATTCCAGATGACGGCCCGGCTCACCGAGATACTCTTCGATCGAGCAGGCATCGTGATCCATATTGAACCACAGCCAGCCACCCCAAGTGTCGACCTTAACTGCAGTTAATCCAAGTTCCTCGGTCGGTATACCGCCGTCGAACTGGCGAAAAAACTGTGGGTCAGCCACCTGCTTCAGCGTGCCATCGATGTTCCATTGCCAACCGTGGAACGGGCAAGTGAATTCGTCAAGAACACCCGATTCGACCTGGCAAAGGCGATTGCCACGATGCTGACACAGATTGTAGAAACCACGAATCTGTCCGTCTTGGCCAGCAACAAAGAGGAACGACTCCTTGCCGAGCTCATGCACATAGAACGCACCAGGCTCCGCAAGCTCATCCACCCGGGCTACCAGTTGCCAAGTTTTAGTCCAGATTTTGTCCCACTCGGCCTTCATGAAAGCAGGCGAGTAGTAGCGCTCGCCTTCAAGCTTTTCTAGTCCGAGGTCAGCATTCTTAAGACGCGGAATGAACGGCGGCGCTTTGAACTCGCCTTCTCTAGGGTCGATTCTCTCTAAGAACTCGCGTTCAACGTTGGCCACTCGCCTCTCCTTGCCCGTAATCCACAGGACGTTGGCATAGCACCGTAACGGCACCGCTGTTGTTCACAACAACGCCGCAATGGCTAAGCGCTATGCGTGCTCAAACACTATCCGCCGGTTCGGTAGTTAACTGATATACCGTAGGTACGCGGCATTCCAGTGAATCGCAGCAATGCATCGTTAACGTGGGATGCGTTATCCCAGTAGTGCTCATCTCCAACATTGCGGCCGAAAGCCAGTACTCGCCATTTGCCGAACTCTACACCTGCTCGCACATCGACGAGTGTACGACTGTTCACCTCCAGGTCGGTATCACCCAGTGGCACTTCGCTCGCAAAAGCGTCAGAAGTACACGAGACCCCTGTTTCTTTGCACTCATCCACAAAGAACCCATGGGTTTCGTCCTGGTAGTTCATATTGGCACCAACAAACATGGTCATGCCGTTGTTGAGCTGCCAGGCATATTCAACATCCAGGTTACCTAACCATTCAGGAGAGTTAGGAAACGGTTGCCCAGAAAAATTCTTCTGATCAGGATTATTGGGGCCAAAAAACGGATCGAAGTTTCTAAAAGTTCCAGTAATTTCGCTATCTACATAGGTGAGCGCTGGAGCGATGCGCAACCCATCGATTGGATACCACTCGATGGAAAACTCTGCTCCCTTGACATTGGACTCAGGCACATTGACCAGCGCTGGTAACGATCCGAATACGAAATCGTCTACGGCGCCGAGAATCTGCTTGTCGGTGTAGTCATAGTAGTAGATGGCGGCGTTCACCTGAAGCCGGCCCTCTTGCAATGTCAACTTCGTGCCTAGCTCATAGGCGAGCAGATCTTCCTGCACGACTGGCGTCAACTGGCGAGACGAGCCGGCAGCGACTGTCGGGAAGCTCCCAGATTTGTACCCCTGAGTTACGGTAAACCAGTACAGCGAATTTTCATCACGCTCGTAGTTCAGGCCAACTTTCCACGAAAAATTGTCTTCATCTAACTCATCGGTGTATCCATTAGGCTCAGGATGAAAGGTCGGCGCAACACCAGTGGTTGCACAACCGCCTGGGCCCAAACCAGCCCCGCCAATCACAGGGTGTCCACCGACCAACTGTAGAACGATTTGAATCTCATCAGAGATCGTCGACCAAGTACCATCACCAGCATCATTGGCACAACCACGATAATCACGCTGCTGATCGGTATAGCGAGCGCCTACCGTCAAGAACAGGTCTTCACGTATGGGATATTCGACGCTGCCGAACACAGCCCAGGTATCGGTTTCCTGTTCACTGTATATGTCGATGGGGCCCAAAGGAGTCGCGGTGATCACCTGGGTCGGGATCGCAGAGGAGATTCCGTAAGTGTGCAAGAAGCTGTCAAAGCTCTCCGTGTGTTCAAAGTTTACACCGGCGACCCATGAACCGGTTTCTCCGAGGCCACCAGACAGCCTGAGCTCTTGGAAGAAAACTTCGATGTCACCTCGCTGAAGATTCTCGTAGTCTTGGTAAATCATTCCATCCGCCTCAAGACCCTGAAAGCGGTCGAATTCGCTAGCGTTGGTCAACGAAGTAAACGTGAGATTCTCTGACACGTCCCAATCCATGCGCAGCGACACAGACCAATAGTCGTTGTCTTTCGCCGCTTCCACGCAATCATCTAAAATTCGATTATTGAGATTCTCAGGGTTGCCCTCGATATCGGTATTGCCGGTTACATTGGCAGGGGTACCGCCAGTCGCATTAACACAGGGCCCCCAATCGGAATCTCTGTTGTTTTTCGGCGCGTTTGGGTAGTTGGCGACCAAAGGATTCAAGGTATTGATCGGATTTAAGGTCGCGGTTCCGAATTTTTGTGGGCGCATCGAATCACTCTCGTCTTTCCACGCATTCACACTTAACAGCGCAGAAAACCGGTCGTTCGGATCCCACTGTAGAGACAGCCGTCCATTCAGGAAGTCTTTCTCACCGGCCTCGCGATCGATCTCATAAGATCTTCCGTTGACGACCCAAATTGGATCCGGGCCCAGTCCTTGCCCTCGTGTATAGGATTTCTGGTGACCATCTGAGGTTATCGACCTTGCAGCGATTCGATAGCTCAAAGTCTCGCTGATCGGACCACTGACGAAGCCAGAAAAATCTAGTTCGTTAAAACGCCCATACTGGGCATCAACCCCTGCCTCAAATTCGGACGTTGGCTTATTCGCAATAAAGTTAATGGCACCGCCAGTAGAGTTCTGCCCAAATAGCGTGCCCTGTGGGCCTTTCAAGGCTTCGAGGCGTTCGAGATCGAGAATTGCACCGCTAGACATGGCCGCGAATGGAATGGGTATTTCATCGACGCTTACGCTTACGGTATTAGACGACGCCAGCGCTGTGTCTTGGAAACCAATACCGCGAATTGTGTAGACGTAGCTGCCGTAGTAATTGCTATTGGCGTTGAAGCCGCTCACGACTCGACCGAGATCAGCCGTATCGGTGATACCTAAGTCGCCGAGCTTTTCACCCGTTGCCACATCAATCGACATGCCAACATCGTTAATGCTCTGTTCCCGCTTCTGGGCGGTAACCACCACTTCTTCGACATACGAACCGCTACTACCTTCCTCAGCCGATGCCGAGATCCAGCCAAACGCCGCGATCACCAATCCAGTAGCGAAGACTCGCCGCGTTCTCTTTCGACGACCGAGCTTTGAACCAATTGCTAATTCCCCAATGGACACCTTCATGACGTTCCCCTCCCCGAGCTTCGTCGCAGCGACATTCAGTCTGTGTAAATCCGTTTCGTAACGCCCCTTCCCAACTCATAGCGTTCGTTCAATCGCTCGTTCATGAGCATTCCTACGATTTCTCTGGCGCCGGTGAAAATGAATATACGCGTATTTTTTTTCCGAAGTCAACTCAATCGAGTAAACTGCGATCGATAGCGTCCTTTAGGACTGCTCTAGACAGCCAATCCATGCAGGAGTCTCAGTTATTCCTGCCTTTGTAATCTCAGGAAGAAAGGCACTCAGCCAAGATGCCGAAGCTCATTGCCAATCAAGCCGAAAACTGGCAAGCCCAAAAGAGCGCTCTCACAAGGGACAGCATTGTGAACGCTACGCTCGAGTGCATTGTTAAGTTCGGCTACGAAAACACTACCATGGCGAAGATCGCTGGAGTCGCCGAAGTGTCCCAGGGATCCATGCAATATCACTTTGGATCGAAGATCGAAGCGATCAAAGCTGCCATTAATCACCTACATGAAGTTCGTCTCGCGCAGCATCGCCGTGCCCTCGAAGAGGTTCCGCTAGGCGCTGATCCTATGGCCCATGTCATTGAACTCTATTGGAAACAACTCAACGAAGCACACTTCATCGCTTATCAAGATCTGGTCATCGCGGCACGCACTCATCCAGAACTAGCGTCGGTAATGAAGCCCGCGTACCAGCGCTTTGTCCAAGCGTGGCGATACAATGCCGTAGAAGTGATTCCAGAGTGGGCGAAAGTACAGGATTTCGAGCTTATCGCCGATATCGGCCAGTACATTCTGGAAGGCTTGGCCTACGGGCAGCTTAATGGACAGCTGAGCAAGCCAAGAACTCAGCAGGTTCTGCAGTTCGCCAAAAAATTGCTTATAGATATGGTGGAAGAAAATATCCGGAGCAAGTAGCAGTCAGACGCTCGACCGCTCGCACCGTCCTAAGCGGAACAGCTGCCACCGCCGAGCACGCAAAACCGCGCACAGTGCGGGTGATTGAGCGAAACCGGGCCGAGGCTGCCTAACAAACTGGAGCCGTAGGAGAACTCGGGCTCATACGGCAACAGGGTACAGGCAACCACCTCCGGCTCTGCTGCACCCTTACGCCGAACCACCATCCTCGCGCTGGCGCACATCATTTCTTGCGGGTCGACGCCGAGAACGCCCCAGCACTCGGTGGTGATTTCTGGAACATTCGCCGAGGCATCCATCTCTGGAAACAACAGCAACGCAGCGGGATCGGCAGCATCGATATCGACTCCGATTTGTTGGAAGAGCCGGCTAAAGCCAGAGCGTAACTCACCTTCGTCATCCCCCCAACGCGTTCGCCCCGCGGCGTGGACGCAAATGCCACTCTCGGACAGCCAACGCAAACCATTGAGCATGGGCTTCCAGGAGCGATCTCCACGCTCTTCTTCATGCAACGATTGTTCGTAGTGATCAACGGAGACTCTTAGCGTCAGCTGCTCTGGATACCGCTGATTTAGATCCAGCAGAGCATCTGCACACTTCATCATTGGACGCATTGCATTGGTCAAGACCAGCACCGAGAAACCTGCACCTACGCAGTCTTCAAGGATGGGCACGATGTCGGGGTTCATGAAGGGTTCACCGCCGGTGATCCCGATTTCTGAAACCGGAAGACTATGCTGCTGGATCTCTCGCAGATAGGCTGCGACATCTGCCCGGGTCAGATAAGCAAGCCGGTCGTTGCGGGGGGTGGATTCGATGTAGCAGTTCGCACAAGCGAGGTTACAGAGCGTGCCTGTATTGAGCCAGAGGGTCTTCAGCGCGCTTACCGAAACCTGGGCGCGGGTCTTACCCTCAGCGGTCACTAGCGGATCGACAAACCGGCCAGGTTCTTTTGCAATAATATTCATTTGCACTCAGACAACGAATCCGGCGTCCAGTTTCAAGCGATAGCGCATCTTGAGGCTTACTCGATTCGAACAGAACCCCGATTTGAGGTGGGCCAACCAATAACTGTGTGTTCGCGCAATATGTCTGGCAACCTGAGCATTGCCCCTTAGCCTTGGAGGACCCTCTATGGCCGTAGAGCTCGCACTCATTCTCGGCTTGGTGATCGTGCTTGTGCTGCCGATGCTCACTGACTTGAATGTCGGTATTGTTGCCTTCGTTGTGGCGTTTCTGGGCGGTACCTGGCTCCTCGATCTTAGCGCGGCGGACATCTTGGCGGGCTTCCCGGATCAAATGTTCCTGCTGCTCGTGGGCGTAACGCTATTGCTCGCCACGGCGCAGCTTAACGGTACAGTTGATTGGGTAGTAACTAATCTAGTGAGTTTGGCCAATGGACGCCTGGCGGCCCTGCCCTGGGTCCTCTTTGCAACCGCACTATTAACCAGCTCAATGGGTCCTGGAGCGGCCCCCGCTCTGTTCGTTATCGGCGTCGGTTTCATTCGGCGCTACGGTCTCAATCCGCTGCTCGTGGCGGCAATGATCATCCATGGCAACCAATCCGGCGCGTACTCACCGGTAGCGCCTTATGGCGTGGTCATCGGACAACTGGCTGAGTCTTCCCAACTGACCTACTCAGCCGTTGCGATGTATCTGGGTGTTATCGGATTTCACATAGCATTGGCTGCAGTCGTGTACTTCACGCTCGGCGGTGGAAAGTTGATCGGAATGAGCGTACCAGCAACGACAGGCGCAGCCGGGGAAGCGGCGGAGCGGTCGGCTACGCCATTACAGTACGCGACCCTACTGGGCTTTCTCGCACTACTGATCGGCGTGCTGATTTTTCAGATCAACATGGGCTTTTTAGCACTGCTCATCGCCTTTGCGCTGCTGCTCTTCAGCAGTCGCGAACATCGTCAGCAAGCGGTAAATGACGTCGCCTGGTCCGTGGTTCTCATTATTACCGGCGTGCTCACCTACGTAAATCTAATGCAGTCGGCGGGAGCAACCGATTGGCTCGCTATGCATATTGGTTCCATGGGCTCCAGCGTGATCATTGGCTTACTTCTATGCTTGCTCGTTGCTGTGGTCACAGGAGTCGCGTCAACCATGGGCACGATTGGGATGTTGGTGCCGCTCTCTGCACCCTTTGTGCATAGCGGCACACTTGACGCCACAGGGTTACTCACGGCCATGGCAATTTCTGCGGCAGTCACGGACATCTCTCCGTTTTCAACCTACGGCGCACTGTTCATTGCCACTGCAGCCTCTGTGCTAGACAAAGATGCTCTGCTGAAATCTCAGCTGAAATACACGCTCTGCATACTAGCTATTGTACCCATGCTTGCTTGGCTTATTTTTGTCGTACCCGGCGCAGGGTGATGAGCAGCCTAGTCCGCAGCGGCGGCGAACACCTACTCATGCACCCCTCCATGCAACTCAGGGTGCACCTGTTCATGCTCTTCGTCGGTCAAGAATGAGGCAGTGATTGCTTCAACAGTGCCGTCCTCACGCATGGCTTCTAGCGTGTCGTTCAAGCGCCTAACGAGCACCAGATCAGTTTGCTTGTTTAACGCCAGGGCCAATGTGGTGCGCTTAATCGTAAACAACGGCTTGACCGGTACGCTCTCTTTGCGCGCTAACCAGGTCCCCTTTAGTTTCACTACCGGCCACAGATCAATTCGAGATTTTGCCAGCTTGCGAACGTTTAGCGCATCGTTCGGAACGTACTCTATGCTTAACCCCTGGCTCACCAAATAGTCGGCTATCGCGTCATTTAGGTAACCGCCGATTCGATAGTTACTCGCCTGCTGGATTGAAGTAATCACGATCGGGGAATCAGCCTTGGCCATGAACACCCAATCGTTCTGCGCGATCGGACCCACCCATTGGAACATTTCTTCCCGCGCCGGCGTACGAGTCGTCGAAAATACTCCGTGATTTTCTATATTCAGGGCTTTGTCGTACGCGCGCGTCCAGGGGATTAGATCAAGCGTGTAGGAAACGTCAGCACGCCGCAGCAACTCTTTGACTATCTCCGCGGCGAACCCCGTCACCTGGTCCGCTGATTGAGCTTCCGCCGAACCGTTTTTGGCCATGCTATAAGGCGGGAAGTCCTCGGTTGAAAGGTGCAATAGCGGTTCTGCGGCAACCGCGAACCCGCTGCCCACAATCAGCGCCAGGGCAAGTACATTGGGGAGCCAGCGAGCATTACTCAACATGGACTTTCATGACTCGCTTCGGGTAATGGGGATTGAACAGGGTCTAGCAGCAGCTGAGAATGTTGCTTTGCCTACTGCTACCACTTACCACAAGAGTAGCCCGTAACCGGCAAGCTGCAAGTGGCGAATCGCTGCCAAATCGCCACCATCAGCTATAGTCATGAAGGCCAAAGACTAATACTCCGGTACTGAGAATTGCGCTTCACTGCTGATCTAAAGCGTCGTCTATCTCTGCGCAACCACTCGCCGCTCGCATCGAAGCTGCTTAAAGTGGTGCTTTCAATTTACTTGCTTGTTGCCATCACAATGACGGTGATGCAACTGGGCCTGGAGTATGAGAACGAGCAGGCACGGCTAGAAGCGGAACTCAACCAGATCGCAGAAGCATTTAGCCCGGTGCTCGCCGCAGATCTATGGAATGTAGACGTCGAGCAGGTCGAAGCAACAATGCAGGGAATTTGGGTAAACCCCGCTATATGGAAGGCTGAGGTGGTCGATGACACCGGCATCAGCATCGCCAAGCTTTCTAGACGCAGTGCAAGGTACGACGTCCAGCCATGGGAACTGCCTTGGATAGAACGCCAATATCATGTTCACTTGCGGAGTGAGGCAGATCGCGAGTCCTATGTCGGATCGCTAACCTTAGCTTCTAACGCCTACGTTGTATTTGGCAGAGCGATGAGCACCTTCGCGATTACTGTCATCAACGCCTTTATCAAAACGCTGGTTTTATGGCTGATCTTCTACTTCGCCCTGGTTCGAATCGTCGCACGCCCCTTAGAACAATTAACCAATGCGATTCGACGAATCAATCCGAGCAGCGCGTCTAGCCCAGAATTGCGAAGCCAAAACCTCTCCGAACTTCACACCGCCGATGAGCTTGGCGTTTTGGCAGCCAGCTTCACCGAGTTGGAGTCCGCACTCATCGAGAAAAACGAAACCATAGCCGATCGGCAAGCTCACTTAGAATCGACAGTGGTTGCTTTAGAACACGCCTCTCAAGCCAAGAGCACCTTTCTTGCACACATGAGCCACGAACTTAGAACGCCGCTCAATGGTGTTCTGGGAATGATCGAAGTGCTTTCCGGTACGCCACTCGATGAAAGGCAAACCCGTTATCTTTCGACCTTAGAGACGTCGGGCAAACACCTACTATCGGTGATCAACAGCGTTCTAGATTTCTCCAAACTCGAATCTGGCAAAGTCGAACTCGAATCCATAGACTTCCACTTGGAGTCTCTGCTCGAAGACTGTATCGAAACGTTTCGCCCCTTAGCTGCAGAGAAGCACATCGATCTATTTCATAGCATCGATACCGACAGCATACGCTTTGTTCGCGGCGACGCATCGAAGCTGAAGCAAGTGCTCAACAACCTCATCGATAATGCGATCAAGTTCACGGCTACTGGCCAAGTCGAACTGAAGGTTTCGTGCAAACAGCAAGACCAAGGGGTTGCTGCTTCTTTTTCCGTAATCGACTCTGGCATTGGCATGACAAAGCAACAGCAGCAGAGTCTATTTCAAGCGTTTAGTCAGGGCGATCGATCGACAACCCGAAAGTACGGTGGCACCGGCCTTGGCTTAGTCATATGCAGACAATTGATCGAGCTGATGGAAGGGAGCATCACCTGTGACTCGAAGCCAAGTGTTGGCACGACATTTAGCTTTGAGGTCCACCTCGGCGTTGCTAATCCGTTAGTGCAGGCAGAACCTCTAACAGCACCGG
The DNA here is from genome assembly GCA_051027215.1 of Pseudomonadales bacterium. Lineage (GTDB taxonomy): Bacteria > Pseudomonadota > Gammaproteobacteria > Pseudomonadales > Azotimanducaceae > CALHVX01. The sequence continues at coordinate 39,111 of JBPCXR010000263.1, read as the reverse complement.
AACCCCTAGACTTTTCTCACCTGCGAGTATTAGTCGCCGAGGACAACCCAGTAAATCAGCTAGTCATCAAAGGTCTGCTTGGGAAGCTAGGGGTTCAGCCCGCCATAGCAGATACCGGTCTTGCAGCAGTGCAAGCGTGGGAACAAGCCGAAGAGCCGTTCGACATCATTTTCATGGACATCGAGATGCCTGAGATGGACGGCTGGACTGCCACCCGTCAGCTCAGAAGCCAATGCGATAGCGCTGAGGCGCCAAGAATCATTGGGCTTAGCGCGCACGCTTTGGACATCGATGCTGACTTAGCACGCGAGCGGGGGATGGACGCCTACCTGTCGAAACCGATTAAACTGGAAAGTTTGCAAGAGACGCTCAGCGATATGGCACAAAAGGCGCAAACCGTGCGAACAGCGCCCGGTAAACAGCGATGACAGCAAAGGTAAACAGCGCACCGATCCCGGCCAGCACCATGTCGGCATGAGCATCCCAGATATCGCCCTGGGTGCCTAAGTATTCCATTCCAACTTCCCCCGCGAACACTGCCGCAACAGCCCATTCCATGAACTCGTAGATTACCGATGTCGACAGGATGATATGAAATGACAGATGAGCACTGGCTTTTGCACTCAGGCCGACCATCTGCTCGAACACTTCTTTGATCGGTATCGCCAGCGTGACGCCATAAAGAAAATGAACGAAGCGGTCGTAGTGGTTCCTCTCCCAGCCCATCGACTCATTCAAAGAGAAGCCGAAGTACTCACCGAACATCGCATCATACGGCGTGAGTGAATAGGTATAGTGGGTACCAATGCTATGTACACAGATTAGCAACGCTATGCCGATTCGGGAGGCTAGGCTAAAGCGAACTTTGCCCAGAAGTCGATAAAGCACCACCAGCGCGATAAGTAGCGCGACTTGCTCTACCAACCAAGTTCCACGCTCGATTGGACTTATAGCGCATACCAGCCATACCACTATACAACTGATGACCAATAGCCTGTTAGACCAGCTCGACTCCGAAATGAATCGCCTAACTATCTGGCCAGGACTAAGAGGAGCATCGGTCGTTTCGAACTTAGTGGTGCGGGAGTCGACGATACGCAATTCATTGCGACCTGGAGCATCAGTCGATTTCGATCGCAATGCGTCCTGGCCCTTTGGTGTTTCGCTTTGGCAGCTTCAACACCAATACACCATCTCTGTACTTCGCTTTGACTTTGTCGGCAACAATGTCATCCGGAATCGGAATCACTCGCTGAAAGCGCCCGAATGCCCGCTCGGTAACCATGACCGTGCCTTCCTGCCGTTTCGAATCACAGCGCCGCTCGCCGCTGATCCTTAGGCGCCGACCGTGAATTTCGACGTTCAGGTCGCTGGGGTCAACACCCGGCACTTCCATGCGTACTTCTAGGGTCTTGCTGTGGTCGACTACGTCAGCGGCTAATGCACCCCAACGCTGGGATTCAACGGCATCGTCGTGTTCGTCTCCAGGCCTAAAGTAGGTCATCGCCGCTTGTGCGCCTTCCTTTAGTCGGTGCCAACCCTGCTCGGCTATTCGAATAGGCCAAGGATCGGTGCCAATGGTCTGCATCGTCATATTCCAGCTCCTTTTACTTACCACTCACTTAAGATGATTGTCGAGACTGCGGCGCTGTAGCGCACTAGGTACTTGCCGAGGTAGGAGCAAGGTCCGCCTGGAAGCCACCTAGGTATGTTCTCGGATATCCCTACTCGCCTTTTGGTGCGAAATTGCTACATAGCTGTTGCAGATGCTCAACGCGAGTGAACGTTTGCTTAGGGGTGGGCAATCGAATTTAGGACTGTTTCGGTACTGGCATGAGTTCCAAACAAGAAGTAGGCGCACAGCGTACTGAGCTCCTGGGATCCAGGCTCACTTCCCTATTCGGGATCGAGATCCATCTACACATTTCGGTCATCATCATATTCGCACTCATTGTCACTGGGCTGGGCCGTGGGGTCCTACCTCAATGGCACCCGGATTGGTCAATGCTGGCTTGCTGGATCGCGGCAACGATTGCTGGTGTGCTGTTCTTCTGTTCACTGCTAGCGCACGAAATGTCCCATGCGTTGGTGGCCAGATCCCGAGGCATTCAAACCAAACGTATAACCTTGTTTTTATTTGGGGGAGTGGCCGCAATCGAAGCGGAGCCCCGGAATCCTAAAGATGAGCTGTTAATCGCCGCAGCCGGACCGCTCATGAGCCTCGCCTTATCCTTGCTGTTTGGGCTATTGGTCGTCCTGATCGACGGCCCGGCGATCGACGTGAATGCGTCTGAACCATCGTCGATTGTCGCATCGCTTTCGGGCGCCGGTACCGTGGCGATATGGCTTTCTACGGTGAATCTCATGCTGGCGCTTTTCAACCTGATTCCTGGTTTCCCCATGGATGGTGGTCGGCTGTTTCGCGCCGCGCTGTGGTGGCGCAGTGGCGACATGGTTTGGGCAACAAGACAGGCTTCCAAAGGTGGCCGCCTGTTTGGCTGGTTTCTCATTTTCTCGGGTATGTGGATGCTTCTGGGTGGGGCTACCATAGACGGAATTTGGCTGATCTTGATTGGTTGGTTTATCGATCACCTTGCCAAGATCAGCGTTACTCAGCTCCTACTGGATCAAGCGTTGGAACACACAACCGTCAGCGCAATCATGCGAACTCACTTCGATAAAGTGCCTAACAATATATCAGCAGAATCTTTCATTGCCGATTACGTGCTGCGTAGTCGCCAGCAAACCTGGCCCATTGAAGCCAAGGACGCTGACCTGGGGTATCTCACCATCGACAGCCTGCCCAGCGAACGAGACCCTCAGCGCTTGAAGGCAATGCAAATCGTTGATTATATGACACCGCTCGACGAGGCTAATGCGCTGGCACCGAGTACCAACGCGCGCACCGCGCAACGCCTTATTCTTCAGAGGAAAGACCCACTACCAGTGCTAGACCAAGGGCGAGTTGTGGGCTTAGTGGACCAGCTCGACATACTTCGTTGGTTCGATCACCTTGCCCGCACTCGAGAGTCAACAAGTTAGTCCCGCTACTACCCCAATCGGATCCTGCTTTCACGCTCACAGCAGACTATTGCGATCCGCTTTGGGTCTGATGCTTTGGCTCGGCTTAGCCGCCCACGCAGCAGCAGTGCCAGAAACCGGCAACCAATCCGGTGTGTATCCGCTGCCTGATCCCCACCAGCGCCTGATTGGCAAACCTCGCACAATCACCACGGTTTACTCGGACACACTGGCCGACATCGCACTGCGGGAGGGTGTGGGGCTTGATGGGTTAAAACGGGCGAACGCTAACGTGGATCCATGGCTTCCGGGTGACGGCACGGTGTTAGTTCTTCCAACCCAAATGCTGTTACCGGATGATTGGCGCAACGGAATCACTATCAATCTTGCGGAACGCCGGTTGTACTACTTCGACACGGCGAATGATCGGCTATTAGTCTACCCCGTCGGAATCGGCGTCGGGGGTTTTGAAACGCCATTGGTCACCACCCGCACGGTAGCTCGCATCCACAAGCCTAGCTGGACACCTACGCCGGCGATTCGGCAGGAACGCGCCGCAATGGGGATTACGCTTCCTGCGGTTGTGCCCCCAGGACCAGAAAACCCCATGGGTGAGTATGCGATCCAACTGGCAGAGCCTGGTTTGTTCATCCACGGAACCAATCGCCCCTTAGGGGTTGGCCAAGCCGTTTCCCATGGCTGTATTAGACTCTTCGAGGCGCAGATCAGACTGCTGGCAACCAGCGTTCCGAACAATACGCCGGTGCGCATCGTAAATCGTCCGATTAAAGTCCTTTGGCACGACGACAGTCTTTATCTGGAGTCGCACCCTGCACACGCCCACACCGGCTCTTTGAGCGCTATGGTAGAGGCGATTGTGCAGCGAACTCAGATCAGCTCCCGTGGCATCAACTGGCGCCTGGCCGAGCACACCGCACAAGCCGCATTGGGGTTACCGGTGCGGATCTCCACGGCGCCGAACGATCCACTAGAGCGTTGAGGTGATGGCTACTTTCTAGCGCAACAAGTATCTGCAATTCTGGTGGCACGTTCTGAGGCCTGCTCGGCTAAGGTCATCGCCTGCTGAGCTAGACGCTGTGCTTCTGCACTCTCTGAACTGGCACCGGCGGCCGCTGACTCTGCACTGCGGGCCGCTTGCATTGCTTCGGCAGCACTACTTTGTACCTGATCCAATTTGCTCTCCAGGGCATCCATCCTCTCGGCTGTCACCGTGCTGGCGCAGCCTGAGAACAAAACCAACGCGAGCGATGCGCTAACAATTTTTTCTACCATTTCATACCTCAACGTCATTTCCAAAACATCACCGACACTCCGACACAAAAGAACTGCTGGCAGAGCACCCATAAACGCGAGAACCATGCGGCCTTTCTACAAACTCTTCCATACGCGGAACTACGGGGTCTGCGCTCAGAAAAGCAGGAGACGAGAATAGATTGGTAAGCGCTTCAATCGTTAGATCCGTCCAGCCGATGTGCGTTCATCTCGGCTTCGACAGCCAGTACGTGCTCGGTCGTGGCGAACACCGAATCGGGGCTCAGGCTAATGCCATCAATACCATGGCGCACTAGGAATTCAGCGACCTCCGGATAATCTGAGGGAGCTTGCCCACAAATCCCACAGTAGCGACCATTGCGCTTAGCGCCGGCGATGGCAAGCTCGAGCATTTTCATTACCCCCGGGTCGCGTTCATCAAAATCGAACGCCACCACTTCGGAATCGCGATCAACGCCTAGGGTCAACTGGGTGAGATCGTTGGAACCAATGGAGAACCCGTCGAAGTGGCGAGCAAACTCATCGATCAGAATGACGTTGTTGGGAATCTCACACATTACGTATACCTCCAGACCATTCACCCCCCGCTCTAGGCCATGCCGCGCCATTAAGCCCAGTACAGAGATCGCCTCGGGAATCCGCCGACAAAAAGGCACCATGACCTTCACGTTGGTTAATCCCATTTGCGAGCGAACTCTTGCCAATGCCTGACATTCCAGAGCAAAACCATCTTGGTAGGCTGGATGCGCGTAGCGAGAAGCGCCGCGGAAGCCGAGCATAGGGTTTTCTTCAGCCACTTCGAAATCTTGCCCACCCAATAGGTGCGCATATTCATTGGTCTTAAAATCGGACATTCGCACCACTACCGGCTTTGGGTAGAATGCCGCGGCAATGGTTCCGACCCCTTCAGAGAGTCGCGAGATAAAGTAGTCTGCTGGACTATCAAAGCCTCGGGTCTTATCCAGCACTTTCTGCTTTACTGCAGGGTCGCGGATCCGCTCAGGATGAGCTAGCGCCATTGGATGGGCTCCAACGAAGTCGCCGATTATGAACTCGATACGAGCCAAACCCACGCCATCATTTGGCAGCAATGCCGTGCGGAACGCCAGCTCTGGATTGGCGACGTTAACCATGATCTGGGTACGAGGTCTGACCATGGTTGCTAGATTGAATTCGTCCTTTTCGAAAGGCAATGTGCCGGCATACAGATGGCCCGTTTCGCCGGCGGCGCAGGACACGGTCACAGGAGTCTGATCGGTGACTTGCGTCGTGGCGTCGCCGCAACCAACTACTGCAGGGATGCCTAGCTCTCGTGCAACAATTGCTGCATGACATGTGCGTCCGCCTCGATCGGTGACGATCGCTGCTGCGTCTTTGAGCACTGGGACCCAATCCGGGGCGGTCGCCTCGGCGACAAGCACATCTCCAGGCTGAACTTGGCGCAGATCCATTGCGTTGTGAATGATTCGAGCTACGCCGGTGGCTACACTTTGACCGACTGCTCGCCCGCTGCACACGGGTTCAGCAGACTGCAGTAGTCGATAACGAGATAGGTGTGCCGGGTCACGCTGCCCGGAAACGGTTTCGGGACGAGCTTGAACGATATAGAGCTTGCCATCTATGCCGTCCTTCGCCCATTCAATATCCATCGGAACCCAGCGCTCGGCAATGCCGGAGTAGTGTTCTTCAATGCGAAGACCATAATCCGCTAGCTCGAGTACTTCGTTATCGGCAAGCGCATAGCAAGCCTGGTCCCGCTGTGACACGGGTTCATTGTAAGTCTCGCCTCCGCCACGTCGGGTACCACAGCGCATGCGTAGCTGCTTGGCTCCAAGGTTGCGACGAAGTACCGTTCGGTGACCTTGGCGAAAAGTAGGTTTATGAACGTAGTACTCATCGGGATCTACTGCCCCTTGGACAACGTTGTCGCCAAGACCATAAGCAGCGTTGAGCAAAACCACGTCGGGGAAACCAGATTCGGTATCGACAGTGAACATCACGCCACTCACCGCAAGATCCGAGCGCACCATTTGCATCACGCCGACAGACAGCGCCACTTTCAGATGATCAAACCCCATTTCATGCCGGTAGCGAATGGCCCGGTCGGTAAATAAGCTGGCCAGACACTGTCTGCAGGCTTCGATCAAGCGCTCACCGCCAGCGACGTTCAAAAAGGTATCGTGCTGCCCGGCAAAACTCGCACCTGGTAAATCTTCAGCCGTGGCAGAACTGCGTACGGCGACACGTAGATCGTCGCCAACCTCCGCACGCAGACGCTTATGAGCACTCAGCAGAGCCTGCGCGGCTGAGGCCGGGAAGGTTGCTCCGTAAATCAAATCCCGACACTGCGCGCCACAGCGCTGCAAGCTACGAACATCACCGAAATCAACCTGGCGAAGTGCCACTTCTAGACCTTCGGCAACCCGTGGCTGAGCACAGATTTCCCGGTAAGTTTGCGTCGTCAACGCGAAACCATTGGGTACCGGCACACCACTTTCGCTAAGATGCTGCACCATTTCTCCCAGCGCAGCATTCTTGCCCCCGACGAAGGCAATGTCATCGGCGTCGAGTTCCGCAAACCAACGCACGTAAGTCTGCTCTGGGCCCATTGCAACAGTTTATCCACTAGGGAAGCCACACGACCATAGCGGGATGTGCCTAAGCAGAGCATCGTAGTCAAGTGACGAGCCGCAGTTACCGGTGGAAACCACGGATTCTCAACTTAGAGAGGATCTGGTGCCATCCAGCTATGAAGCGCCAACCTACAATGGAAAATGCACGGGTCGCCGAAATCTTAAGGAGTATCGCGGAGCGCCTAAGAGAACAGCAAGCCAATCCTTTTCGCGTGAACGCTTACCGTCATGCGGCCGATACCGTAGAGCAGCTTGATGGCGATGTTCGCCACATATTGAAAGACCATGGCCGGGAAGGCCTGGAACTCCTTCCGGGAATCGGCAAGCGCCTAGCTGTGACCATTGAAGAAATCGTACACACGGGCCGTAGTGCGATGTTAGATCGAGTAAACGGTCAGACAAATCCTATACAACTGTTTCGGAGAGTTCCCGGTATTGGGCCCAAACTGGCCCAGCAAATACATGAAAGTCTACATGTCGAGTCGCTGCAGGCGCTTGAGCTTGCGGCTCACGACGGTCGGCTAGCTACAGTCCCCGGAATCGGCGCCCGTCGACTGGCTGCGATCCAGATGGGGCTAGCCGGCTTACTGGGGCGCCACTACCACCCAGCGTCTGCCCTACAAACCCGCCCAAGCATCAACGACCTACTCCACATTGATGAACTGTACCGCACAAAGGCGCAAGCAGGTGAACTACCAACGATCGCCCCACGGCGATTCAACCCCAAGCACCTAGCCTGGCTGCCCGTTTGGCACACGCAGTACAACGGCTGGGATTACACGGTACTGTTTTCCAACACTGCCCGCGCCCACGAATTGAAGAGAACCTACGATTGGATCGTGATTTACTTTGACAACGAGTCTCATCAAGAGGGTCAGTGTACGCTTGTCACCGAATATCATGGCTCGCTTGCCGGTCAGCGAGTAGTGCGTGGCCGCGAGCGCGAATGTGCTGAACACTATCATGGCGCTTCAGCAGCTGATTCCGAGTCACAGACTACAACCTAAAGTATTCGTAGAAAAGAGACCACCCGACACCCTTCGCCATCGAAAAGAGTGGGGTTTCGAACATCTGACGATCGACTTCGTGTCGAACCGGGTTCGGGTGGTCGAACCAACCTACGACTGAATCTCTATACGCTGGCGCTTAGCTTTCGCTACCTTTGGCACAGTCACCTCCAGCACCCCATCCTTGTAGGTGGCTTTGGCCTGTTCACCGTCTACTTCTGATGGCAATCTCAAGGTGCGAGAAACGTAGCCCTGGGAGATTTCTTTCAGATAATAGTCGCCCTCTTCTGCTTTTTCTGTTTCGCTTTTGGTCGAGGCCTTGATCGTCATCGAATTGTCCGTAACGGAAACATCGATCTCCTCTTTCTTGAATCCAGGAACCTCTGCCCTAACGACAATATCCGACTCTTGATCCAGCACGTCGACACTTGGGGCCTGCAACTCACTCATCTCGCTCAGCCGTGACCAGTCCAAGAGCCCAGGCCAACGACGATCGAAGAACCGCCCCATCTCCGTCTCCAGTTTCGGCAATGAACTTAGAGGGCCACGCTGGGTAGCTGCCACATCTTTAGTTGCTGCTTTTGCCATGTTTCCTCCTGAAGTTTTCTAAATGGCAGCGCTAGTCTCTGCGACTGGTGGCACCATAAGAACCCGGAGATCTACTTAACTTTTTCGTCGATGAAACCTATACAAAGCGGTGGATTGGCCTAGGTAATCCACGCCCATCGAACACGCCCTCGGGTACAAGACCAGTAGCCAGCATTACCGAGTTGATGTCTTCATGTGCCAACCATAGCGCTGTGTGTCGATGCTCCGGTTGGGACCAGAAGGCCAATAGATGCGAGCTCAACTCATCGTATTCACGAAGCCGCAGCAGGAAAGAACCGCAGGTTGGAAAGGGGGCAAACGAATCCCGAAGCAAGAAGAGCCCTTTCAGACCAATCACCAGCCCGAGTTCGCGAAAGGCCAAGCGTTCTGTCGCAGGCGTTCGCATCAGCGGTGACCGGGCGAAATGAGCCAAGCCTTGAACCGCCGTCTCTAGAATCGTTCTAAGCAGCGACTCTCTGTTGGTTATCGGCAGTCGGGCCGGTAGACGCGCCAAGCGACACGCATCGAACAACAAGCCACCCAAACCCAACGGGTCCGTGGTCTGCAAACGTTGCTCATCACACATGCGTAGCAGTGCCGCGGTTGTTGTCGCCAGAGTCTCGTCATAGTTTGAGTAATCATCTGCGGCCAGCGCTAAGCAGGTGACCGCGCCATCCACAACATCATGGGCACTCGAACCCGAAACCAGTGGCGTGCTGAGATCAATGCGCATCTTCCAGTGTAGTCGCGGCGGATCATCCAACGCTCTAAACCGGTGGTAGGCGACCGCCATTAACTCGGCCGCCCAACGGCCAAAGCTCGCTTCTCCCGTTGCCTGGGTCATGTTCAAGAGCGCATGCGCCCATTTCGTCAGATAATGAAAATACTGGCCATCTCGATCCCACTCAGTGCGCTCGTCTTGGGGTTCATGCAATGCACGCTCTGGCAGAGGCTTACCGATTCGCAGGCCACCCGCAGTAGGATGTGCTTCAGCTTGCAGTTCGCTCATGCCGCTGATCCAGCCGCTGCGCACATCGTCAGACCGGTGCTGTCCCAGGCAGTGGTGAACTTGTGTTACAAGCCCTCTAGCGAGCTCTAGATATTCCGGATCGCCAGATCTTTGCCAAAGGGCTAAAAAGTTGCAGACGGCATAAGCATCCGTCCACAAATACCGACGCGGGACGCTGGTACCAGAAATGCCCGTGCTCTCTGCAAAATCCGCCATGAGCGCACGAGCTAGCTCCAGAGGATCACTCACCGGTTACTCCCTAACTCGATGGAGTCACTTACCACTCAGGTAGCTCATCGACAGTAGGCCAGGTTACCCCAATATTACCGACATCCTAATCAGGGGTGTTACGGATGCCGAGCCTGAGTATGGAGGGTTAGCGTTGGCCTTTGGGGTGATCGCATCGGTGGGGTCTGGGGCGCTGATTCGCCTCTACCAATGGAGCAATCAATGAGCGAATTTGATCAAGCCCGGCGAACCATGCTGGATGCGCAAATATACGCTCGTGGCGTTGGTAACGTGAACGTGCTTAACGCGATGGCCGAGGTCCCTGGTGCACCGTTTGTGCCCGACGACATGCGAACTTACGCGGCTGTGGTCTGGCACCACAACTCTCACATTGGCGATGCACGTGCTACGGAATTCTCGAGCCGAAGTGATTACAGCATCGGCCAACTCTGTGCTAAAGCTTTCGCTAGCGCATCGTACCGAGCTGGCTTCGGTACCGATCACGGCAGCGTCGCTGCAGCCCCAAACGGGGATGCACCCATGCAGGTTCAGGCTGCCCACCGGCAGAGCTACGAGTACATATGGTTCGATAGCAAAAGTGCGATTACGCCGCTCAAAACACGCACCCTGCGGGGTTTACCGGACACCTATCCTTTTGGCGTCTGAGTTGCTTATGCAAACACCAACCGCCACCCTAACGGCCAGCGGCCTCACTAAGGTCTATCACACCGGTGAAGTCGTGGTGCACGCATTACGCGGTGTTGATCTGGAGCTACTTGAGGGCGAGCTGATGGTTATGCTTGGCGCTTCTGGTTCAGGCAAAAGCACCCTGCTGAACATTCTGGGTGGCCTGGATGTGCCCACAGAGGGCGAGCTGTGGTTCCGTGATCAATGTTTGACTCACGCTAAAGACACCGAGCTTACTCGCTACCGGCGCGATCATGTCGGTTTCGTTTTTCAGTTCTACAATCTCATTCCTAGCCTTACCGCCCGTGAAAACGTTGCCCTGGTGACCGAGATCGCCACAAATCCCATGGATCCAAAAGATGCTTTAGCCCTGGTGGGGCTAAAAGAACGCATTGACCACTTCCCCGCTCAACTCTCCGGAGGAGAGCAGCAGCGCGTGGCAATCGCTCGCGCCATCGCCAAACAACCGGAGATTCTCATGTGCGACGAACCGACAGGTGCGCTCGACAGCGAAACCGGCGTTTTGGTCCTTGAAGCCTTAGAGCAGGTTAATCGGGAATTAGGGACTACTACAGCAGTGATAACTCACAACACCGTCATCGGCGAGATGGCAAACCGGGTGGTCTATCTGGCCGACGGTCGAGTCGCGAATATCGAAACGAACACACGCCAAGTTTCTCCACGGGACCTGTCCTGGTAGGCGTGGTGCGGGCTTTAGATCGAAAAGCCGTGCGAGACCTGTGGCATTTACGCGCACAGGTATTGGCCATCGCGCTGGTGATCGGATCCGGTGTTGCGGTGTTGGTTATGGCATTGTCAACGCTAACAGCGCTAGAACGTACTACTGACGCCTACTACGAACGCTATCGCTTTGCGGATGTCTTCGCCACGGTAACCCGTGCACCAAACCGCCTCGCAAGACGCATTCGTCAGATTGAGGGCGTGCATACCGTCGAAACTCGAATCGCTCATCAAGCTACGCTAGATATCGCAGGATTCAATGAACCCGCTATGGGTATGTTTGTCTCGATACCTGAAGACAGGCAACCTCTACTCAATCAGATCGTACTCCGCAGCGGTCGTTGGATTCGCCTCGATAGACCTGATGAAGTGCTGATCAACGAGCCCTTTGCCGAGGCACACAATCTCAAGCCTGGAGACAGATTGGTTGCGATTCTAAACGGCTATCGTCGAGAACTGGATATCGTTGGCGTCGCTCTCTCGCCAGAATTCATCTATAGCCTTGGTCCCGGTTTCCTAATGCCCGACGATAAACGCTATGGGGTCCTATGGATGGGACATTCCGCATTGGCCTCAGCCTTTGATCTAGAAGGGGCGTTCAACGACGTTGCACTAGCACTAAGCCGCGAGGCTCGTACAGAAGCTGTGATCCAACAACTTGATCGTCTTTTAGAGCGCTTTGGTAGCACTGGCAGTATCGCGCGCAAAAACCAACTATCCAACTGGTTTGTCAGCAATGAAATGGAACAGATTGCGACCATGTCGCGCATTCTTCCGGTCATATTCTTAGTGATCGCAGCATTTCTGACGCACATGCTACTCGGGCGGCTGCTAGCCACGGAGCGCAGTCAGATTGGACTCCTCAAAGCTTTTGGCTACAACCAATGGGAAGTAGGATTGCACTACGCCAAAGTGGTCCTCGGCATTGCCATTACCGGCCTGGTGATTGGCTATGGTCTCGGCGCTTGGTTTGGTCGAATAAACACCGAGCAGTATGCGAATCTCTTCCGTTTTCCACTATTGCTGTATCGACCAAGCACCAGCGCTTTCGCCATCGCTGCCATGGCTAGTATGACAGCCGCACTCCTAGGCGCAGGTTTTGCCGTTCGACAGGCCATTGCACTAGCGCCGGCAGAGGCCATGCAGCCACCATCACCGCCAACGTTTAAACGCAGTCGCTTGGCAGCCACGGCGCTAGGTCGTTGGCTCGATCAACCAACACGCATCATATTGCGCAACATCACCAGATGGCCAGGACGCTCACTGCTCACCAGCATCGGAGTATCCGCCGCGGTAGCACTCATGGTGCTTTCTCTGCAATGGAATGATGCCCTGCATTACTTGGCACAGAGCTATTTCTTCGACGCTCAACGGCAGCACCTGACCTTGGGCATGAACGAACCCCAATCTCCTACAGTGCTACGGGAAATAGAACACCTGCCTGGCGTGCTCGCCGTTGAACCGACTCGCATCGTAGGTGCCGAACTCAGCTCCGGTTCCGTCACTCACCGGGGTGCTGTTACCGGCGTTGCTGCCGAAGCCACGCTTCAACCGATCTATGATGACAGCCGCCATGCCAGCGTTGCACCGCCCCGAAAAGGCTTGGTACTGGGAACCTATCTAGCAAACAAGCTGGCAGTCGATGTGGGCGACCCAGTCTGGGTCAAAATTCTTTCGGGACGCAGGCCTGAGAGGCAACTACCGGTAGCCGACATCATCGAAACTTATATTGCAATGCCAGCTTATCTGCACATCGATACGCTAGATCGCATGATGCAAGACGGCCCAAGGATCGAATACGCCAACTTGCTCATTGATTCGACCCAAGCATCCACCCTATTTGCGCGGCTTAAAGAAATACCGGCCGTGAGTGCGGTCATGCTGCGGCGAGCAGCGATAAATTCGTTCTACGATACCGTCATTGAACACATGATGGTAATCATCACTATGTTCTCAGCACTTGCAGGGATCATGGGCTTCGGTGTCGCCTACAACAGCGCCCGCATCACGCTATCTGAACGGGGGCGCGAGTTAGCGACGCTACGCGTCCTCGGATTCAGTCGGGCTGAGATCTCGTACATATTACTTGGAGAAGTTGGACTGTTGGTAACCGTAGCACTGCCAGTGGGCTGCCTGCTCGGGTACGAATTGGCGACACTGATCGCCACAACGTTCGATACTGAACTGTTTCGGATTCCAGTGAATATTGAACCCAGCACCTATGCAGTAGCGGTTCTAGTCATCTTGGCTGCAACGTTGCTTTCTGCAGCAATCGTTAACCTTAGAATCAATCGACTAGATTTAATCCAAGTATTAAAGTCTCGTGAGTAACGCTATGCCCGCTCAGTACAAAAGAATACTTATATGGTCCGTCATCGGCGCTTTGGTGATCACTGCACTGATGCTGGCGTTTGCACCTCGCCCCGTCACCGTCGATCTCGTAGAAGTCAAGTCTACGCAGATGACGGTGACGCTAGACGAAGAAGCGCAAACCCGGGTACACGACGTGTTTACACTATCTGCACCGGTGAATGGGAAACTACTCCGGCTGGAGGTTCATGTCGGCGACCAGGTTATTGCACACGAAACTCTGCTCGCGCAGATTCAACCGGTGGATCCGACATTTCTGGATCCTCGCTCCGAAAGTCAGGCTCGAGCATCGATTCTGGCAGCACAGTCGACATTGAAGCTGGCCCAGGCTGAGGTCGAGCGCGCCGCAGCCGAACTCGAATATGCCGAAGCTGAACACAAGCGGGCGCAGAAGCTCTTCGCCGAACGAACCATTACTCGGCGAGAAGCCGATGCGGCGCGCAGGAGTTACAAAACTAGCGTGGCCACGTTAGAAACCACCAACGCTGCCCTGCAGATCAGACAATTTGAACTGGATCGCGCGGAAGCACAGTTAATGTCGCCTACCCAAACTCAAGAACGAAGCGCCGACTGTGCCTGCATCAACGTAACCGCCCCAGTTAATGGTAAGGTACTCACGTTAATTAACCCCAGCGCCAGAGTGGTCCAAGCGGGTGAGCCATTACTGGAGATCGGTGATCCAAAAGATCTGGAGATTGTCGCGGACTACCTCTCCTCTGATGCCGTGAGCATCACGGAAGGGCAGCAGGTGATCATAGACAATTGGGGCGGGACTGAACCCCTGGAAGGCGTCGTCCGCCGAGTTGAGCCATACGGTTTCACAAAGGTGTCTGCCCTTGGCATCGACGAGCAGAGAGTCAACGTCATCATCGACCTCACTAGCCACGAGGGCTCCTGGGAAAAACTTGGGCACGGCTATCAAGTCGAGACTCAAATAGTGCTTTGGCACCGCGAAGACGCACTGACCATTCCCCTGACCGCACTATTCCGAGATGGAGCGAATTGGTCCGTCTTTCTTGCAGCCGACGGTCGCGCGATGCTCAAACACGTTCAGGTTGGGCACCGTAATGGCTTAGTTGCTGAGATCACTGACGGTGCACAAGCTGGAGACCGGGTCGTTGCGCATCCCAGTGATCGTGTTGTTGATGGCATAAAGATCCGATCTCGGGGTTAGCGTTGAACATCTGGATTTCCGTTTTGACTATGACACTCTTGTATGATGTCTACCTTAAGCGAAGTAGGCACATCCATTTACCAGAGAGATGCGGGATTCTACGGATAGAGCCGAACCATTTTAGAGCGCACCATGCTGACTGCATGTTGCTTTAGCGTAGACGTGAACTCACACAACAATTCCGTCTCTCACACGATTTTGTTCGCCATCGCAGTCGCTGTTGTTCTCGGGGCAATCGTCACTGCCGTCTCAGTGTTTCTCGAACCCGCACAAGCAGAGAACCGAGAGCGAGCGCAACAAGCGATTTTTCAAGATCTACTTGAGAATCAGCCAGGATTCGAGAACATCGCCGATCGGCATGGTGCTCAGCAGATGGAACATCGGCTGGTTGACCTGGACACCGGCTGCTATGACATCAAAATCGCCGCCTCGGATTACGCACAAAGCGTAGATCCTCGTCAGTCAAAGCACACTCAGGCGCTCACCCGAGAGCAAGACATTGCAACTATCAAATTGCGGGCCAAGTATGCGCTCGTTCATCTGATCCGAGATGCCGATCGTATCATTGCAGTCGTCTTACCGGTGTATGGGCTCGGTTACTCTTCCCGACTGAGTGGTTATCTAACACTCGCAGCGGACGGTAACAGCATCAGATCGCTAGTTTTCTACGATCACAATGAAACTCCGGGAATGGGAGGCAGAATCAGCACAGCCGATTGGCAAGTGCAGTGGCAAAACAAATCACTTCGCGACGAAAGTGGCAATTTGAGAATTGGCGTCGCTGCCAGCACTCCAACTTCGATCGAAAATCGTCCTTACCAGATCGATGCCATGACGGGCGCAACCATAACCGGCCGTGGGGTAACCAACTTACTGCGATTTTGGCTTGGCCCTATGGGCTTTGAGACCTTTCTGTACAATCTATCCACGTCTCACGAGTGCATACGCTAACGGTTAGTCGCAAGCTTTGCAGCCATCATCGGCATCTCGGCCAAAGCTCTTGCGCATCTCCTGAACCGTTACCGGATAAGCTTGGGCGTCTCCGAACGCAGCATAGTTCACATAGCGGCTATGCGTGTCTCGTACTTTACGAGCGTGCTTGATCGGGCACCAGTACTGTTCAGTACGTGCAACAATAGCTTTGCAGTATCCCAGTAAACCGGCAACGTAGCCACAATAAACGCAGTTGATCTTTTCAATAATGTTTAGGTAAGAAAGTCGATGTCGATCGACAACGATATACTCATTCCGCACTACCTTCTCAATTCGATACAGCGGAAAGCACAACGCCTGATACAAGCTGATGGTGCAATCGAGAATGATCATAGGAACGATCATGCTGTAAATGATCGGTGCTGAAACCACATTGCGAGGCTCGCTCTGCCCTAGCCAGCGTACCCAACCAGTTCTAAACTGGCGATGTGCCTGCGCCAATGCAGCTTCGAAGCGAACCTTGGTGCCCTCAATCCGATAGGCAATATTGGCTTCCTGCTCTCGGATGATCTCGGCAATCTCTGCCTCTCTGTCCCGGATCTCTTCAAGCAGTGCAGCGATTCGAATACTCAACGTGCAACCTTTGTGTCGATCGACGAATCAGACATGCGCATCAAACGTTGCGCAGATTTACCCACGGTAGCCCAGCTTAGAGCTTTGAGACATGAGGGATTGTCCTTACTGCCATCTACTCAACTCATAGATCGAAGTTCGGCACTTACGGTGGGAGCTAAGCGAGGCGCAATATCGAGCACGGCACTCGGTCCACCAGCTCCGGCAGCATATTCGCCAGCTGTAACGAATCGGAATGAGAAAATACCAACAGTCGAGCATCGCGCGCCTGACAGAGCGTGGCAAGCGCTGACTCAGTACACTCCATTTCAACCTGCTGCGCAGTTGCGTACGCCTCTTCTTCCGGGTTCTGCGCGCCTTCTGGCGTCACTACAATTAGATCCAGCGCTGCGCTTCGAGCGTAACCACCAGCCAATCGCAATGCCTCTGCAGATGCCATGCCTTCGTACACCACGACAACCGAGCGGCCAGACAGCCAGGGTTCATTGACGACAAGCAGTGACTTAGCCTGTGAAAGCAGCGGTACTAGATCAGGGCCGCGCCTTGGCCTCAAATACCCCGGAAGATGGGCGCGTGCAAATACCACAAAGTCCACATCTGCTGCTGCCCTAGCCAGCTCTACGGAGTGGCTGCCTTTGACCACTTCAAAGCTACTGGAATAGCCCATTTCATTAGCGATATTCGAAAGCGTATGCTTAAGGCTGCTCGCTACTTGGAGAAACTCTTGCCTTAGACGATCTTGTGTTAAGTCTCGAACCTCACCCGCATGGGAGACCTCCTTGACAATGGGCAAACCGGTCGCTCTGAGAACTTCTTCATCTTCAATAAACAAGCCTTTCAAAGAAATTCGCTCGGAGCCAAGAAGCAAATGGATCTCTCTAACAAGATTGTGTTCAGTTCGAGATGCATCTGACACGATTAGCACCTGGGATCGGCTACTCACGGTCATCTCCTTGGGCACTTTTCCAGAGCTCATGAAACCTAGCAAGCCGTTCGCGAATCTGCGCCTCGATGCGCTCAACACTGGCAATCTCTGAAGTAGATCCGAACATCAACTCGATGGCATCGTCGACCTCCGTCATCGTGTAGATGTGAAACTGCCCTTTTTCTACTGTTTCAATCACTTCATCGCTTAGCATCAGGTTCTCTTGATTGCTTTGCGGAATGATTACACCCTGGGTTCCCGTCAGTTTTTGAGACTTACATACCTCAAAGAACCCCTCTATCTTCTCGTTCACCCCACCGATTGCTTGCACGAAGCCATGTTGATCCATTGAGCCAGTGATTGCTAAATCCTGACGCACCGGCGTATCAATGATCGCCGACAGGAGTGCACAGACTTCGGCAATCGACGCGCTGTCTCCTTCAATACCGCCATAAGACTGCTCGAACACCAAACTTGCATGTAGCGACAACGGTTGCTCTTTGGCATAGCGATAGCCAATAAAGTTGGAAACGATCAGTACAGCTTTAGAGTGGATGTTGCCACCCAGCTTGGATTCACGCTCAATGTCAATGAAATCTCCGCGGCCCATGCGAGCTGTGGCGGTTATTCTCGATGGCTGGCCGAAAACAAGACGGCCGAGCTGGACCACCGAAAGTCCATTTACCTGGCCTACCGCCGCATGTTCCGTCTTGATTACCGTCACGCCTCGTTCGATGTTATGTAACACGAGCTCTTTGATGCGTCCCACCCGAGAATCCCTTTGCGATGCAGCCACCATCACGTGGTCTCGACCAATATCCTCTGACTTAGCCGAGCGGGCGTAGTGGTCGGCTTCGCGAACCATGTCGCAGAGTTCCTCGGTGTACGCAGACAAGTGTCTGCGGTCTTGTACCAAACGGCCACCATATTCGATGAGCTCCGCAAGCGCCCCATCACTCAGTGGCAGAAGCTCGTTTTCGGCGACGAAACCGAGCAACAAGTCACAATAGGCTTTCTCGTTGCGATCGTCCCAGAGCACCTTGTCCCAGAAGTCAGCTGGCACCTTGAACAACGAGTCGTAGTCGGAATCATACTGTCTTAGCAAATGATGCAATCGTCTTGGCCCCAGCAGAACGACCTTAATCTGTAGAGGTACGGGTTCGGGATCCAACGATACCGAATACGCCATAGATAGCAGCTGACTAACAGATTCTATTCTGATACAGCCATCCAGTAGCGCCCGCTTGAGCGCCTCCCAAGCAAAGGGTTTGGTCAATAAACGCTCGGCATCGAGCACCAGATAACCGCCGTTTGCGCGATGCAGTGCTCCTGCGCGAATCATAGTGAAATCGCTGACCGGAACCCCATATTCCAATCTATGATCCAGTTTGCCAATTAGGTTTTCTAAACTCGGATTGCTTTCATAAACCACAGGGGCGCGAACCTCATCTGACCGATCTACGATGAGATTCATTTGATACTCACGAAAAAGATCTTCCGTGGGCACTTGAGGTTGACCGGGAACTGCTGGCGCACTTAGTACGAGCAGCTTATCAACGTTATCGAGTAGATTTTCACCGATAGCATTCAAATGGGAGATTACTTCGTCGTGGCTGTTGTAACGCGCCCGGAGCTTTGAGGTTAGCGATGTCAAGACATGTCGCGCCGTTGTTTCGGCAAGTGTGCGTTGCTGCCGGGCGAGCTCTTCCTGAAAGCTTGGGTAAGCTTGCAAGCGCTCACGCAGCTTTTCGTTCATCATTTCTATGGCGCTAGCTATTCCACGTTTCTGTGATTCATCTAGCTTGGCGAACTCTTCTGCATCGAGCACCTTGTCATCATCGCTAGGCGCAAAGATAAATCCTCCAGGGGTCGGCAACATGGCCAAGCCTTCGCGCTTGGCCTCCTCGTTCAGCTCTGCGGTATCGCGCATCTGTCGCTGCTGCAGCTCTGAGTTGAGCTCATCGATCTGCTGACGAAATTCATCGGAACTGAACGCTGCCGGTATCAGCGTGGTTAAGCTGACCAGTAGATGATTAACGTCGTCTCGCACATTGCGACCAACACCTCGGGGCAACACCATGGCGACCGGTTCTCCAGGCTTGCCAAAGTTGGCTACGTAGCAAAGATCTGAACCAGCTGGCTCATCGCTGGCAATCTCCTGCAATCGCGCCATCAGGCGTTCATGCATGCCTGTCTGGGCATCACCCAATGCATACACATTGTAGCCACCGCCTTTCATGCTCATGGCGAATTCAATCGCTTCGAGGGCGCGCGGTTGGGTAAGATCGTTCGCCTCAGCGGCATCGGTGCCCGGCTCCGAGGTAGGCAACGGTATGGATACCTTGCGCTTCAATTGCTCCGTCGACAGCTCCGCGTGTGCCATATTCTAAGCAGCCATAAAGTCCTACCTCGTTCTATTCTCGACCTCCGCTGAGACAGAGCTAGCTGTGGAATCTACGGATATGGTTCTGGAGCGCGCCATCTATGCTAAACACGAAGGGCTCGCATATAAGTGATCTGCTGTGACCTAGTGCGGTGCATAGGGAATGAACGGAGGCTAAATGTCATCTATCGCAAACATTCTGGCTGTCGTACAGCATAAAAATGAAGCCCCACGGGTCATCGATCGCGCACGCAAGCTGGCGCAATCGTTGGAGCACCCAGTCAATATCCATGCGCTCAGAGTAGTTTACGAATCGATTGCGGATTTATCCACTCGCCAAATAGATCAATCCACCGAACTCAAGCAAGCCATTCTCAAAGCCGAAGAGTCTTACCTGGAGGATATTCTGGATGGAGTTTCGATCACCGGCAACGATATCGAAAGCGCAACCATCTGGAATCGCCGCACTTGGGAGGGCGTGCTACATACGGCTACCGTTGTCAACGCAGACATCATTATCAAATCGGCCACCACCCAAGGCGCAAAAAATACGATCATCAGAACACCCGATGACTGGAATCTACTCAGGCACACTGAGATTCCTGTACTCATGGCTGGACACGCAGACTGGCCGACAATGCAACCGGTGATCGCGGCGGTCGACGTCTTTGACCGATCCCACGATGCTCTTAACCAGAAGATTTTGGAGATCAGCAGCGCACTAAACCATTGCTGCAAAGGTGGGCTGCACCTTGTATGCGTATATCCCAGGCTTGAACCATGGTTAGCGCACCTGAGCGATGTCATCAGCTACGAGACCATGCGCACCGAAATTGAAAGTGATATTCACGCTCGTATGGCACAGATGAGTAAACAGGGTCACATCACTGATTTCACCTGCCATATCGCTGACGGCCCACCAGTAGAAGCCATTGAAGCAACGTTGAAACAGATCGGTGGTGGCTTGCTGGTTATTGGAACTCATGCCCGAGCCGGGCTACAGGCAGCCATTCTTGGCAATACCGCGGAGTCGGTCCTACACGATGTCAATAGTGACGTTGTCGCTGTGCCATGCTGATATCACAGTGAAACGCCGCTCCGCGTAGCGCGCGTTAATCCTTAAAATTGATATCCCACCGAAGCTTCCAAAAGATTCGCACCGAAGTCTTCCCCTGGCGGTTCTTCAAAATCAATGTGGCGATACCGAAGAGAAATTCGATAGTGCTCGCTGAGTGCGTAGCTTGCGCCCAAGCGGCTATCGTCTCTCTGGGTGTCGAAGCTGCCATCATTGCGGTAACGACGGTGACTGGCTGACAGCTCCCAGCGACTAGTCGGCGCCCAAAGAAAATCAACATCCCAGAAAGAGGTATCCGCGCGATAGTCAATGTCGAAGAGCTCCTGGCGAAACCCACCTGTCACAAGCTGCAAGATACTGCGCTCAGTATCCACCCAGGTATAGCCCATGGACAGTGTTACTCGCTCACCAGAATGGGATATCCTTGCCGCGCTCTGCCGACTATCAGAGCGCCAGTCAGAGACGTCGTTGTCGTACTCAGTCTGTCGATGACTAACCGTCAGGAGCGATCCGTTGTCCCAACGATAACGACCACGCAAACGGTATCTCAGCGAATCCGTCGCAGAAGAACTGGTAAAGGCATCATCCACGCGGTTGTTCTCGACGCTGACTAACCAATCCATGTGATCGCTCGTTCGATAGTTTAATTGCAGCCAGTAGCCATCGTTCACCGAGGTTTCTTTGGTAGCCTCTAACGCAGTGCCAACAATGTTTCGAAGCTCAACGTCGCGATCCTCTCTTGACCAACCTGCACTCAGGTGTAGTGCATCCGTCGGTGTCACCTCCACTCCTAGTGAAAACCAGCGAGTATTTATGTCCCAATCACTTGCCCCATCGGTAGCGTTCCCGGCGATCTTCGCCTCCTGATCCATGCGCTGCTCCCGAAAATCTGCGGTCAGCTGGACTTGCTCTGAAATCGCGTAGCTACCCGCTAAAAACACTTGAAACGTATCTCGCTGCGCCCCACCTGTGGCTAAATCTCGGGTTTGAAATGGTTGCCCAACGAAGTCGATACCATCTGCGTTCTCGATGCTCGTCACATCCATGTCTAGGTCGGTAACGAGTACGTCTGCGCGGAGGCGCAGTCGCTCAGTTGGTCGAGCCAACAACCCTAGCTGATGCTCCCGGCTATCGTAGCTGTAGGGCTGTTTCAGCAGAAAGGCGTCGAGTCGAGTAGGCCCCAACAGATCCAGTCCTTCCGATGCGCCGTCAATCGCGCTGAATTGAGAATGATCGAACTCACGCCAGCGCTCGTGAAATGTCAAAGTAATCTTGTCCAGCGCATACTCCAATCCAAAGTCCAGGTTCTGCAGGGCCTGATCAATTGGACTGTGCAACTCAAACTCTTCGCGCTGTATGTCCAACACGGTGGTACCGTCCCCTTCCCGATCATAGCGATCGTAGGCGAGCTGCAGCTCAGCTCGCTGCGTCAACTGATAGTCGAAATCAACGCGGTGACTGGTACGCTCTAGATCGAAGGTATGTAAGTCACCTTCGTTCGACGCTTCTATGTCCACGTCTTCAGGCCGAATGAGCAGATCCTCATAGAAGTAGTCAGACTTGCGATGCTCGTAACGAAAACGATACTTGCCATATTTGCGGATTAGCAGACGAGTATTTTGATAAGGATCCCCGCCCACACCGGTCGTATGAAACGCCACAAGGTCTGGTGCTGACTGACGCGCTGCTTCGGGTGAGTAGGTTATGTCAAAACCGAACAGCCGAGCCCCCGAGTCGAGATCAACGTGCTGTTTGTACTTATACCGGTCCCCGGAGATGTCCACTGTGCGCACGCCGAGCTCTAACCGCCCAGTGAGGGCTTTCTGCTCTGGTTCCGCAGCGATCACCGCCTGGCCCAATAAGCATGCCGTAAATCCAAGCATGGGTAGCTGCAGATATTTATGGCAGAACGGGTCGGGCAACATTGCCATCAGCGCAACAATGCACGATCGACGTTAGAGCCATGTACAGCCACATGACAATTTGTGCAAACCGTTCGCTCGTTGAATCGCACTGGCGCCGAGGGTGAAAAGCCCAGGTGGAACTGCGGCGCATCAGCGTGACAGCTGTAACAGAGTGAACCGACATTCTGATGCACCAACAGGTGCCGATTCGGGCTCCCATGGGGTGCATGACAGGCTGTGCAACCCTCCACCCGCGATGCTTCATGCTCGAATACAAATGGCCCTTCGACGCTGGCGTGGCAATCGCTACACATCGACTGCTTAAACCCACCCAGCCTCCTACCATGACCAGGGTCATGGGCGTCATGACAGGATGTACATTCCAATGCGCCCTCTAGCAGGCGGTGCCGTTCACTCTGCCCAAACTGGGTGAACGTGTCCGCATGGCAGGAGTAGCATAGGCTTGAGCCCGGTCGCAATCGTTCGAGCCTAACGGGCAGGTTGGCTATCTTTTTTTTTGAGTGCACGCTATGACAAGCTGCACAAGGGATGTCCGCACGGCTATGGGCATCGCTTATGGACGCATCAGACTGCTCGTGGCACCCGCCACAAACGGCGCTCTGTTTATCTGCAGACGCCGAAGCGAAGCTTAGAATAGTAGCAGCACTAGGTGCGGCGATGTGTTCGCTGCCATCACCATGACAACTGCTGCACGCTGGCTTCCGATCTCCTTGGATTTTGCCATGTGGCATTTGGGCAAGCGCGCCTGCCGCCGCAGCGTGACAGGCTTGGCAAGGAATCTCCGCAGCTTGAGCAATACTAACCAGACAGGCGAACCATCCCGCCAACCCCCAGCCCACCAGTCTCAGCTTACGCACATGCATAAGCACATACTCGATGAAGTGTTAGAAGACCGACATCAGGACATTTACCTAGCAACGAAGGACTTCCAGCATTCAATAAACACTTGATTGTGCCCAACGTGCTGCGCTTTCATAATCGGCTATTGCAAACTAAACGGCGCAAAAAGCCATGCTCGAACCCTACGATCAGAGTAACGACTACGTCACTGTGAACAGCATTCGCCTGCATTACGCACTGGAGGGAGACGAGAAAAATCCCGTATTGGTATTGGTAAACATGGCCAGCCACAACCTAACCTGCTGGGAGCCTGTGCTAGACGGCTTACTGCAGCAGTTTCGTGTACTCAGATTCGACATCCGCGGTACCGGCAAGAGTGGTTGGGGGGCAGATGAAGAGTTCACCTTTAGTCAATACGCCGATGATCTGGCTGCACTCATGCAAGCCTTGTCCATCACTCAGGCTTTCGTTGTTGGCGTTGCTTACGGGGCACGCACTGCTGCGCGGTTCGCCTTACGCCATCCAGATAAACTGACAGCACTAGGACTATTCGACGTTGCACTGACACCGCCCGTCGAGCAAGCCGGGCAGCGATCCCTGGCCGCCGAAGCTCGGAAACTGCTCAAAGAGGCCGGCGAACCAGAAGTAACGACTCGAAAATCCTGGCGATTCTATGAGGACCGTGATGCTGCGCTCAAGGCCCATACAGCCCATGAACACGAGCCAGATCTTTCGGAACGCTTAAGCGGCCTGCAGGTGCCTGTACTGGTTGCTTGCGGGCGCCAGGACATGAACCTTGCAGAGGCCCAGCGCATCGCCCAGTCCATACCTACCAGCGAGTTTCATCTGATGGAAATGACAGGGCATGGCTCCCCGTTTTTTCAACCGGCCCTGTTCGTCGACCTGGTCCAGGAGTTCAATACCAAGCTAAGCTAAAAGCGTTTTGACTTCTGCCAAGCGCTCAATCGTGGCGATGCTCTGGGCCTGATCAGGGCTCATATTGCGTACGATGACATCCGTGTAACCTTGTTCAGCCAGCGCAGAGATCTGTTCAGCCACCTCAATAGATGAACCGATCAGCAATGCCGACTCAGCAATTCCGCGATAACCTTTTGCGATCAACGGCGCTGTTGCCTTGCGGGCTTCCTCGGAAGTCGAGCCGATGAAAATGTCTTTTCGAATAGCCACCGCTTGCGGTTGGCGCTGATGTTCAGCGCAGGCCTGACGATAGTGGCTTACGGCTTCAGCCGCTTGTTGCGGAGTAAGCGATGGCGCAGCTAACCAACCTTCTGCAAGGCGCGCTGTCCGGTCGATCGCCGCCGGCACCAACGCACCAACCCAGACTTCGACGGGCAGCGGCGGTTGCGGTGATATGGCGGCGGCTTGCAGATTCCAGAAGCGAGATTCAGTCACGGTCTCACCTCGCCATAGCCCGCGCAGAATCGCTAGGCTTGCTTCGAACATGGGTACACGCTTGGACATATCAATGCCCATCGCCTCTCCCTGCCGATGATCTCCAAGCCCACACTGCATAATGAACGGTCCCTCGGCAAGGCTCGCCAAAGTCGCGACTTGCTCCGCCAACAGTACGGGATGCCAGAGCGGCAGCAAATATAAAGCACCGAACGGTCGATCGCCCCATTCAGCCAGCATGCGCCCCAATATGGCGTTGTTCTGGTAGTAGGGGAAAGGCGTCACGTGGTGATCACCCACGAATAGCGAATCCAAACCAGCTGCCCGCGCCGAGCGAGCGCGTTCCACCATATTCCGTGCGCCCACCCTGGGGTCAGAACCCGGATGACTCGAAGAAATCGAAATCCCAATTCGCATCTACGTTCCTGCAGTTATTAGCAGCCTTAGCTCAAGCCAACCAATTGTTCGGAAACTGTCCACAAGCGCGCTCGCAAGGCCTCATCCGTTGCCAGCGGAGACGGCTTCTTCTCCTCACAGTTGGCGAAGTATCGTCCAGTTTTGTCTGCCGCGGCGGGATTTGCTGCAACGAAGCAGCTGGTCGCTGCACCGCGGGCCACGGAGATCATGAAGGGCCACATAGTCAGCCCCATCAACCAAACAAGGGGGCCGCGCATATTGCGCCCCAGATTCGTGCGGATGATTCCAGGGTGCAGCGAGTTCACCGTAGTACCACGGGGCACACGTTTCGCGAGCTCGTTGGCAAACAGCACATTGGCAAGCTTCGATTGACCGTAAGCCCTAAAACTACTGTAGCCCTTGTCACCAGCAAGGTTATCGAACTCAATACCGACCTTCGGCGCCTGCATGTGCGCCGCGCTGCTAACCACTACCACCCGTGCGGGACGCTGTTGTCCAATCTTCGGCAGCAACAGATTAATCAGGAGAAAGTGCCCGAGATGGTTCGTCGCAAACTGCTTCTCAATGCCATCGACCAGCTCCAAATTGGGCAATGCCATGATGCCGGCATTGGCAATCACCATGTCCAGAGAATCAACTCCAGCAGCAACGATCTGCTCAGCACATTGGCGCACGCTTGCTTGATCCGTCAGCTCACAGGCCAACGGAATCATAGTGCCAGATATACCACTACACGCTTGCTGAGCCTTTTCTAGGGTTCGAGCCGTTCCCAGAACTGTGGCCCCGCGCAGCGCCAACACTCTGGCGGTTTCCAGCCCGATACCAGAGTTCACTCCAGTGACCAAAGCGTACTGACCAGTTAGGTCCACACCTTCCGTCACCGATTCAGCGGTGTGCTGAGCCATGCGTTACCCCTAAGAATCCAAGGCCGCCCAGTTGCCGTGAAAGCCGAAAGGAATGCGGTGATCCAGGTAGGCTTTTGCCAATGGTCCAGCTTTGACGTTCTGAGCGTCCAGGATCACGAGGTGGCTGGCCTTACGGTTCGCATCGTAAATGTTTGCCAACAAGAAGCCCTCGCCTTCGGGGCTGGACTGGGACTTCGGCACGAAGATCGGCTCATTCGTCGCGCAGCCCTCGCCAACGTCATACAGCTCCAAGCCGTCGGTTTGATGATCATATACCCCAATGGCATTAAAACCACCCACCTCCCACTTGGGCTTGAGATCGCAGGCCAAGTAGCCGTAGCGATAGCTCAGGCCAGTGCGTCGCTCATCTAGACGTGGGAATTCACAAGCAACATCGTTAAGGCGCTCAGCCTTGTATTCGTTGGTATTGCCAGCGAGATCGAAGGTCCAACGCGTCAACCGGGGTATCGCTTTGCTCGGATCTCCTGGTGTGCCGTCGGGCAAAGGGAATAGCGGCGCTTCTTCGAACTCACAGACTTCACAGGTAATGATGTTGCCGTCGGTGTGAGCGTTCATGGGGTGAAACATAAAGGACGGATCCCCCTGAAACCAACGAAGATCATCAACGCTACCGTTGCGCGGCATAACGCCAATATGCACGCCCTTTTCAGGCTCCCAAGCGTAGGGTGGCAAACCCTGCATGGCTCGTTCCATTGAGCCGGTCAGTGGCATGATAGGAAACAACACGTGCTCGCGCGTCACCATGAAGTCGTGCACCATCGAGGCATATGGCGCTTTGAAGGTTTCCGAACGTACCAAGTTGCCCTCTTTGTCGACCACATGAAATGACATGTCTTCCGAAATCAGGCCACTGGCGTTGTAGCCGAAAAACAACATCTCACCGGTTTCTGGGTCGATCTTTGGATGCGCCGTCATCGGCCCAACCAGCTTGCCGTCGAAATCGTGGGGGCCGATTGATTCAAGCGTGCGCGCGTCAACTTCGAACGGCGCATGTGCTTCTTCCAACGCCAAGAGCTTGTGCCCGTGCCAAATGACGTTGGTGTTGGCCAAACCATCTGTTTCTAAACCTTGAACACTGGGATCGGTATCCATGGGGTTCATTGCACTGAATAGCGAGCGCTCCGCTTCGCGTTCCTTGTTCCACTTAACGGTCCGGACATAGCGGTTTTTGTAGGAAACCTTACCGTCTTGCAGATAGAAACCGTGAATCATGCCGTCACCCGCAAACAGGTGATAGTCACCACGGGGCGCATACTGAGGATTCGGACCGTTGCGAAAAAACGCTCCCGATAACTCCCGAGGGACTTCTCCTTCAACGATCAGATCCGGTGCATCACATTCCGTGTGCAATGGCTCAAAACCGCCAACTAGATTTGGGTGATCAGGAAAAGGTTGAGCCATATTAGCTTGCTCCGTTTTTGCCGCGTTGGGCGACAGGTTTTAAAATTGGCGCGGCATCGATCTGCTCTTGCGCCGTTTGAATCTGGGATTCGAGTCGAGTTCGAGCTGCGCCCCGCGCCACACCAAAAACGACCAAGCCTAGGGCATAGCGCATCTGCGCCTTTAACAACTCGTCGGCAATGACTCCTGCGCTCCACTGAATCGCCGTGCCGATGCATGCCGTGGTCATCTGACCCGCCAACTGCACAGGCGAGGTCCACGGCAGCACTTGTCGTTTACCGGCCATGGTCTCCAACTCAGTGGCAATGGCGCTCGATAGACCCTGGGCAATGCGCTCTTGGATCTGCAGAGTCGAGGTCAGAGAAGCGAATGCTTCCAGCAAGCGTTGGTGATACCTAGGCACATTGAGCAGCTGATCGGCACACTGATCGATGATGATGAGCAACCGTTCGAATCCAGGCGCGGTCTGCTGGATGAGAGCGCCATCCAGAGCAAACAGAAAGTGTTCTTCGATTGCGGCCGCAAGGAGCTGGTCCTTGCCACCGAATTGGTTATACAACGTAGGTACGCTGACTCGGCAAATTTCGGCAAGATCCCGAACCGTCACCGCCTCGTAGCCGCGCTCGGCGATCATCTGACGGGCTGCTTCCAAGATGGCGGCTCGACGCGCAAGCCGCTGCTCCGTCATCAGATCCATTCCGGGTGAATTCTCAATGCTTGTATCCCCAAGGAGCTTATTCCTAAGGCAGGTCTTCGCCCTGTCAGGCTGTTTTTTAACATGTTCAAGCTTATATAACATGTTAAACCCCTGCACCGCTAGCGCGTATGCGTCTGATACCTAGGAAGCGGTTCATTATCCAACTGCTGGAAACTCCTCCTGCGCCCCTTGTACGATGTCTTAGCTTTGTGACCAGGAAGGTGTGATGAGCAGAGTAGCCAATGGTTCCGGTGACGACGTTACCCTGCTGTTGCGCCAGTATGCGTCGGGGGAAACACGATCTCTCAATCAGGTCATCTCCATCGTTTACCACGAGTTACACGGTATCGCCCACAAGCAACTTCGTCGCTCCAGCGTCGCCCAAGTCCAGACCACAGCCCTAGTGCACGAAGCCTACGAGAAACTCCTGCAAGGGCAGACTCAAGATTTACAGGATCGCCGCCACTTCTTTGCAGTTGCCTCTCGCGCCATGCGGCAGATAGTGGTCGACACCTATAGAAGCGAAAGCGCCGCAAAAAGAGGCGGTGATGCTGCCGTATTAACCCTCACCGCCAACGACATCGTTAGTCTCGATGACCCGCAACAGTTTTTGCTCGTTCATCGAGCACTGGAGATGCTCGCCGCCGAGAGTCATGAGCTATCTGAAGTGGTCGATCTTGCCTGTTTTGGTGGTTTGAACAGTGAGGAAATCGCTGAGCTCACCGAGACGACGCCGCGCACAGTGCAGCGCCGATTGAAACGTGCCCAGGCCTGGCTTGCGCACTTCATGCAGCATGGCTAGAGCACCACAGACCTTCTCCGCAGCATGAGCAACACACCGAGCCATCCTAGTTTTGCAGAGCTGGATGCCCTTCTGGACGAGGCTCTGGCGCTCGACGAGCCAGCGAGAGTTGCGTTTCTGGCCCGCCTAAGCCCTGACAACAGACAGAGGGTGTTGGAGCTATTAGAGCTGTCCGAGGCGTTGACACTGAGCCAGGTGCAGCCCTCGATGGCCGCGATCGATGACGCAGCGCAGTTACCAACTATCGCCACGCCATCTCATGCAGGTCGCTGGCGCTTACAGCACGAGCTGGGTACCGGCGGCATGGGTCAAGTGTTCTATGCAACTCGGCAAGAGTCAGATGGCGAACGTGGCGGCTACACTCAACGCGCGGCGATTAAGGTGCTTTGGTCACACCGAACTGAATCTGAAGTGCAGGCTCGCTTCTTTCGGGAACGCCGCATTCTGGCAGCCCTCGATCATCCGGGCCTGGCTAGATTTCTCGATGGCGGCTTTTTAACCGATGGTCGGCCTTGGTTTGCCATGGAATATGTGGACGGGGTTAGTGTAACCGACTACTCAACGGCTCTGCCGCTTGTGGAACGGCTGCAACTGTTCACACAGGTATGCGCGACAGTTGCTTATGCCCATGAACGGTTGATCGTTCATAGAGACATCAAACCGCAGAATGTTCTAGTAGACCGCAACGGGCGACCAAAGCTATTGGACTTTGGCGTTGCCAGCGTGCTCGACGGCGTCGATGACGACGTCCACACTCGAACCCAGGGCGGCCCCCTAACGTTGCGCTACGCTAGCCCAGAACAAGTGACAGGAAACATCGTTACCGTCGCCAGCGACGTCTATCAACTGGGTTTGTTGCTGTACGAACTGATCACTGCTCAGCTGCCCTATAGCCTGCAGGATCAATCTTTACAGCAGGCGCTCTCCCAAATAGTGGAAGCGCTTCCAGTTGCGCCCAGCAGCCTTAACCGGGAGATCGAGCCCGACTTGGATGCCATCGTCTTGGTGGCGCTGAGCAAGCGGCCACAAGAGCGCTATCAGTCGGCCACAGCGCTAGCAGAAGACATTGCGCGTTATCTCAACAGGCAGCCCGTATTGGCTGTCCCGCATTCCCGCTGGTACGTTGCCCGACGCTTCTTGCGACGCAATGCCCTAATCGTTAGCGCCGCGGCAGTCACACTAACGGCGCTAAGCGCGGCCACCTTCATCTCGTTGAAGATGGCGAACGAAGCTCAGGCTCAGGCTCAACGAAGCGCCACCAGCCAACAAATTCTGACGGACGTCTTTCAACAAACCGACCCCTTCGGGCCCGCCGGAGCCAAGGTCACCCTCGCAGATGCCCTGGTACAAGCTAAACCCGGTATCGATGCCAAGGTTGCCGATGACCCTTTGCTTGCCTGGGAGGTCAACCGCTCTCTGGCCGGGATCTACGAGAATTTGGGATTGGTGGAACACGAGATCGATGCCTATCAGGCTGTTATCCGTGCTGCAGAACAGATTGACGCGGATAATCGGCGGCATTATCTGCTAGGCATCGCCGGCTTGGGCAATGCGCTAGCACGAACCAACCCAAGCGCCGCAGTTAGCTACTTCGATGAGAACCTGCCAATAGGTCCAGACAGCGCGCAGGAAGCTTCGTCGTGGCTCGCAGCTCAGTATGCTTACGTCGGCGCCAACGCCCGCTTGCGTAACTACCAAGCTGCAGATCAGGGCACACAACAGATGGCCCGGGTGATCGATCAATTCGACGTTAGCAATCCGCGAACCTTAGGTCGATTGAGTCAATTACTCGCTGGCGTCGCCCGTCGCTCTTCCGATTCTGTCGCAGAGGGTCAACATTGGCTCGACGCCGTCGCCCACATGCGCGCTGCCGACAAGCCTGCGGCACTGGCGGTTACGCTTAGCAATCGGGCCTTGTATCTTGGTCGTTCCGGTCAATTTGACGCCTCCGGTGACGCGTTCCGCGAGGCAGTCGATATCTTCGAGCAAGTGGACCACGCGGATGATTCTCTCGCTGGTGTATTGCGCTCTTACGCAGGGTTGCAATTTCGCATGGGCGATGCCGATGCAGCCATTGCCACAACTCAGCGAGCAATGGACATTCTAGGCCCTGATGCCCAACCTTATGCTCGTTATATTGCAGCGTTGAATTTGGCTAGGTATCACTTCGTAATAGGAGACGTCGAGCAAGCGCTCGAGTTGGTCACTGAAGCGCTCCCCGTCGCCTTGAAAATGTTCGATGCCCAATCCGGCGTTCCCCAGCGAATGTCGGGGCTGCTAGCGAAGCTACTGCTTTTTGCCGGTGAAACCGGTCTAGCCGCAACTTCGATAAACGTCGACAGAGAGTCTTGTGCTGAGCCAGACGATCTATACACCAAGCTGGATCAGCTTGAAGACCCCGCAGAACAGCAGACACGCAAGCGCATTTGGACGGTACTTAAGCGCCTTGCTAATCCTCCATCGGGTGCGGTGCGTCGGGCCAACCTCGAGGAGTCGATTAGATTACTAAATGCAGAGGCACCCGCTTTCTTTGACGTGCTCGACCGCTGGCGAGCTTATGAGCAACTGGCTCAAGCCGTAACTCCAGACGGCCTGCCAGAAAGCGTACGCGCAACCCACCAAGCGCTCAGCGTTACGCAGCGCCAGGCAAACCAACTTGTTGCGACGATGGATCGGCCAGCCATTGCTGCGCTGGTAGCAAGTATTCCGCAGCCCACGGAGAAGACCTGGTACTGCGATTGATCATTCGCTGTTACTCAAACCCCTCCATGAAGTAGCACAGGCAATCTTGACGTATCACCTCGTGATCTGTCGTGTACATGGCCGGTATCACCGATCGCTTTAGTGTGATGATCCCATGTTCTTCGGAAAGATATTGTGCGCTGACATCTTGATGCTCACTGTTTAGAACATGCAAAACGTGGTTAAGCGGCCTTCGAGTTACTCCGAGCTCCGTACCAGCGGGTACCGGGTGAAAATTCACCCCTTCCATACCAGCTGTTAAAACCAAGTCATCGTCACTGAGTCGATCAACATCGGAAATATCGGCAAAGTCGAAACTGATATCGTCCGCGAGATGCACGCGACACAAACTTCGGTGGAGTTTGAGCTCCGATCGCGCAGCGGTGGGTATGGATTCGAGCCGGGAGAAGCGCTCTAACAACAACAACGCCCGGTCATCGCTGCGGGTATCTCCCACCGGGCCAGCCTCTACCGCCACCGATGGACAAATTTGCTGCAGTGCTCGCGTTAGTACTGTGTCTGGCTCTTCAATGAAAACCGCAGTTTCGGCAAACAATTGAGCCAACCCGCAGGATTCAGGAGTGAGCTCCGTTAACACGCTGTAGTGCGGATTACGGCCGGTATTGTTGTGAATGTCCAGCGCAGCCATGGGATTCAACGTTGCAATCAAGGACAGCGCATCCGCAGCCATAACTGACTCATCACCAGAGGTACTTTTCCAAATACGATTAAAGTCGGATTGTTGTGGAAGGCTGCGGACCCCTGCAGCAGCAGCAGCAACGTTGCCAATGAGCACAATCAACGTTCGATACGGTATCGGATACTCCTGCAAGTGTTGGCATAGAGCGCTCCATCCGCTTGTTTCGTTGCCGTGCAGCAAGACCGACACAAAGACTGGGGGTTCTACCGTACCGGGAACACGAACTATGGTTGGTCCAGGTAAGCGCGTATGCAAATCTCGGGCAGAAGACTGGAACAATCCCTCTGGGGGCTCCTCATAGAACGTCAGTGTTACCACTACAGCGTCCAGGAATGCACAGGACGATCAGTTCGTTGCTGCTCGCTATAGGCTTGCAAAAGATCCGCAGGCGTACCTTGGTTCAACGCCATCCAGCGACGCTGCCAACTCGCCCCGTTCTGGGCATTGTCGGTTCGCGCTGCAATAATACCCAAGTAACGATCGATCTCCGACCCGGGTATCTCCAGCGACTCGAGACCTCGCTTGGCTAGCGGCAGCAACTCAGATGTGATCAATTGAGAAATCGAGTGCTCTTCTCGACGTCCGGAGGCAGCCCAACAAACCCGTGCGTTCAAGCCATAACGTGCAGCATTGTAAAAATTTTCTCGAGCATCGTGGAATGCCAAGGCCTGTTCCGGCGGTTCTTTGGCGAGCCCTAAACCGCGAACGATGCCATAGTAAAACGCTGCATTGGCAATGCAATCGGTGAGCGTCGGCCCAGCGCTAGGCACCCGCTGCTCTATCCGCAGATGCACCTGGCCATCGAAATCAAAACCAATCAACGGCCTTACCCAGCGCCAAAGCGTGCCGTTATGAAAACGCAGGTGTGAATACTTTTCGGCCGGTACGTCTCGGACCATAGGAATCAATATCTGATGGGCTCGCTGATTCTCCTCGAACAGCTCAAACATCGACTCTTTGACGTATCCAGTGCCAAAAGTCACCCTTGGCGGGTGCCGCTCACCGAGGTCCACGCTTTGTTCGAACAGCGGAATTCTGGAATCATCCCACAGCGAGTGGCCAAACAGATAAGGGGCATTCGCAGCAACGGCGACCAGTGGTGCCGCTGCGATCAAGCTGGCATTGAAATCTCGAACCGCCTGACCCGGCCGACATTGCAGGTGAATTTGAAATGATGTGGCCGCCGCTTCCAGCATCACGTCCTGTTGTTTGAGCGCCAGCGACTCCTCACCTTCAATGTTTACTGATATCTTACGACCGTCTCGCATCGCAAGAATACGATCGTTTAATGAATGGTAACGCACCATCTCCGACATATTGGTTTCGTTGAATATTTCAACTTTCGCTGTTGGCAGCGTACCGATAGCAACTAAACCACAACCGAGCTGGCTGGCCGTTTCGTTACAGCGTTGCCAGGTCGCGCTAAGCTCATCGTGTAAACGGGTAAAGGCATTGCCGGTCAACGCGCTAGGGCTACCATTTAGCTCAATGTTGAATTTCGCGAGCTCAGGAACTACCAGCGGACTATTTAACGTCTCTAGAAAGCGCTCATTGTCCGGCAAGGGATCACCCCGATTGTCAAACAACCAAGCTTCAAGCTCGAACCCGGCGACGTCTCCTCTCTTTGAAAACCCCTGATTCTCAAACACGGTTTTGAGCAGCGCTGTTTCTTCATCCAGACGCTCCCGAAACCGACTGAAATCTTCAGCCTCGAAGAACCGATGCGTGACTTCGGAACCCATCAACCACTCCACTCTTGAACCAGCCGTTCCCCAGTGTACGCGCACCGGCTGTAAGGCTTATCCTCTTGCGCCTGTGGATATCCACTATTGCACCGCTTTCTAATGCTGGGCAAATTTGGCGGCTGCGTGTACCCACAGCCCTATTCTGAGGTAGAGCGATCTCTTAGTGTCTGATTTACCTGACGATTTACTTCACCCACAGGCTTACCCTCACCCTGTTTCCAAGGTCAAACTGATCGAAACCCATCTGTCCTGGGTATTCCTGACCGGTACCTTTGCCTACAAAGTCAAAAAGCCAGTGCGCTTTGAATTCGTCGATTTCAGTACGCTTGACCGCCGCAAGCGTTTCTGCGACGAAGAGCTACGTTGCAATCGTCGATTCGCCGGTGAGTTGTACGTCGATGTCTGCCCGATCGTCCAGACGCTGCAAGGCAAGTTTCGCGTTGCCAATCCTGACGACTCTCAATCGGCTGAGGACTGGGCAGTGCGAATGCGTCAGTTCGATCACACTCAGCAGGCCGACCTGTTACTCGAAGCTGGACACCTTGCCGCCGAGGAGTTGGAAGCATTCGGCAGGCTTTTGGCTCAACAGCACCAAACTTTGCCTAAGCATCTTGGTCACTACGAGCCGCTGCAACCGATGCTCGCAAACTTCGAAGTGTTGCGCAGTACCAACAATCCCGTCGCCGACCCAGCCCGATTAGAACGGCTCAAAACGGCCGCGACCAACGAATACGATAGGCGGGCCGCACTGCTGGGCCAACGTCAACACGATGGCTTCGTGCGTGAATGTCACGGTGATCTGCATCTGGCGAATATCGTTCGCTTGGATTCCGGGCTCTGCGCCTTCGACTGCTTGGAGTTTAGTGAAGACCTGCGTCGAATCGACGTAATGAGCGACGTCGCCTTTCTCTTTATGGACTGTCTGATACGCGATCGCCGCGATCTTGCCTATAGCTTCTTGGACGGTTACCTGGATCGCAGCGGAGACTATCAAGGCACGGTTTTACTTCCGCTGTTTACCGCGTATCGATCTATGGTGAGGGCTAAAGTTGCCGCCCTGCGCCTGCGACAAGCGCCCGACGATGCCGTGGCCGCGAGTCAACTGCGCAAGTACCTAGATTGGGGTGAGCCTTCGAATCAAGCTTTGGGAACACTGATTGTCATGAACGGCGTCTCCGGTACTGGAAAGTCTTACTGGGCACGTCAACTTGCCCGGGAGTTTGGCGCTATTAGAATCCGCTCAGATGTGCTGCGCAAAGCGGTTAACGCTGCGCCAAGCAGCTCTCATGGCTCCCGCGTCAAAACAGGACGCTATGCTGAGTCCGTGTCTACTAGACTCTATGATCAAATGGCGGACATCGCTACAGATTTGCTCAACAGCGGACAACTAGTGATCATCGACGCAGCCAGCCTACAACGTGATCAACGTCAGAGGTTATACGCGGCAGCCGCTCGTGCCGGAGCTGCCTGTTGTGTGATTCGTCTGGATGCGTCCTTGCCAGTCCTAGAACAACGTCTATTGGCAAGGGAACAGTTGGGCGACGATCCCTCAGAGGCAGATCAGTCTGTGCTGAATTGGCAGCTAGAAAATCAAGACGTTCCAGGACTAGAGGAACCGGTCGTTACCTTGCTTACCGACGACCTTACGCTTAGCGAGTTGATGCAGTGTGTTAAGGTAGCACTCCCTGACGCAGCCATCACATAAATTGATCACCCAAACCATGGCGATGCGCGGTTTGGTTGATTAGGCCGTTGAACAACTCCTGTGCATCATCAGACAGCCTAATTTGGTCCCTTTCTGCAAGCGCTCGGTACTCACCGACCAGGCGCATGAATTGCTCTTTGGACCCTCGCGCACAGGTTCGCCCCAATAAATCGAACAATCCAGGCGCATATAGATACCAATGCGCCTGCGCAGGTTGGATGCCGACGCTGTCGAGTAATGCCAATGCGACGGTAATGTCATGATCAACTGACAACGAATGCCAAGGCTCATCATCCAGAAACTGAGCCAACAGCTGCCGCGTATGCTCGGGCAACGGTTCCACAGCGGCTAACGCGACGGGCTCCGCCAGATCAACCATGATGCAGAAGTCGACCATATCCTCTTCCGCTAATGCCGACAGCGCAACACAGGCCCCATCAGACAAGCCAGCAGCAAGCAGGTCAATTAGCTCGATTCGCAACTCTTGCGCCCGCGATTGAAACTGAGCTGCAATCTCGTCGTCTTCAACGGCAACGCGATGAGATTGCCGAGCTAACTCTCTGCGGAGCCAGAAACCAGGGGTCTGGGTCGGGGGGAATCTCGGCGTAAAGTGGGTTTTTGACATTCAAGGCTCCCTGTTGCCGGGTTTGATATCGTCGATTTCGATTATCTCGCTAAGCTGCTGCCTAAATTGATGGCTCTCAAGAGCGACCGCGCTGCTCAACGGACTTCTAGAGCGTCAAAATCCTGCTCCGTAGGAGACAGTTCGCCATAGAGCTTACCGCTAGGTTGATCAGGTTTGAAGGCAAGATGGCAACCCTCGCACACCACAACGATTTGCTCACCAACGCCGGCAATATTCGCTAGATCGCGATTCTTTGCCGCTGCTACAGCGACCCCGCCGACCACCTCGAGTTGCTGCGACCAACGTTGCCACAGCGGATCCGCTGCCCAGGCCGCGTCCATTGGGCCACTTCCTGGCAACTCGAGTAGCGCACCGGCAACCTGTAGTTGATAGGCTTTACGCTCAAGTGCGCGCCAGTCCGCTTCTGTTTCTGGCTCTCGCCAAGCAGCAACCCAGATCGGATCGGCAGCGTCATTGACCAGCGCGACCATGATTTCATTCAAGCTTACTGGAAGCTGATTGGCAGCGCTTGGGTAACCGGTTGTACTCGAGCCGTCGCATCCGCTCATCCATAGCAGCGGCGCGAGTAGGATGCACAATCCTCGTTCCAACCTATGGTCCCACGACTTCTGCATAATCTTGCCTCCTCACGTTAGCTTTGCAACCAGCGCTGACATCGCGAGCAAGGAACCCGCTAAGAACGCGAAGTGGAAAGCGATTACGGTATCGCGTAGCGGCGACGTTGTTGAATCCACCGTCGCCTGATCTGTTGCTGGCTGAGCTTGAGTCTCTTCGTCGATGAGGCGCCGATAGACCCAAATGGACATCGGCAACAATCCCAGCACAAGTAGGTACGCTGGTTGCGATTTTGCTACAGCCCACGCCATGCCTCCAATTGGCAGAGCAAACGCAACAAGAACAATGCTCCAACGCGCATTGCGAGTTCCGAGCAGGACAGGCAGCGTCTTCACTCCACGAAGAGAATCGTCGGAGATCTTATCTGTATGCTTGCCAAGAATGACCGCAAGAGGACCCAATCCGTATAGCGCGCCCAACCACAGGGCTTCTGCTGACCAACGCCCTAGGGCAACATAGACGAGCGCGCATATCATCAGCGGCCCCCACACCACCCACACCGCAACTTCCCCGAGCGCAATGCGCTTCAACGGAGAGGTATAGAAGAGTACGAAAATGCTACCAGCCCCCATGAACAGCAAAGCGTGCCAGCCCAAGTAGAGACCAATTAACCCGCCACACATCAGCGCCATGGTGCCAGTTACCAGAATATAGCGCAGATGTTGGTCTAGGCTCATGAGTCCGCTTTCTAGCGGCTGCACGCCATAGCGGGTGCGAAAGTAGTTGTCTCGGTCAAGCCCGTTTAGATAGTCAACGCGATCGTTAATCAGGTTGTTGCTGGCATGGGCGAGTAAAACCCCTCCACACGCCAGGCCGAACAGCCACGGATGGTTCCAAGGCCAAGCGATGATCCCCGAGAACAAACACGCAAACAGGGTTAATGGGTATACCGCGGCGCGGGTAGCGATCAGCCATTTGACGAGGGTCGTTGTGGTCGACCACTGTTGTTGATCGGGCTTTGGCAGCGTCTTTAGTGTCTGCCAGATGGATATCTCAGGCGGCATCATCGGGCAACGGCGCGTACTGTTCTTGCAGGTGTGCGGCAAACACACGGCAAGCATCCGTTGCGGTGAATATTCCTGCCAATTTGCCGCGCGCGGTGACCAGAGCTGCGCCAATATGGCGACTGGCCATTTCCTCTAGCACTGCGGCAAGGGGCGTCTCTAGATCCACTACATAGCAGTCTTCGACGTAGGCATCTTCCACCGTCAGCTGCGAACTTAATCCGCCGCTATTGGGAGCCCCGACTTCAGGACCCAACAACAGTTTTAGATCACGATCGGTCACGATGCCACACAGCTTGTGGGATTCAGTGACTGGCAAGTGGCGTATGTTGTGCTCAACCATTTGCGCTCGAGCAACCAAAATCGGGGCCTTTATCCACACCGAATGCGGAAAAGGCGTCATAACGGACTTAACGCGTGGTTCTTTCTTCTTTTTGTTCATGCAGATTTTTGGTCGTTCAGATTGATGCGGCTCTTGATGCTGCCATTGATGCGGCTTTTGCTGACCGCAGAACTTCTAGCCATATAAGCATGCAATGAGTTTCTCAAGCTTCAATAGGTAAATACCCATAGAGATTGATTGGTAGGTCGCTGGCACGAATGCAAATATTGGCTACTGCACTCGTAGGGCTTGCCCAACGTCAGTCGAGTTGGTAGCGTACTTGCTGTTACTTCAATGGATTGCTTCGATGTTCACACAGCTAGCACCCAAGTTGGCGTTCACAAGCCTATTTTTATGCAGCGTCGCCCAAGCCATGCCGCTCGAGTACGAAGGCACACTAGGCTTCGTCGAATTAGACACTGGGGGGGTTTATTCTGGCACTCCTCTGGGC
>JBPCXR010000262.1:0-68091 GCA_051027215.1 Pseudomonadales bacterium | reverse complement strand
GATTACATCGAAGATTCTGACGCATCGCCGGTAAACTTTTTTAACTTCTACCTAACAACGGATGCTGAGCAACTGTCTCAGGAGTTTCGGATCAACGGTAGTACCAATCGCATGAATTGGGTTGCTGGCTTCTACTACCTGGATTTAGACATCGCAGACTCCAACGGTGCTGAGTCAGAACCTTTTTTGGATCCGGTCAGCGATACCCCTTTCGTCACCGGCTTGGACAACCCTTACGAAATGACGACCAAGTCGATGTCGGTGTTTGGACAGGTGGAATACGATTTTTCTGAGCGTTTAACCGGCATTCTAGGTGTTCGAGTGATCAACGACGACAAGGACTACGAGTTTGTCACCAACGTTGTGGATTACATTCCCGGTACCAAGCTTCGCGGTGGTAATCCCAACATTTTGGCTACGCTGGCCAGTTACGAAGGTGATCGGGACGATACCGAGTGGTCCATTCGACTCGCCGCCAACTTCCAGGCAACCGATGATCTCCTAGTCTATGCCAGCTACAACCGTGGGGTTAAAGGCGGCGGCTTCAATGCTCCAATTTTCCCCCTCAATCCACCACTGGACTATAACGACGATACACTCAGTTATGCGCCGGAACAGTTGGATGCGTTTGAGGTCGGATTCAAAGCTCGGCTGGCCGATGGACTGATCTTTTTCAACGGCGCGGCCTACTATTACGACTACCAAGACTACCAAGCCTTCCAGATCATCGGGGTCGACACGATCACCACCAACACCGATGCAGACAGCAACGGGGTCGAGCTGGAGTTACAGGCGGCTCCGATGGAAGGCCTGGATTTGATCTTTGGTGTAGCCTACAACGATACCGACGTCGACCTGAATGGCTTTGGCACGACATCTGTGCAGTCGCCCAATCTTAACTTGAACGCACTCATTCGCTATGAATTTCCCATGGCGAATGGAAGGCTAGCCTTCCAGTACGATGCCCAGTACCGCTCGGAGCACTACTTTGCCTTGACCCGTGCTGAGACCGTTACCGAAAACGGCTACACGGTGCAAAACGCCTCCTTAAGCTACATTGCCGACAGTGGGCGCTGGGATGTGCGAGCGTTCATCAACAATTTCAGCGATGAAGAGTACTTGGTGCAGACCTTTGATTTGTCTGGTCTCGATGTCTTTGGCTTGACCGAGCAGTACTACGGTCGACCCAAGTGGGCGGGGGTGAGCTTTGCCGTGCATTTCTAGCAATTGTCGAATCAATTGATGCTTGCTGGCGCTGAGTCAAATCCTCTGAATCGTGCACGTTGAGCGCGGTTTGGCGGCTGTGTGAAGCGCAGCTGAGGAAACCGCAGCAGCAACTCAGTGAGCGCGACCCGCGCTTCGAGTCGCGCCACATTGAGACCGGCGCAGGTATGAATCCCGGCGCCGAACGCTAGGTGCGGGTTGGGGTGGCGGTTGATCTCGAAACTGTCGGGGTTTTTAAACACGTCAGGATCTCGGTTCGCTGCGCCAATACATAGGGTCAATATCGCGTTGCTGGGTATCTTCACCCCTTCTAGCGTTATCTCCTCCGTCGTCGTGCGGTTACCCAGTTGGTTCGGGCTTTCCATTCTGAGTACTTCTTCGATGGCGCCGTCGATTCGTTCCGGCCCAGTCCGCAACGCCGCAATGGCTGTGGGATGTTGATGCAGTAGATAAGCGCCGTTGCCGATGAGGTTAGTGGTGGTTTCGTGCCCGGCATTCAATAAAAAAATGCACTGATGGTAGAGCTCGGTTCGAGTTAGCGTGTGGTTTTTGTCGCTGTAGCGCAGAAGGCGGGCCACGATATCGTTGTCGGAACTTTTCAGCCCAGCGGCTCGTTTGCCGATCAAGTGGGACAGGTAGGCCAGAAACTCTGTTACCGCACGATTGCCCGCGGCCAGCTTCTGTTCGTCCAAGCCGACTTCCAGCGCTCCTAGAATTGCCAACGACCAATCGCGCAGCGGTCCTCGTTCAGTTGCTGGAACGCGCAGTAAATTGCCGATGATCTCAATAGGAATCGCCGCGGCGTAATCGCCGATCAGGTCAAAGGATTGCTGTTCCTCGGCAGCATCGAGCAGGCGAGCGACCAGGGTTTTTAACCCCGGACCAAGTGCGAAAACGGTTTTCTCGGCGAGGGCATTACCGATGGCTTTACGTACCTGTGTGTGCAGCGGTGGATCGTTGAACACTAAGCTCGTGGTGTGATGTTCATAGAGCGCCGACTCGGCTCCGAACACGGGGCCAAACTGTTGTTTTTTGTCCGAACTGAAACGCTTTGCGTCTCG
This sequence comes from Pseudomonadales bacterium, assembly GCA_051027215.1. GTDB lineage: Bacteria > Pseudomonadota > Gammaproteobacteria > Pseudomonadales > Azotimanducaceae > CALHVX01. The sequence goes on along the minus strand of JBPCXR010000262.1, from coordinate 65,806 downwards.
ATAGACGTCGCGCAAGTTGCTGTACCGGGTCAATAAGTAGCTGCCATCAGCTAAGCGGTGAATAGGTGCCTGCTGCTGCAGCTCACGGTAAATGGGGTAGGGATTATCAAAAAACGCGGTGGGTAGAGCTCGTAGATCAAACTCCTCAACTCGCATCGTCATGTTTACGTTGCAGCGTTAGAAGTAGAACCATCACTTCGGCGCGGACCATTGGTTGGCATCGCTACGAGGCTCCTGACCAAGCGACGGCTTCAATTTCGATCAGAGCGCCGGCTACCAGCAATTCGCTGATGACCGTCGAGCGGGCTGGTGGATTGTTCGGGAAAGCCGCCCGGAAGGACTTGTTGAATGCCGAAAAGCCGGCTTTGTCGGTTAACCATGCGTTGACCTTGACGACATTTGCCAAACTCAAGGCCTGTTGTTCCAGCAGCTGTTGCATTTGTCTGAAGATCTGTTGGCTCTGGGAGGCTACATCTCCTTCGGCTCGTCCTTCGGCATTGAGCGCTAACTGTCCAGACAGGAACACGAACTCTCCTGCAGCGACGGCAGGTGAGAAAGGTAGACTCGCGCCGCCGGGTAACGTTGTAGGACCGCCAAAGCTCTTGTGATATTTCTGCTCGCTCACTTTTTACCTCGCTAAGGCTGCTCTGCTCCGGGACCATCGTAAGATTCCAACAGTTCGTACCAACCTGCGCCGCCGATGTGCATGGGTATCTCACCAAATCGCTTTCCGGTCTCAAGGTGTAGCTGGCGTCCCGGCCAGGCATTGGGGTCGGCTTGCCACTCATTCAGCACTCTTTCGGCCTCGGCGTAGCTGGGCGCTTCAACCTCATAGACTGAGATGTATTTCGACGGCGTATCGATGTCCAGGTGCGGTCCGCCTAGCTTAAACACTCTGCCTCGAATGAAATTCGGGCAGTGAGTCGTGTCTTCAATGTGTTGTTTGACGAACCACTCATCGAATGCGGCTTGTCCTGCAGCATCTTTGGGTTCGCACAAACCTAGGAGCATGAACTGTGGCATGGTGATCTCCGCTTCAGCCTGGTGGCAGTGAACGGTAACAACTGTTTGTGCTACACGGAAGCCCACGGCGCGACTATTTCTGGACCGGCTAGCGAAAAACTACGGTTCGATGCCCGTTGATGATGATCCGGCGCTCGGCGTGGTAGCGGATCGCCTGAGCCAATACCAGACGCTCTATATCACGCCCGACGGCCGCTAGCTTCCGAGCACCGTCTCGATGATCCACTCGCTCGACGCCTTGCTCAATGATCGGTCCTTCATCGAGTTCTGCCGTTACATAATGTGCTGTCGCGCCAATCAATTTGACACCGCGATCGTGGGCCTGATGGTAGGGCTTAGCGCCCTTGAAGCTAGGCAGAAACGAATGATGAATATTGATAATCTGGCCTGGTAGCTGTGCGCAAAATTCGTTGCTGAGAATCTGCATATAGCGGGCCAATACGACCAACTCGATGTTGCGATTGGTGATCTCTGCCAACAGCCTGGCTTCCTGCTCGGACTTGTTGTCGGGGTTTATTGGCAAGTGCAAAAAGTCGATGTCTGCACCCGCAGCGATGGGATAGGTGTCTCGATGGTTAGATACGATCAGCACCGGATCGATGGGCAGCTCATTGTTATTGGTGCGATAGAGCAAATCGATCAGGCAATGGTCCAACTTAGAGGCCATGATTACGGTCTTCGCTTTGTTGCTAACCGACCAAATTTGCCAATGCATGCCGTGTTGCTGGGCCACCGCAAGAAAAGAAGTTTTGAGCTGTGGTAATGCGATCTCGCCACCAAAATGTACGCGCATGAAGAATTGTGCGGTGTGGGGGTCGCCGAACTGATCGCTGTCGACAATGTTGCAGTCATGGCCAAGCAGCCAGCCGACCACGGCATGCACCAGCCCAGTTTTATCCGGGCAAGAAAGGTTTAGCACGAAGTCCTGATTTTCGCTCACGTGAGGTGCCCGGTATGAACCGATACTGGCCTGACTGAAATTGGCCGATAGCTTAACAAACCAGACGCCAAAATCTGCGACTCACAGTGCAAATACGTTAGAGGTGACCTTACCCTGCGCCAAAAGGGTTAGCGTTTCGCTTACCGAAAGCGGGCAGCGCTGTTGGATTCACAGCAGCCCACTCGGCAGGTCGCTTTTCGAAAAATGCGGCATTGCCTTCTGCCGCATCCGGCCCGTTGATCGACCAGGCGATGGCATCGTCGTCTTCGTAAATGGCCCGGTACAGTTCGCCTTCGTCCATCATGCGCCCCCAAGTCATGCGTTTAACTACCGAGACGGCCGAGGGCGATGAACCCTGGGCAATTTCGCTGGCTAGACGTTGGGCTTCGGCAAGCAGTTCCGCCTTGGGAACGGCGCGTAATACCAAACCAATTTCTTGCGCTTCTTTGCCGCTGATCTTACGACCAGTGAGCAGTAGATCGCTGGTCTTCTCGATTCCAATCAAGCGCGGCAGCGTCCAAGTTGCGCCCATCTCTGGAATCAGGCCCCACTTAACGAATGAGAAGGCAATGCTGGCGTCCTCTGCGGCGAGACGAATATCGCAGGTCAGTGGATAGGCTGCACCGAAGCCACCGGCCGCCCCATTAATCGCGCAGATTACCGGCTTGCTGATTTGAAACGGATAGGTTCGCAGCACTCTTTGGGTTGGGCGGTTGGCTGTTGCCTTTGCTGGGCTGCCGCCGCGCTCACGAACATCATTCATGTCCAAGCCGACGCAGAAAGCATCACCAGCGCCGGTGATGATCACCACCCTGACGTCGGGATCTTGATCACACTCGCGCAGATACTCAGTGAGCCGGTTGGACATCTCCGGGGTATAGGCGTTGCGCTGTTTGGGCCGATTAAAAGTTAATGTGGCGACATGGTCGTTCTTGCTGAACAGGATCTGGTCCATGGGCTACTCGATTGTTGAGAATGTGCCCATGGTACCGCGGGCTTAGTCTTCCGCCCACTGGCGCAGTGAGGGATAGCGAACGTTGGTTTGGCGCAGGAATTCGAGGTAGCTGTTTGGGGTAGCGTTGTCATCACACAGGAGAGCTCGAATAACAGGCGTTGTTCGCAACCTAGGATTTGTTAGGCCAATCTTCATGTGTTGAGTTTGGCCCATTCGCAGTACAATCGCGACCGATTGCACAATACATGCACGTTTGAGAGGCCGGACTAGAATGCAGCGAGGAGTTTGGAAATCACTGGAAACCAGTAGTCTGCTGGCCGTTATCGTGTTGGCTGGCTGTGAACCGAACCCAGGTGAGGCGACTCAGGCATCCGTGCTTAACCAGACCGAGTCGACCGCGCTGCCAATGGGTGCAGGTATAAGCGAATCTCAAGCTAGCCTGATCATCGAAGATGATGTGGCTTACCTTGCGCAAATCGGTTTAATGCGGGGCCACTTGTGGGTGGGGCATCAGCTATATCTCAAAGATCTCCCGGTAATGGCAGAAACCCACATGAAGCATCCAAAGGCGGAGCTATACAGCACCTTAGTCGATGCCTTCGAAGCAAGAGGTGTTGCGGGCTTCGCCGAGCCGCTAAGCCACCTGGCTGATCGCGTTAGCGCACGAGCGCCACGAGAAGAGGTGCAGGTTGCGTACGATCAGCTACAGGCACAAATCGCCGCGTGTGAGCACGGAGCGAACATTGACAGCCCTGCAAACATCGCTAAAGTCATCGTTGCTCTGCTACGGACCGCAGCTGATGAATACGCCATTGGTATTGTGGATGGCGCTACCAACAACCTGCATGAGTATCAGGACGCCTACGGATTTACTGAAATCGCCAAAGTCTGGGCGCGCTCCTCGGCATTCTCGGCGGACGATCAGAGCGTGGCTGTCGCCGCGGCAATTCAGGATGTATTGGATGAACTCGCGCCTATGTGGCCCAGCTTGGCTCCCCAAGGTTCCGTGGATTTTACTGCGGCGCAGCTCTACGATGCGGCCATTCGAATCGAGACTCTCGCCTTGAATATCTAAGCAGTCGTAGAGTCGATGTCATAGGATCAAACTTTTACAGGAGTACGGTAATGTCTCGAGGTTGTCCCTACACAAAAGCCAAAGACATCGACTTCATGGATCCACTGGTTCAGGAAAACTGGTTTGAGGCGTACGACGTGCTGCGCGATGAGTCGCCTGTCTATTACATGCCGCAGTTGGGCTCGCATGTGCTCACCCGCTATGAAGACATTGAGTATGTGTTGCGGCGACCGACGCTGTTCACTGCTGGCCCGGATTTGAACGACACCGAACCGCTGTTGAAGTTTGCCGAAGCGCGGGAACTGTACGAGCAAAAGGGTTGGCGGCGCTATACCCCCCTGGGCGAGAATCTGCCCAAGCACAAGCACTACCGAGCGCTAGTTGATCCTAAGCTCAGTGCGACGCAGATCAAACGTCGCGAGCCGTTTGTGCGTGCAACCATCAACGAGCTGATCGATTCCTGGATCGATGACGGCGAGATCGAGTTCATGAAGCAGTTCGCTGAGCCACTGCCGATGATCGTAATTGCTGAGTTTCTCGGCTTTCCGCGCATGGACCTTCCGCAGCTGAAGCAATGGTCGGCGGCATGGGTACTACCGTTTTCGAGGGGCCTGACGCTGGAGCAGGAACTGGAGGCAGTAGAAAAACACATTGAGCTGCAGCACTACATTTACGACACCATGCAAGACAAACGCAAGAACCCCAAAAATGACATCATCTCCCATTTGCTCAGTGCGGAAGTGGAGGATGTCGAGACCGGCAAACAGCGCAAGCTGACGGATACTGAGGTGATCGGTATTACGGATCACTTGTTGATTGGTGGTAACGAGACCACCGCCTTCGCGATTGCTAATGGTTTGTGGCTGCTGTTTCGCTACCCGCAGGTCGAACAACAGTTGCGCTCTGAGCCTGGCCGAATCAAAAATTTCGTCGAAGAAACCCTGCGCATTGAATCACCCACCCAGGGGCTGTTTCGCTTTGTGAGCGAAGATACCGAGCTTGCGGGTGTCTCGTTAGCAAAGGGCGCGACCTTGAGCATTCGCTACGGCGCGGGCAACCACGATCCCGCTCGGTTTCCTAAGCCGGACCTGCCGGAACTGGAGCGCAAGAATGCGGGTCGGCACTTAGCGTTTGGTCTTGGTGAGCACGTTTGCCCGGGAGCAACCCTGTCTCGTCTAGAGCAGAATTGGGCTTGGGAAATTCTGTTGCAGCGACTCGCATCGATCTCGCCCATGCCAGAGAAAGACAACTACGAGCACATCAAGGGCATGTGGATGCGTGCGCTCTGCCAGATTCATCTGCGCTTTAACCCAGCCTAAACGCGACTCAAATAGCGCGTCTCAAATAGCGCGACCCAAGAGAGCGCCAGAGTGGATGGCATTGCGTATGTTGTTGCGACCCTGAACGTCTCCGATCAGATGTACGGCAACGTTGCTGTCCGCTAAAGCCGTTGCCAAAGATCGATTGGGTTGGTTGTGCGAGACGATGATGACGGTTTTTGCCGCAATCGAGCGCAATCGCTCGGTGTAGAGCACCCCGATGTCGACTGATTCTGGGTGAATTTCGCGCAAGTAGTGGCCGCCAATAAAGTCGAAGTCTCCGGAGAGTAAGCGTTCTTTCGCCGCGCCAACAGTGACGGGCGGAAAAGGTAGGCTCTCTCCCATACTATTAAGTCTCGACACCATAGTGACATGCACACCCGCTTGCAGCAGCACATCGGCTACGGAGATGGCTTCGAAGGAACCTGTATCGTCGAACACCAACGCCGGGCCCTGGATATCTACCGGCTCGCCGTAGCCAAACAAATCCCAGGAATTGTGCACGTGGGGAAGATCGTGACCCGAAAGCGGTACCGAAGGAGATGATACTTGGAAGCCATCAGTGCGAGGTGATGTGCCGGTGGCGAGCACCACGGCATCGGGATCCATTTGCGCGAGCGTGGATTCATCCACCAAGGAGTTCAGTCGCACATCAACCTGCAAATATTCCAGTTCATCGGCAAGCCATTGAGAAATAGCGCCGATGTCACCGCGGTGGGGCGCGCTGCCCGCCATGTTGACTTGTCCACCCAGGCGCTTGGTCGCCTCGTGCAACGTCACCCGATGACCGCGCAAGGCTGCTGTACGGGCAAACTCCATTCCCGCGGGTCCACCACCGACCACTAAAATGTGCTTTGGTTCTGCAGTGGGTTCTTCAGGTTCTTGGGTCACCTTCGATTCCATCGCTGCTGCCACGTTGACCACACAGCTGAGCCCTTGGCCGGACATCAAGCGGCCGACACATCCCATGTTGGAACCGATGCAGGGTCGAATGCGATGTTCTTCGCCGCGCCGCGCTTTGTTGACCAATTCGGGGTCCGCAATCAATGCTCGAACCATTGAAACGAGATCGGCTTCCCCAGATCGAACGATGTGGTCTGCGTGGTCCATTGTCATGATGCGACCGGTGACCATGGCGGGCTTGGTGATTGCCGGCCGAATGTTGGCGTTTGGTTTCATCTCGATACCCAGCGGATCATCTGCTGGGGCGATCAGTTTGTGGAAACGCCAATAGGCGCCCATGTGAAGTGAGACATAGTCTACGAGAGGGTCTACGGCCTCGGCCATCTCCCGAGCGAGCTCCGAGGTGATCCCGCCAGGCACGAAATCTTCATTGGGTAAGCGCACGCCGACGGCAAAGTCCCCCTCGCCAACTGCCTCGCGGACGGCGGTAATCACTTCGAGAAGTAAGCGCAGGCGGTTCTGTGCGGAACCCCCGTACGCATCTTCGCGCTGGTTAAGAGCCGGTGAGAGGAACTCGTGTAGCAGGTAACCACTGGAGGCATGAATGTCGACGCCGTCCATACCAGCATCGCGAATGCGCCTGGCTGCAGCGGCGAAGTGCGCAACCAGATCATCGATCATGGTTTTGGTCATGGCTACCGGCACTAAGCCAGCCATCGGATTTGGAATCTCGCTGGCCGACCAGTTTTCGCCGGCGTGGGTAGCCTCGCCTTGACCCGCGCCTGGGTGATAAATCTGGTGGAACATTTTCATGCCGTGCTGATGCACCCGGCTGCTCAGTGCCTCGAGAAAGCCCATGCACTTATCGCTCCACAGCGGAATGTTGTCAGGCGCCATGGGGTGCACGCTGGTAGCAGAAACGGTGGACATGCCCACGCCCCCGCGAGCGCGGGCTTCGTGGTAAGCGATCAGGTCTTCGCCCTTAAGGTGCGTGCCGTGAGGTGCGCGGACGATGCGATTGGGAATGACCACGCCACCAACCTGAATTGGTTCGAATAGCTGTTCGTACACGTTCGTGCTCCCGAGTGTATGGAGGCTTGATTCGATCCTAACGCGCTGATCGCGCCGCCGCTACGTTGGCGTTACCTCACTGGCAACGCCGGGTAGCACGCAGAGCATTTCGAACAGCAAGTTCGCGGCCAGCAGCGAGGTCGTGCCAAACGGATCGTAAGCTGGCGCCACTTCGACTAAATCGCCTCCGACAATATTCATGCCACGGCAGCCACGGATGATCTCCATGGCCTGTGGCACGGTGAGCCCGCCGATCTCGGGTGTGCCGGTGCCCGGGGCATAGGCCGGATCGATGCCGTCGATGTCAAAGCTAAGGTACACGGGTCCTTGGCCAATCATGGCGCGGATCTCTGCCATAAGCGGGGTGAGCGATTGGTGCCAGCATTCTTCGGCCTGCACAACGCGAAAGCCTTGAGCTCGGGGCCAGTCGAAATCATCTGGCCCATAACCCGTTGCGCGCAAACCGATTTGCGCCACCCGCTTACAGTCGAGCAGCCCTTCTTCCACAGCTCGTCTAAACGGCGTGCCGTGCGCAATGCGTTCGCCAAACATTTCATCGTTGATGTCGGCGTGGGCGTCTACGTGCACCACCCCCACCGGGCCATGCTTACGTTTCATCGCCCGCAGTATTGGTAACACGATGGTGTGATCACCACCTATGGTGAGAGGCTTGCAGTCATGCCCGAGAATATCATCGTAAGCGTCTTCGATGATCTCGATGGATTTGTGCAGGTCAAAGGGATTGATGGCGATGTCGCCAATGTCTGCCACCTGTAGCGAGTCGAAGGGTTGTGCTCGGGTCGCCATGAGATAGGGACGAATGAGTACCGAGTTGGCACGAATGTCCCGCGGACCAAAGCGCGCACCGGAACGCAATGAAGTGCCCAAGTCGAACGGCACCCCAACAAAACAGGCATCCAAACCTTTCGCAGACTGCTGCTGTGGCAAGCGCATCATGGTCGCGATGCCAGCAAAACGCGGCATCTGGTTGCCGCCCAGTGGCTGGTTGTGATTGCTCATAGGGGAACGCTCTAGCGGTTCCAGATCAGACTATCAGAATGTTGCGCCGGTGATTACTGGCGCGAAGGGGTAAGGTCAGCGACGCTGGTGGCGAGTGCCACCAGCGTCGACAACTAGGCTAGAGGTTCCAGGCCAGTTCGATGCCGTAGCGCTCAGGGGAATTGACCGCTCGAGTATCAAACAACGGCGGCACCAAGGTGCGCGAATCCGCATAGGTTTCGTTGGTCATGTTCTGACCGAAAACGCTGATGCGATAGCGGCCTTCTGGGCTTTCGTAGCTGATGCTTGCGTTGAGCAGACCAACATCATCGCGCAGGCTGGCTTCACTGACATCGGTGTACAGCTCATCGACCCAGGTATAGCGCGTGTTGAAAGTCAGGTAACCACCGTTGCCCAGCTGCCGATTGTAAGTAGCGTTTAGCGAGTAATTGAGTTCAGGCGCTCGGGCGATCTCGAAGGCTGAGTTGTCCTCGTCTACTAGATAGGCTGCTGCGCCGCCGGGATCGTTGAGGTTGTTGGTCTGTGTTACCGAACCACCGCAATTGGAGGCGGGCTGAGAAGGGAAGGTTTGAGCACCGTTCACATCAGCGCAGAAATCGTCGTACTCAGCATCCAAGTAACCGACTGCCAAATCGATCTGAAAACCTTCGGCAACAATCGCAGTAACTTCCAGTTCGACGCCCTGCATGGTCGCGCCGGCAGCATTGTCGGTAACGGTTTCCTGCGGGTTAGCCGCGCCCGGTGGCAGCGGTACAATTGCGCCGCGTTGCAGATCGCTGTACTCAGAATAGAACACTGCCAGGTTAGTGCGTACGCGGCTGTCTAGGAAATCAGCCTTCAAGCCGACTTCGTAGCCGTCAACCTCTTCTGGGTCGAATGGCCGCAAACAGGTGACCGATTGCCCGCAGCGACCGTTAAAGCCCCCGCTCTTGAAGCCCTTCTGGTAGGTGGCGTAGGCCATGAGGTCGGGATTGAAGCGGTACTGAATGCCAAACTTCGGCCCGAAGTCGTCCCAGGATTCATCCACATCGATTTGTGGACCAGCGTTCGGGTACGGTCCGAAGGGTTGCTGGTAAAATTCTTTTTCTTCGTCGCTATAGCGAGCGCCCACGGTTAGAGTCAGGGCTTCGTTGACGTGGTAATTCACTTCGCCAAATACAGAAAAAGCATCGTGATCTTGACCGGTTAAGCTCAGGTTCCGACCGATCGGAGAAGGCGCGACGATGGCGAGGAAGGTGTTGCGTTCCAGATCGTACTCTTGGTGGAAGAAGTAGATACCGGTGATGAAATCAAAGCGCTCCCAAGCTGTCGAAGCAAAACGCAGTTCGGTGGACCATTGCTTGTGTGGCTGCTCTCGATCAACCAAGAACATGGGGTAGAGCACGGCGTCCGGGTCGTAGACCACCTCTTCTTCCATATCGCGGTAGTTGGCGATTAGGGTGACGATGCCTTTGTCCAGTTGCCAGTTTACTTCGCCAGTGAGGCCCCAGATTTCTGCATCGATGTTACCGGCTTCAACCGCTTCGACAGTGTATTCATCGCCTTGACCCAGCTCGAATCCGCAAAAGCCGTGCAGTACGCACAACAGGCGACTGCCGGGAGACTGATTCTGCTGCGGGCGCGGTTCGCTGTTGTTTTTGTGGTATTCACCAATCAGTGTGATGTCGAGGTTGTCAGTTGGCGTGAACTGCAGCATCGGGCGGATTGCCAGAATGTCCTCGGCACCGAGGTCACCACCATCAATGGCGCTTTCATAGTAGCCGTCCATATTTTGCGACAGTATAGAAATCTTACCTGCCGCTTTGCCTTCAACCAGTGGAAAGTCCACGGCTAAACGCACATCTTGGCGGCCGTACTCACCCAGAGTGAATTTGCCCTTCACCCCAAACTCACCCGAAGGTCGGCGGGTACGGATCTGAATAGCGCCTGCAGAAGTGTTGCGTCCGAACAACGTGCCTTGCGGGCCACGAAGAACTTCGATCTGTTCGACGTCGAACAGATCCATACTGCTGGCCACGGGCCGCGGCATATAGACGCCGTCAACGAAGATGGCGACCGGCGGATCAACGGTCGAGTCGATGTCGGAGTTACTGATGCCGCGGATCGACACCGATATGGCGTTGGAGAACGCGCTGACCGTGGCCAGGTTTACGTTGGGCGCCGGGAATGCGATGGTTTTTAGGTCGCTGTGAAAACGCAGGTCGAGACCTTCGCCGCTCAGCACAGTGGAAGCGACCGGGGTGTCCTGCAAAGGCTCGCTGCGCTTGCGTGCAGTACTGATGATTTCCTCAAGGACACCGTAACGGGCGGCCACTGAGTCTGCATCGTCCGCCTCTTCCGCTAGGGTTGGCTGTGCCAAACAGAAACTGGTCAGGAGTGTAATAAAGGTAGTCAGCCGCAGAACGCGGCGATGCGTGATCATCAAGTGCTCTCCTCAATCGATGAATCGTCTACTTCTGCGCACGCAATATGCCAAGGCAATGCGGGCAATACAACCATTTTGGTAATCAGGGTCAGGTACTGTGTTGGTGCGAGCCATAGTTGCCCGTTGCGCGTCCGGATCTTTACCAATATGGTAATTAGTCAGGGAGGTTGGTCTTAGGAGTTCGTTTGGAAAACTTTAATCCGCAAAAGCTGAGATGGCTGCGGGAGTCTAAATCTGTGCCGATGAAACAGATGGCGGACCAGCTGGGCGTCAGTGCTGCCCAAGTGCATCGACTGGAGACCGGGCAGCGACGGCTGACGGTGGATATGTTGTTGCGGTACTGCCGCGTGCTGCGCAGCGACCCAAGCCAATTGTTGTCGACGCCGGCCCGGGTACCGGTGATCGGGCTAGTAGATTCGGAACATGAAATACAGCCCGTGTCCCAGGCAGAATGGCAATTCACACCGGCCCCATTTCTGGTCGCTGACATGGAACATGTAGCCGCCATGCGCTGGGAGCCCACCACTGGGCGTTTTGGGCCGATGCGCGGTCATCTACTGTTCGTGTATCGAAATGTGGTGGGCGTTTCCAATCTGGCCTGGGGCAAACGCTGTCTTATCGAGCGTGGGGATGGTAGCCAACGTCTGGGATGGCCGATCCGGGAAGGCAGCGCGACGCACATCGACGGTGTTGAAGGTCGCGCCGAGTTCAACGTCGACATCGCCTGGGCCACACCGCTACTCGCCGTGGTGCCACCCTTCGTCATCCAGCGTCTGGAAACGGAGCATGCCGATCTGGAGGCTGATGTAGATGACCTGCGACATAGAAGGCAGATATGATGACTAGTTCACCCGCGCACGACGTTGTGAGCACGGGTCCAACCCATTGAGAAACTAGAAACTAAAGGAATGAGCATGACGGAAGCTTGGATCATCGATGCTGCCAGAACACCCCGCGGAGTTGGTAAGCAAGGTAAGGGGGCGTTGTGGGAGATCCATCCACAGAAACTGCTGTCCACCGTGCTAAGCGCACTGGCTGAGCGCAACAGCCTGCGTACGGACGAAATCGATGATGTGATTATCAGTTGCAGCAGTCAGATCAAAAAGCAGAGCGCCTGCATCGGCCGTATGGCAGCGCTGGATGCCGGATTTTCGACCAAAGCCTCGGGCGTGACCTTGGATCGGTTTTGTGGCGGCGGCATCAGCGCGGTGAATCTGGGCGCGGCAAGTATTATGAGTGGAATGGAAGATCTGGTGATCGCTGGTGGCGTCGAAATGATGTCCTACGTCGCCGCCGAAGGCATTCCTACGCCGCTGGACGCGCATAATTTGGATCTACGCGAGGCTCATCCACAGACTAATGTGGGGATTGCGGCTGACATCATCGCCACCGAAGAGGGCTTCTCCAGAACCGAGCTGGATGCCTTCTCTGCGGAGAGCCAACAGCGCGCAGGCGCTGCATTGGACAGCGGTGCCTTCGCCAACAGTCTGGTTCCCGTGTACCGCCCTGATGGCACTCTGGCGCTAGACACGGAGGAGTATCCGCGGCCGAAAACCACCGCGGAACAGCTGGCCAACCTAGAACCGGTGTTTGGCCGTTTTATGGACATGCCGTTCTTCGACTCGGGCCTGACATTCCGCGAGATGGTTGCCAAACATTGGCCGCAGCTGGAGATCGAGCATGTGCATCACGCGGGCAGTTCGTCCGGTGTGGTCGATGGCGCAGGAGCCGTGGTATTAGCATCGCCCGAGTATGCTAAGGCGCAAGGCATGAAGCCCCGAGCCCGCATCAAGGCCATGGCGAACATGGGTCATTCACCGGAGTACATTCTCAACGCGCCAGTTGACGCTGCCAAAAAAGTATTAGCGAAAGCCAAGATGACGCTGGACGACATCGACTTGTTCGAGGTGAACGAAGCGTTCGCCGTGGTGCCGGTGAAGTTCATGCGCGATCTTGGCGTTGACCATGCCAAAGTCAATGTTAACGGTGGCGCTATTGCGCTAGGTCATCCAATTGGTGCAACGGGTGCGATGCTTATCGGCACTATTTTGGATGAGCTCGAGCGTCGTGATCAAACTTTCGGTCTGGTCACCATGTGTGCAGCCGGCGGTATGGCACCAGCCGTAATCGTAGAGCGCGTGTAGCGGAGGAAGTGAACGTGGCCGAGGATTTAGCTGAATTTCGTGAAAGGGTACGGGGTTGGCTCGAAACCCACTTCCCGAGCAGCCTTGGGGGCCAGGCGGCGGCCATAGTCTCTGCGGCGATGACTGCAGAGGGTCTCCAAGGGGAGGCGCGAGCCTGGCAGAGCAGCTTAGCGGAACAAGGTTACGGTACCCCAACCTGGCCGCGCGAGTACGGTGGGGCTGGCTTGTCACAGCCTCAGGCCAAAGTGCTCGCCGAAGAAATGGGTCGGGTCGGGGCGATCAATCCAATACCAGTACTCGCTGGTATGGGCGCTACCATGGTTGGGCCGACGTTGCTGGAGTACGGTACAGATGAGCAGAAACAGCAGCACCTACCAGCCATAGCCAGCGGCGAAATCCGCTGGTGTCTTGGTTTGTCAGAACCCAATGCCGGCTCTGACCTGGCTTCGCTGGCCACTAAGGCGATTGACGAAGGTGATACCTGGGTGCTCAACGGTCAAAAGATCTGGACTTCCGGTGCCGATAAGTCGCAGTGGTGTGGTGCGCTGGTACGGACTGATGGCCAGGCGAAGAAGCGTGACGGCATCAGCTTTTTGCTGCTACCGATGGATCAGCCTGGTGTTGAGACTCGACCCATTCAGCTGATCGCCGGTGAATCACCGTTTTGTGAAACGTTTTTCAACGACGCAAGAGCCGAAAAAGGTGACCTGCTGGGCGATTTGAATGACGGTTGGAGCGTGGTTAAACGCCTGCTACAGCATGAGCGTCAGAGTCAGACCACAGCGCGAACTTCCGGTGGTAGTACCGCGCCCCAACTACAAGAGCTGGCCAAGGAATATGTTGGTACCGATGACCAGGGGCGCTTGGATGATCCGGATTTGCGCATGCGCTTGGCCAACCACCTGATGGATGCCAAAGCTCATGCCCTGACCATCGCCCGCATGACTGCAGAAGCAAAAGGCAGCATGGCGGTAACCGCTGTGGCATCAATCCTGAAAAACTCCGCCACCAATGTTGCTCAGACAAAATCTGAGTTGACGCTAGAACTCATGGGCAGTCAGGGGCTGGGATGGGAAGGGGCAGAGTTCACCGAGGCAGAACTTGCCAGCGTGCGTGAGTGGCTGTCAGGCAAGGCGATCTCGATCTACGGGGGTTCCTACGAAGTGCAGAAGAACATCATTTCCAAGAACATTCTTGGGCTCCCGGAAACCACGCAAAAAGGCTAGCACAGCAGGTAGTAGGACAGACGGATATGGCAGCATTAACAGAAGAACAAACGCTCATTCGTGATCAGGCGAAGTCCTGGGTGACGGCGGAATCTCCGGTGCAAAAGTTTCGACAATTGCGGGATTCGGGTACCAACGAAAGTATCGAGCCGACCACCTGGTCAGCCATGGTCGAGATGGGTTGGACGGGGATTCTGGTGCCTGAGGAATACGGTGGATCCGACCTGGGGTATCTAACCTTTGGCCTGATACTCGAAGAGCTCGGGCGACAGTTGGTGGCATCACCGCTGCTGGCATCTGCGCTAGTTGGTACCTCTGCGCTGTTGCAGGGTGGTAGCGCAGCGCAGAAACAGCAGTGGTTACCCCAGGTTGTTAGTGGGGAAGCAGTACTGACATTAGCGGTGGATGAGCAACCACGGCACCAACCGGATCGTATTGCCCTGCGTGCCGAGCAAAGTGCCAGCGGCTTCAAGCTTAGCGGCAGCAAAACTTTTGTGCTCGAGGGGATGGCGGCCACTCACTATATAGTTGCTGCCAGGTCCTCGGGATCTCCTGGCGAGGACGCCGGGATCACGTTGTTTCTGGTGCCGGTGGATGCCTCTGGAGTGCAACGCACGCGTATGCAAACTGCCGACAGCCGGGGCTATGCCGGGGTGCATTTCGATGGCGTGGCGGTAACCGCAGAACAGGTGATAGGTGAAGTGGGTGCAGGCGCTCTCGTGCTGCAATCAACGCTTGATCGGGCCCGGGCTGGGGTCTGCGCAGAAATGCTGGGCGTGGCTGCGCAATCTTTCGATATGACACTAGAGTACCTGAAGACTCGCGTGCAGTTCGGCAAGGTGATTGGTTCTTTTCAAGCCCTGGGTCACCGCGCCGCAGACCTGTTTTCTGAGATGGAGCTGGCGCGTTCTTGCGCGGAAGCCGCGTTGCAAGCCATCGATGCCCAGGCCAGTGACGTCCCAGAGCTGTGTGCGCTGGCAAAGTGCCGAACCGGTGACTTTCTGCACCATATGTCCAATCAGTTGATCCAGATTCACGGTGGCATCGGCATGACGGATGAGTTCGATGCGGGGTTTTACTTAAAGCGCGCGCGAGCATTGGAAGCGAGCTTCGGCAATCAGGCTTTCCATCGTGATCGCTACGCGACGCTGCTGGGATTTTGAAGGCTTGGTCATAAATTGAGCTGAGGTGACCTATGAAAATTAACCCGCAAGGAGTGTTGGCCGGGCAGGTCGCCTTGGTCACTGGTGCTAGTCGAGGCATTGGTGATTACATAGCCCGACGCTATGCCATGGAGGGGGCTAAGGTCGTGGTTTCGGCACGCACCACTGCAAAGGCAGACCATGTGCTGCCGGGTAACATTGACGAAACCGTTGTCGCTATTCGCAAAGCTGGTGGCGAAGCCGTAGCTGTGCAAGCCGATTTGGCCGTTGCCGATGAACGTGAGGCGTTGCTTGCGGCTGCAAAGGAGTGCTACGGCGATGTCGACATCCTGGTGAACAACGCAGCCATTACTTACTTTTTTCCTGTCGTCGATTTTCCGGAGAAACGCTATCGCTTGATGTTTGAGGTACAGGTGCGAGCCCCTTTCGAACTTTCGCAGATGCTGTTGCCCGGCATGCTCGAGCGCGGTCGAGGTTGGATTCTAAATATCTCTTCCCACGCCGCCATCCACCCAGAGGCTGCAGGCGCTGGACTCGGCGGTACCGTCTACGGCATGTGTAAAGCGGCGTTGGAGCGGTTCACGACCGGCCTCGCTCAGGAGACCTACGGCCGGGGTATTGGGGTAAACGTCATTTCCCCAGGTTTGGTGGCGACCCCGGGCGCGGTGCATCACAATCTGATCAACGAAGGCAATAAAGACACGCTAATGTCCGCCGAAGGCATGGCGGAAGCCTGTTTGCGCCTCGTGCATGGCGATTCGAAGTTGTTGACCGGTCGAATCGACTATGCTGAGGACGTCATAAAGGAGTTTGGCTTAATCCCTGTAGCACTGATTTAGCGGGGCAGCCTTCTGCGAGGTTCGTGGCAGCGAGCTAACCCGAGAAGAAGTGCCCGCGAGCGACGCCGGTATCATCGTAAACCGGTTCTTCGAACTCCACTCGGTACTTTTTGATTACCGTGTCTCTGGCCTTGCGAGGGTAACTCGCCAAATGCGCCCCCATATCCCGATACCAGTGGCTGTTCAGGTGAGCCTCTAAGGTTTCTGAAGAGGTCCACTCTTCGTAGACGTGGATACGCCCCGGTACCAAGTGGCTCTCTGTCCAGTCGTAGGCGATACAGCCTTCTTCGTCTAAAGCGCCTTCGATGAACGGCTTAGCCGCCTGGAGCATGGGTTTTGCTTGGCTAGGATCTTCTAAATCCATGCAGCCTGAGATGATCACTTTCATTGAACGCTTGCCCGTTGTAATGCCGACACGCTAGCCTCAGATTGCGCCCCTGGCAAGTGCTAGTGCACGCCCGCTGAACCACGCTAACTGGAGCCTGACTAATGACCGATGAGCAACAACCGATTCTGATTGAAACGGCAGATCACGTGCGGTGGATTCGCTTGAACCGCCCCGAATCGATGAATGCCATCACCGGTGAAATGCTTGCGCAGCTGAACGATGCGCTGAAGGACGCCGACGATGACGCCGACGTTCGAGTGGTAGTGCTCAGCGGCGCTGGTCGGGCATTTTGTGCAGGGTTGGATCTCAAGCAGGCTGCCCGAGGCGAGGGTATTGGCGGTGCTGGTTTGGCGTCGGCTGGAGCCAGGCACTACTCCACCCGGGAAATTTGCACAGTGACCCTCAATCGCATGGATACCCCGGTCATCGGCGCTATCAACGGTGCGGCGGCAGGTTATGGGCTCGATCTGGCGTTGGGCTGTGATCTGCGGATCATGGCCGACAACGCCATCCTAATGCCTGGCTTTGCGAAGATGGGGGTGATCCCAGAAAGCGGTGGAACTTGGTACTTGCCGCGGCTATTAGGCTGGGCCAAAGCTTGTGAAGTGTCCATGCTCGGAGAAACACTGTCGGCCGAACAATCGGTGGACTATGGGCTCGCCAATATTCAGGTGCCTAAAGATCAGTTTCAGCAGACCGTAGACGATTGGGCCGGTCGCATTGCGGGCAACGCGCCGCTAGCAATCGCCGAGATGAAGCGCCTGTTTCGTCACGGTTTAACCCAGGATTTCGAGAGCCACTCCCACCATGTCCTAATGTCAGTGCTGAATCTGTTCAAGTCAGAGGACTTTGCCGAGGGTGTGCGCTCCTTTTCCGAGCGACGGCCTCCGAGCTTTAAGGGCCGCTAGGGCCGCAGTCCAGCAAAGTTCACCCAGCGCGCGGCTACTTACCAGTAAAGTTCGGTTCTCGCTTCTGCGCGAACGCTTGCACGGCTTCTTTATGATCTGCTGTGGTGCGCGCTTTAAGCAGGCGATCAGCCTCGCGATCTATGGCGGTTGCGTGGTCGATGGACAGTGCCTCATCTAGATTTGCTTTCATATAGGCGTAGGCGATCTGTGGCCCGTTGGCCAATTCGCGAGCCCATTGCAGCGACGCCGCGGAAAGTTCTTGGTCTTGTACCACCCGATTAACCAGGCCTATCTCCAGTGCCTGTGCCGCGGTTGTACGCTGGGCGGTCAGCATCAACTCCCGTGCGCGACCGGGTCCGACAACTCTGCTGAGCAACCAGGCAACGCCATAGTCGCCGCTTAAGCCAATGCGGGCATAGGCAGTACTCAAAAAGGCGCTGCTGGCAGCCATGCGTAAATCGCAAGCCAAGGCAATGGCCATGCCGGCACCAGCTGCAGCGCCAGGGAGCGCAGCGATACTGGGTTTGCTCAGCTTTCGCAGCGCACCGGCGATTTCGTGGTGGCGAGCCCGCATGTCCTGGAACTGCTGTTCAACGGATGGTTTTGCTTCGGCGGCTTCGCTGCGCTGCCCCATCGCTTTGACGTCACCACCGGCACAAAAAGCCTTGCCCGCCCCGGTCAGTAACAAGGCCCCGACCTCCTGACTTTGCGCCGCCCAGGCAATGGCTTTACGCATTGCAGCACTCAACTCGTCGGATAGAGCATTCCGAGCCTCTGGGCGGTTTAGCGTAATGATGGCCACTCGATCGTGCAGTGCTAGCTGTAACTGCTCAGTTCCTGTGCTCGGCGAGGCCATCTCTTGATTCTCCTGATTGCGCACATGTGCGCCGTAAGTATTTGAAAATTAGTGATAATCGCTTCTATTGCCGAAGCGCCGAAAGGGTCGCGAAACTGTCATCATAATGTCATGAAGCAATACCAGACTGGTGCCGCAGAGCGTTGTGGCGGGCTCGTTCAGGCGGCCCGTTCAATCGGCCGATGTACCTAGGCACCCGCTTATGTCGCCGGGGTGCTAATGTCGGCCCGCGCGCGAATTCGAAATGCTGTTGTCACGAAACTGTCATCACTTGAGATTCTAATGTCAATGAACCCCAAGACTGCGGCAGACGAGCCTTAGCGCAAAGGTGGTCACCTTATCTAAGCGCATGATGGTGCTGACGGCGCTGCTGCTAACCACGGCAGTGGTTCTAGGGTGGGTATTCGGCGGCACTGGCTGGTTTTTGTTTCTTGGGACATTGGTGCTGGGTGGTTTGCTGTTGACCGAGGCCAAGCTGTTCTTTCGGTGGGCCCAAAGACCGCTGAGCCGCCCGCAAAACACTGACGAAGTGTGGGATCAAGCCACCTACACGCTGTACCAACAGCTATATCGCGAACGAGCGCGAACCAAAGAAGTGCTCGAGCGGCTGCGTAGTCTGCAGGTCGTGACTGAGTCCCTGCCAGATGGCGCGATCGTGGTGAGTGCTAACGGCGAGATTGAACAGCTCAATGCCGCCGCAAAATCGCTGCTGCATCTGACCGATCGAGACAAGGGTCGCAATCTAGCTACATTGGTGCGCTACCCAGAAGTAACGGCGCTATTAAAGAATCAATACCAAGACAACATCATTGAATTGACTTCCCCCTACGTTGCCTCGCAACAACTGGAGATTCGCAAATTTCACGCGCCGGATGCGCGCACCATTCTGCTAATTCGAGATGTTACCGAGCTAAACCGATTGCTTAGCATGCGCCAGGAATTTATTGCCAATGTTTCCCATGAGCTGCGTTCACCGCTAACTGTGATCGTCGGTTACTTAGAGACTTTGGCGGACGAGCCGCTGGATTTAGAGGGCATGCAAGGATTGGTGCAACGGCTGCAGTCTCCCACCAAACGCATGCAGGCGCTGGTCGAAGATCTACTACTGCTCACTCGTTTGGAATCTGCTCCGGTGCCGGTAAAGCAGGATTTGAGTCGAGTATTCGTTGGCGGGCTGATTGAGCAGGTAGTCGCTGACGCGGGAGCGCTGGCATCGACCGAGCACGAGCTGGTGTCTGACGTTGCCAGCCAGGCGCGAGTCATTGGCACTGAGAATGAGTTGTTTAGCGCGTTCTCGAATCTGGTCATCAATGCCTTGCGCTATAGCCCGTCGGGAGGGCGGATATTAGTGAGCTGGCGTGATTGTGAGGGTGGCGCCGAGTTTTCCGTAACTGACGAAGGCGTCGGGATTGCACCTGAACACCTTTCTCGTCTGACCGAGCGCTTTTACCGAGTCGATTTGAGTGGTGCCCGCGTGCGCGGCGGAACTGGACTTGGACTAGCGATCGTCAAGCACGTGTTGAGAAGACACAACAGTGAGCTGAATGTGTCGAGCACCTTAGGCAGTGGCAGCCGCTTTGCCTGCGTGTTTCCAGAATCACATCTTTATCGTAAACCCAACGTCTCAATGGAGGCACAATGAGAACTCTAGTAATCCTAGCCACTTGCATTACCTTTTTGATGGGTTGTGGCGGGGACACGACGCCAGCCGAAAAGCCCGCGCCAGTGGTGCAGAACGCACCAACTGTTGCACCCGTTCCTGCGCCTACACCTGAACCCGCCCCGCAAGCGAGCGCGGCTGCTGTGCCGGTGGCGGCCGATGAACTTTTGGCGGCTTACCAGCGAGTCAGCGGCATCTCTGGGAACCTCTCCAGCACCGGCAGCGATACTCTGGCGAACCTTATGACTCTGTGGACCGAGTCGTTCAAACAGGAGTACCCGAGCGTGAACATACAGGTGCAAGCTGCGGGTTCTTCCACGGCGCCCCCGGCGCTAACAGAAGGTACCAGCAACTTTGGGCCGATGAGCCGCAAGATGAAAGACAAAGAGATCGAGGCTTTTGAGGCGCGCCATGGCTATAAGCCAACCCCGGTTCGAGTGGCTATTGATGCCCTGGCGGTCTACGTGCACAAAGACAACCCTCTCACCCAGATGACCATTCCTGAAGTCGACGCGATCTTCTCGGTAACGCGACGTTGCGGTTCAGCGGCGACCATAGACAGATGGGGAGATCTAGGGCTCAGCGGAAGCTGGAGCAGCCGACCGGTACAGCTCTATGGCCGTAACTCAGTATCGGGTACTTATGGTTACTTTAAAAAGGTAGCGCTGTGCAGTGGCGATTTCAAAAATACCGTGAACGAACAACCCGGTTCCGCCTCGGTGGTGCAAGCTGTTGCGAGTTCGCTAAATGGGGTCGGCTATTCGGGCATCGGCTACGTGACTTCCGGTGTGCGGGCGCTACCGTTGGCATCCAGCGTTGACGACGCGCCGATTCCAGCGACCAAAGAAGCCGCGTTGAGCGGTGATTACCCGCTGTCACGCTACCTTTATGTCTATGTCAACAAGAAGCCCGATACTGCGCTGAGTCCGCTGGAAACTGAATTTCTGAAGCTGGTGCTATCTAAACAAGGCCAGGAAATCGTTGCGAAGGACGGGTATATTCCGCTCTCCGCGGATCGGGCCCGACGAGAATTGGCCCGGTTGTCGCGCTAGCGCTGCAGAGACCCAGTAACCCTTGAACGTCAATTCAACCAGTTCACAGTCGACTGAGCTACCGCCGTTGGCTCGCCGCCGCCGTTGGGTCAATAGCCTTACCGCGCGCATGGTGGGCTTGGGCGGCATTGCGGTAATCGGCGCGATTATTCTTATCTTCGTTTACCTGCTGGGCGTTGTCGGACCCATGTTCAGTGGCGCCGAGATAGAAGAAGGACCTGCTGCGCAGTTCGATGCCATAGCGATTCGGCAGGTCGATGTGAACGAGACCGGTGAGGTCGGCCTGCGAGTATTGGCCAACGGTACTATTGAGGCATTCGATCCCCAGAGCGGTACGCTGCAGCAAACGGTTGCGATGACGGGTCCGGTGCAACGCTCGCAAAGTGTATTGGCCGAAGAACCGAGCTACGCATTGCTCACAGAATCTGGATTCTTGCACATTGCGAGCGTCGATTATCGAGTGCAATTCGTCGGTGACGAACGTCACTTGCGCACCAAGATCGAACTGGCATTCGGGGACGAGGGCATTGATCTTGGCGCGGGGGTCAGCGCCTACGATGTTGCTTTGGACGATGAGACGCTGACCTTGGTCTATTTGGACGGAGAGCGGCTACGCTTCAAGCGATTTTCGGATGTGGAGCTGGGCTATGACCTCGATCTGGGCAGAGAAAGCTCGGTGCGCCTGGAGCGACGCTACCATCATGTGTACTTCGGGCCGCGCCAGCAGACCGTATATCTGGTAACCAGCGCTGGTGAGCTTGAGGTGCTGAACATTCGCAGCTTGAACAAACCGGTGCGCCAATTCATCGGCACGTTGGTGCCTGACGACAGCTCTATGACGGCGTTTGCGCCGTTGCTGGGTCGCTACTCTTGGTTAGTGGCAACCAGCGACGGACAGCTGGCCCAACGCTTTCTGGTTCGCGGAGAGTCCGGCTACGAACTCAAGCATGTGCGGAGTTTTGAGTTGCCAGCGCCAGCGACGTTGATCGTGCCGGAACCGCGGCGCAAAGGGTTTGCTGCGTTGGATGCAAACGGCGAATTGCACCTTGGCTACGCAACCACTGGGCAAATCTTGACGAGTCACCCGCTCGGTGATCAAGCCATCAACGCTGCTGCGATCGCGCCAAGATCAGATTACCTGGTCATTGCAGACGATACCGGTCTGGTGCGATCGTTGCGGTTGGACAATAAGCACCCTGAAGTTTCCTGGTCAACGCTGTGGTCCAAGGTTTGGTACGAAGGTTACCCAGAGCCGATCTACAGCTGGCAATCTTCTTCAGCGGACAACGAATTCGAACCGAAATTCTCCTTAACACCGCTATTGTTCGGAACCATAAAGGCAGCTGCATACGCGCTGCTATTCGCGGTTCCCATTGCCATTATGGGCGCACTCTATACGGCCTATTTCATGGCGGATTCCATGCGCGCCTTGGTGAAGCCTGGAATCGAGATCATGGCGGCATTGCCAACGGTAATTCTGGGTTTTCTCGCTGGACTTTGGCTTGCCCCCATCATCGAAGCCAACCTCGCGGCAATATTAAGCATTGTGGTGATCACGCCCGTTGGGCTGCTGCTCCTGGCGTGGCTATGGAATCTGGCCCCCAATGGGTTCACTTCGCGTTTTGATGGTTGGTACGGCTTGTTGGTCATGCCGCCCATTGTGCTGATCGGTGTTGCAGCCTTCGTGCTCGGTCCAATTTTGGAGCAGGCTTTCTTCGGAGGCGATTCCAAGGCGTGGTTTCAGGAATATATGGGTCTTTCCTACGATCAACGCAACGCGATGGTGGTGGGAATCGCTATGGGTCTGGCCGTAATTCCGACGATTTTCTCGATAGCAGAAGATGCGATTTACGGCGTGCCGAATCACCTGATCAACGGCTCTCTGGCATTGGGTGCAACACCCTGGCAAACACTGACTCGGGTGGTGTTGTTGACTGCCAGCCCGGGAATATTCTCCGCTGTGATGATCGGCATGGGTCGCGCCGTAGGCGAGACTATGATCGTTTTGATGGCTACCGGGAACACACCAGTCATGGATTGGAATATCTTCCAAGGCATGCGTACGTTCGCTGCAAACATTGCGGTGGAGTTGCCTGAATCCGAAGTTGCCAGCACCCACTATCGAATATTGTTCTTGGCCGCGTTGGTATTGTTTTTCATTACCTTCGCCTTCAATACCATCGCTGAACTGGTACGCCAGCGTCTGCGTACCCGCTATGGAAGTCTATAAACGTGCTTGCTGAAGAACAGCGAGGCTTTCGTTCTTGGTTGTCTTCCGGAGAACCATGGGTTTGGATGAATTCTGCGGCGGTGGGCCTAAGTATTCTCGCCGTGGGCGGTCTGATCTTGTTGATTGCTATGCGCGGCTTAGCGCATTTCTGGCCCACGGATGTCACCGCGTTGACCTACGATACGCCAACTCTAGGTCAAGGCGCGGTTTACGGAGAGATCATCGAGCGCGAGTCGATTGGCATGGGCCAGTTCCTGGAATCCACTGGACAGAACATCGACAACTTCCCGCAATTGCAAGGGCGTGAAACGGTCGCGCGGATGCTGGTGAAGACAGGCAATCGACGCATCAATCCCCCGGATTTCCGCTGGTTCTATGAGCACGAGATAACTGCAAGCACGACGCCTGAGGCAGTACTCGCTGTGGAGCGAACAGAGTGGGGCAATGCCTATGGGCTTCTGCATAGTGTAACCATCGATGGCAAGACTGCAGATCCTGCGACCCACGATGCTGAAGCCTTATGGCAGATGTTGCTGGCTGAGGTGACTCGCTCAGAGGACATTCGAGCCGCTATTCATGAGCTCGAATCCGGCGTGATGAGCGACATCAACTATAGCCTTGAACGTTTGCGCTTGAAGCGCCGCGGGGTAGAGCTAGAGGGTGTCGAAGCGCAGCAACGTCAAGCCCAAACGCTGGCTGACTTGCAAGCTGAAGAGGCGCAGCTGAAATCGCTGTATGAAGTTGAAGAGCAGAACCTGCGGCAGCTGAAAAGCGAGCTCGCCAACAACAGCCTAATATTGCACATCAATGCCGAGCGGCCACTAGAGATTGATTTCGCTGAACTAATTAGGGTCTGGCGCCCAAATCGCATGTCGGTCGCAGACAAGCTCGGCCACTACTTTCACAGCATTGGCGTTTTCCTGACGGACGATCCTCGGGAAGCCAATACCGAAGGCGGCATTTTTCCGGCGATCTTTGGAACGGTCATGATGGTGCTGCTGATGTCGCTGCTGGTTACACCGTTTGGCGTCATCGCGGCGATTTATCTGCGGGAATACGCGCGGCAAGGGCCGCTCGTGCAGCTGATACGGATTGCAGTGAACAACCTTGCGGGTGTGCCATCCATTGTCTATGGCGTCTTCGGGCTGGGATTTTTTGTCTATTTCCTTGGCGGCAGCATCGACGAGTTGTTTTTTCCTGAAGCACTTCCAGCACCGACCTTCGGAACCCCAGGTCTGCTCTGGGCTTCGTTAACGTTGGCGCTGCTCACTGTGCCAGTGGTCATCGTGTCTGCCGAGGAGGGCCTGACACGCATTCCGCGCAGCATCCGTGAAGGCAGCCTTGCGCTTGGTGCTACCAAGGCCGAAACCTTGTTTAAGGTGGTCCTGCCCATGGCCAGTCCTTCGATACTGACCGGCGTAATTCTTGCGGTTGCGCGGGCCGCAGGTGAGGTTGCGCCGCTGATGTTAGTGGGCGTGGTGAAACTGGCGCCGACCTTGCCCCTGGACGGCAACTTCCCTTATCTACACTTAGAGCGGAAGTTTATGCACCTGGGCTTTCACATTTACGATGTCGGCTTTCAAAGCCCCAACGTGGAGGCGGCACGACCACTGGTGTACGCCACTGCGTTGCTGTTGGTGTTGATCATCGTCGTTTTGAATCTGGCAGCGATCATGCTGCGTGGTCGTTTGGAAAAGAGATACAAAGGCGTAGAGAGTTAGTCGCATGAATGATCCTGTAACGATTGCTCCCGAAACAACCGAACCCCAGGCGACGGACTCGGAGTCTGAACTCGAAACCAGTTTGCTGGTAGAGAAGCTGAGCCTATTCTACGGCGCCAGTCAGGCCTTGTTTGACATTGATCTGCAAATCCCGAGGCACAAAGCGACGGCGTTCATTGGCCCTTCGGGCTGCGGTAAGTCAACATTATTGCGTTGCTTCAATCGGATGAATGATCTGATTGAAGGCGTCTCTACTAGCGGCACCATTACTCTGGATGGCCAGGACATTAACGCTCGCAACGTTGATGTGGCGCAATTGCGGCGCCGGGTGGGCATGGTGTTCCAGCGGCCGAATCCCTTCCCCAAATCCATCTATGAGAATGTGGCTTACGGATTGCGACTGCAGGGCAAGATGGCCAAGTCACTGATGGATGAGCGTGTCGAATGGGCGCTGCGCAGTGCGGCCCTGTGGGACGAAGTCAAAGATCGCCTCAAGGAGTCGGCTTTGGGTCTCTCCGGTGGCCAACAGCAGCGCCTGGTGATTGCAAGATCGGTAGCGATACAGCCGTCTGTTCTGCTGTTAGATGAACCGGCATCGGCGCTCGATCCGATTTCTACACTGAAAATTGAAGAACTGATTCACAAACTCAAAGACGAATACACCATTGTGATTGTGACTCATAACATGCAACAAGCGGCGCGAGTGTCGGATTACACGGCTTTTCTATACTTGGGTAAACTTGTTGAAATCGGTGAAACTGATACAGTGTTCACTAATCCAAAAGAAAGACAGACAGAAGACTACATCACAGGACGTTACGGTTAACGAAATCGGTTACGCTGAGAGAGGTTGGAAAAGCTGCACATTTGCACGGGCTTCGCCACAAGCTCAATAGAAATTCGGAAGAAAATGGCGAAAAAGAGAGAAGCAGAGACGAAAGAGACGACAGATAAATAGAGACAAGAAAAGTAAAGACGAGAGAATAGAGGGACAAGGGATAGCGCGAAAGCGAATAAAGGACGAAAGGGAAAAGAGGACGAAAGGGAAAAGAGGGCGAAAGGGAAAAGAGGGCGAAAGGGAAGGGCTGGATAAATTCAACACATAGTTAGTACATTATGGGAATAGATTGTTGAACAAGCACATCTCACAACAATATGACGCCGACTTAGATAGTGTGAAGGCTGAGCTGATGGCCATGGGTGGGCTCGTAGAACAGCAGCTAGCACATGCGAGCCAAGCGCTCATCAACCACGACATCGAGCTCGCCGAGCGAGTGCGTTCCACCGACGAGCAGGTGAACCGCATGGAAATCGAGCTGGATGAGCAGTGCGTTCAGATCATTGCTCGCCGGGCACCCACTGCCAGCGACTTGCGAATGCTCATCAGCGTTATGCGCGCCATTACCGATCTCGAGCGGATTGGCGATGAAGCAGACCGCATTGCCAAGATGGCGAAAGGCATGCACCGAGAAGAGGTGCCTGGGGATCAGTATCGAGACTTCCGCGAGTTGAACGCAAAGGTGGCGCAGCAGTTGGCCATGGCACTCGATGCCTTCGCGCGGTTGGATGCGGTTAAGGCCGTCGCCGTGATTCAGGGTGACGAAGAAGTGGACGACGGTTACAAAGCCATAGTGTCCAAACTGATCGGCGAAATGGCCGAATTTCCCGACACCATCAATCGATCCATGAATACGATCTGGGCCGCGCGGGCACTGGAGCGTATTGGCGATCATGCGAAGAACCTGGGCGAATATGTGGTGTATCAGGTGAACGGCGAGGACGTGCGGCACTCGTCCCTTGAGCTGGCTGATCTCGGTCGCGGCTGATTCCCCACTGCCCCTTTTTGGGCGGCAGTGATTGCTCTATGACTTTTCCTGGAATGGCAAGAAGTCTACTAAAGCTCCTTGGCTACGGCTTGCTATTGCTGCTCGTGCTATTAGTCATCCTCTACGCAGTATTTCTTGGACTGATGACGATCACTGAAAAGCGCTGGCTTGGTGATGCGCCTTTTCATGCAGCCATCGATTCCCGCTCGGTCCAACCCCATGAGCTGACTTTGATCGATGGCGGCGCTCAATCCCTTGCCTATCGATTATCTGCCATCGAGGCAGCCAAGCAATCGCTGGATCTGGAGTTTTTCATCTACGAGCTCGATGCTTCCAGTCGCATTGTCACCCAAGCGCTGGTGGCGAAAGCTCGAGAGGGCGTTCGGGTTCGAATCCTGGTGGACTTTTCCGTGGCGGTGTTTGAGCTACGTCCAGCTTATGCTCAGGCCTTGGAATCTGCGGGTGTGGACGTTCGTTATTACAACACCGCGTCTGTGGCACGCTTTTTTAGCGTGCAGCATCGAACTCATCGCAAAATGCTAATCGCCGATGGTGAAATTGCCATCATAGGTGGGCGTAATATTGCGGATCCCTACTTCGATCTATCTGGCCAGTACAATTTTCTCGATAGCGATGTGCTGGTTCGGGGCGAAGTTGTGCAGGCCATGCAAGAGAGTTTCGATCTGTATTGGGACTCGCCCTGGGCGGAGATCCCTGACGACGTCGCGCCGCCTGCTAAAACTGATAACCACCCGGCGCTACGAAAGGCATCTACGTTCTTTGCTACCAACGAATCTGATGCGGCGCTGCGACAGCGAGTTGGGTTACTACCCGCTGATCTCCCAAGCCATATTTGCTCGGACGTGCGTTTTGTCACCGACTACCCAGGCGTTGGGTTGCAAAACCGCAAGGTCTATGGGGCGATTACCGAGGTGCTAGGCGGCGCCCAATCTCAGGTTATCGCTGAGAGTCCCTATTTCGTGCTACGTGAAGACGGCTTGAACGCGCTGCGTTCGCTTACCGAGCGCGGTGTCGCCCTAACGGTGTTGACCAATAGCCTGCACTCAACAGACGCCTATTATACCGTGGGCCCGCTCTATTTCTCTCTGCACACCCTGGCCGATGCAGGTCTGCGCCTGTTCGCATACACCGGCCAAGCACCGCAGACTACTGCTCAGTTCCCGGGTTCTAAACGCTGGGGCGTGCACTCCAAGCGCGCAGTGATCGATGATCATACGGTGATGATTGGCACCTACAACATTGATCCGCGGTCTGCCAACCTGAACGCCGAGATGATGATCGTCTGTTACGACAGCCCATCCCTGGCAACACAGATGGCGATAGATCTAAACAGCAGAATCGCCAATGCCGAGCCGGTGGTGGACAGAGGCGAAGTACAATCGAGCAATTTGATCGGTGCAGCGAACTGGCGCAGTCTGGCCTTGATGGGGTTGGTGACACCGGTGGCCAGCTTATTCAATGTGCTGCTCTGAATTTCGCGTAGCTGCATTAGTGGGCGAGCAGTCGGCCCTGTTGCATAGCTAGTGCTGCGCGACCGGCACGGCAATCTGCTCAGCACCGCCACCGAGGAGGCGCTGCAAGCGTACCAGCAAGGCGTAGATTTACACCTGGCGGCGCAACCCGGTGCCAGCGAGCAGTTTGCCAGGGCCATCGCGCTCGATGCTGATTTTGCTTTGGCTTACGCGGATCTCGCACGAGTGTTGCAGGTTCAATCTCGTGGGCAAGAGGCTCAGGCAATGTTGGCCTGTGCGTTGCAGCGGCTCGAGTTGTCGACGCCGGGAGAACGCAGCCATATAGCTATTGTGCAGCAGCTACTGCACGGCCGCGGTACCGACGCCTACGCCAAGATCCAGCAGCACGTCGAGTTGTTTCCCACCGATATTATGGTGGTGCAGCCCTGTTGCGGTGTGTTCGGATTGATCGGTTTTAGTGGGCGTAGCGGTCGGGAGGCTGAGAACCTGGCCTTTATGGCTAGCCTGGCTCGCCATTATGAAGGGGATTGGTGGTTTGAAAGCCAGTATGCCTTTGCCTTGGCAGAAACCGGGGCGCTGGACCGAGCTCTGCGGCACCTAGAGCGCTCAGTGGCCGAAAATCCCGACAATGCCAATGCGGCCCATCATCAAGCCCATATAGATTACGAGTCCGGTGCCGCCGCGGCTGGTATGGAAACCCTCGCCCGCTTCCGCGGCTGCTACTCGTCATCTGGCTTGCTTTACGGCCACCTAGCCTGGCACGAAGCGCTGTGGTGTCTCGAGCTTGGCCAACCTGAGCGCATGTGGAGCATTGTCGAAGCTTGGTTGGTCCCGGGTAAAACCGCTGCTCCTCCCATAAACGTCTTGACAGACTTAGCGGCACTGCTATTGAGGGCAGAGTTCGCCGGCCTGCCTCGGTCCCAAGCACTCTGGCAGCGGGCGAGCGAATACGCGCTAGTCCATTTCGTCAATCCGGCGTTTTCATTTGCCGATGCCCATGCCGCCATGGCACACGCATTGGTAGGAAACCAGCCGGCGCTAGCGGTGCTGCGCCAGAAACCAGATGGCCCAGCGGGCGATTTGGTTGCTGCCGTGGCCCGTGCCTTCGAGGCGTTTGCGGCAGAGCGTTGGCTGCAGGCAGCAGAGCAACTGCTTCCGCTGATGAGCTCCCACGAACGCTTGGGGGGTAGCCGTGCGCAAAGAGATCTGCTGGAACTGACGGTTGCCCATTGCCTGTGGCGAGCGCAGCTTGGCGACCAGGCTCGGCGCTTTCTGGCAGCAAGAAGACCGCATCTTGCGCCGAGGCTGTTCGGCGTCGATTGAGGAATCGATCTGGCAACATGCGCCTGCTGCGCTTTCTTTGTGCTGCTATTGCTCTTCTTTTTACCTTAGTGTGGGCGGTATTATGGAGCGCTGAATATGCACCACCCTAGGAAAACCTATGAACTTTGAGTTCGCTGAAGAGCAGATGATGCTCCGGGATCAGGCCCGCAACCTGCTCACCGATCACTGTCCACCCGCTGTTGTGCGGCGAGTGCTAGACACCGATGAACAATACGCAGCTGATCTGTGGCGGACCATGGCTGAGATGGGCTGGACCGCGACCGTGATCCCTGAGGACTTTGGCGGCATCGGTTTGTCTTATCTGGAATTGGTGGTCATTGCTGAAGAATTGGGCCGTGCTTGCGCACCGGTACCGTTTTCATCCTCCGTATACCTCGCCACCGAAGCGTTGCTCATGGCAGGTAGTAAAAGTCAGAAAGACACTTGGCTACCCAAGCTGGCTGCAGGGGAGATCATCGCTACCTTTGCCTATGCCGAAGGTGGTGGGCAGCAGAGCGCTGAACGTCTCGAAACTAAGGTGACGCGGGATACCATAACAGGCACCAAGCCAGTTGTGGCGGATGCAGAGATCGCACAGTTGGTAATCGTGGTTGCTGCAGATAAGAGTGGCGACGGTGCTTCACTGTACCTGGTTCCACTCGATCAAAGCGGCGTTGGCATCGAACCCGTGGCTACCGTGGATCCAACTCGCCCCCATGCTCACGTCACCTTTGATCAGGCTTCCGCAGAACTGTTGGGTCGACGCGGTCAGGGTTGGTCAATGCTGCAGAAATTGCTGGATCGGGCTGCCGTACTGGTTGCCTGGGAACAGTTGGGTGGGAGTGAGGCCTGCTTGGAAATGGCCAAGGAATACGCCATGGGTCGTTATGCCTTCGGCCGGCCGATTGCCTCCTACCAGGCCATCAAACACAAACTGGCAGATATGTACGTCAAGAACACGTTAGCGCGCAGCAACGCCTACTACGGGGCTTGGGCGCTAAACACCAATGCTACGGAGCTGCCGCTGGCGGCTGCTACCGCCAGGGTCGGCAGCAGCCAGGCTTACTACTACGCCTCGAAAGAGAACATTCAAACCCATGGTGGTATGGGCTACACCTGGGAATTCGATTGTCAGTTTTACTATCGCCGCTCGAAGCTCCTTGCAGTGAATATCGGCAGTGAGATTGCCTGGCAAGAAAAACTGATTGCCGCCACTGAACAAGGGCGTGCAGCCTAAGGAGTCGAGCATGGATTTTGAAGACAGCAAAGCAGAAGCGGACTTTCGTAAAGAAGCGCGCAAGTGGCTCAAAGCCAATGTGCCTACAAAGAAAGATCTGAAAGATTTAGACGGCATGGCACGGGGTAAGCTGTGGCAGAAGCGCAAAGCCGACGCCGGCTGGGCCTGCATCCGTTGGCCCAAAGAATATGGTGGTCGGGATGCCAGTGCGATTCAGCAGGTTATCTTGAATCAGGAAGAAGCAAAAATATCGGCGCCGGACACCGGGATGTTCTCCATTGGCCAAGGCATGGCTGCACCCACCCTTATGACCTGGGCAACTGAAGAAGATCAAAGCCGATTCATACCGCGCCTAGCCAGCGGTGAAGACATTTGGTGTCAGCTGTTCAGCGAGCCCGCAGGTGGTTCGGACTTGGCTGCCTTGCGCACCAAGGCAGAGAAAGATGGCGACGAATGGGTCATCAACGGCCAGAAGATCTGGACGTCCGGTGCTCACTATTCAGATTGGGGCATTCTCGTAGTGCGCACTGATCCGAATGTGCCCAAACACAAGGGCTTAACCTATTTCTATGTCGACATGAAGAGCCCGGGCATAGAGATGAACCCCATCCGTCAGCTCTCCGGTGATGCCAACTTTAACGAAGTGTATTTTACCGACGTGCGCATCCCCGACAGTCAGCGCTTGGGCGCTATCGGTCAGGGCTGGCAAGTGTCGCTGACCACCCTAATGAATGAGCGCGCAAGCATTGGCGCTGGCGGCGGTGGCGTGAGCTACGGGCGAGTCAAAGAGCTGGCGGAGTCCGTTTTCATCGGCGATAAGCTTGCCATCGAAGACGGCGCTGTGCGGTCCAAGCTAGCGAGTTGGTACGTGCAGGAAGCGGGCCTTAAATTCACCGCGTATCGCACACTGTCGGCGCTGTCTCGTGGTGATATTCCAGGGCCAGAAAACTCCATTGGCAAGTTGGTTGGTGCAGTCAAGTCTCAAGACATGGCATCGTTCGCGATCGATTTGCTCGAGCAAGAAGGCATTGTTAGAGACAAGGCGTTCGACGACAACTTCGGCAGCTTGTTCCAAGACACCTATATGGCCATTCCTGGATTGCGTATTGCCGGTGGCACGGACGAAATCATGGCCAATATCATTGCTGAACGGGTCTTGGGATTACCCCAGGAGCCGCGCATGGACAAGGGCATTCCGTTTAATGAAGTGCCGACAGGCTCGTAGAGGCTGGCGCTTCTTAAGCGGCTCATCGATCTGCTGTTGAGGTAGGCATATTGAAGTTGAGCAAACGGATCGCTTGGTCCGGAACTGCGCTGCTGCTGATAGGACTGTGGGGGTGCAGTAGCGCGCCCTCAGAATCCGTCGATATTCTGTACTTCAACGGCACGATTATTACGGCAGATGCCAAGTTCAGTGTCGCCAATTCTCTAGCAGTAACGGGCGAGCGAATCGTTGCAGTAGGTGACGATCAAACTCGCGCTCTGCGCCCCAAGCAAACTGTTGATTTGCAAGGCGCGACCATGCTGCCGGGGTTCATCGACACTCACACCCACATCGAAGGCCAACCCGAGCGCTATATTGATCTGACTGAGGTTGGCTCCATCGAACAGATGCAAGCGGCGGTTGCAACAAAAGCTGCTGCGTTAGCGAAGGGTGAATGGATTACCGGTTACGGATGGTCGGAGGACTCGTTAACCGAAGGCCGCAAACCCAATCGTGCTGACCTAGATCATGCCGCGCCAGATCATCCGGTGGTTCTAACCCGCGCGGGTGCACACAGCGCGGTGGCTAATAGTGCAGCGCTCATTGCAGCAGGGCTGACGGCGGTCTCGCCTGATCCCGATCAGGGAATGTTGGAGCGTGAGGCTGATGGCACGCTAACCGGTATCATCCGAGAACGTCAGGATCTGCTCTTGGACCTGGTACCTGAAGCTGAAGCGAGCGAGGTTCGGGCGAGTCTGCTGACGAATCTCCAGGCCCAGTTTTCATTGGGTATAACCTCGATTGTTCAAGCAATGTCAGATCCCCAAAAGTTTGAGCGTTGGGAAGAACTTTACTCGTCGTATCGGGGGCAATTGCCTCGAGCTGCAATGCAAGTGAGTTGGGAGCATGCCCAAGCATTGAGTTCCGAGGGCAAGCGCTCTGGCACTGGTGATGAACACTTCCGTATTGGAGCGGTGAAGGTTTTTGTCGATGGCGGTTTTACTGGCCCGGCTGCCTACACCAAAGAGCCTTACAAGGGCGAGTCGAGCTATCGTGGCAGTTTGACCCAACCGGAGGCAGACTTTGCCCGGCTGTTTGAGGACGCACATCGAGCGGGCTGGCAGTTGGGCCTACACGCTATCGGCGACGCAGCGATTGAACTGAGCGTTGCCCAATTGAGTCAGATCATTGAGCAATATCCGCGGTCTGATCATCGGCACTATTTGAATCACTTTACGATAATGCCTAGCGCCGACACCATGCGGAGCATGGCCTCGCATGAGATTCACATTACTCAGCAGCCGAATTTTACCTATACCTTAGAAGGTCGTTATCGTGATTACCTCGACGGTGAACGATTGTCGACCAACAACCCCCTTCGGTCCCCCATGGATCACGGAGTACACCTAGCACTATCGAGTGACATATTGCCTATGGGGCCAATGCTGGGAATTTACGCTGCGGTTTCGCGAAAGGGTGCCTCTGGCACGGTGTACGCTGCCGATGAAGCGCTCAGCGTCGCCGAGGCGATACAGGGCTATACGTTGAACGGTGCGCTGCTGACCTTCGAAGAGCGAGACAAGGGCAGCCTCGAAGTCGGTAAATTCGCTGACTTTGTGATTCTCGAAGCTAACCCGATGAGTGTGTCAGAAGCGCAGCTAAAGACCTTGCGCGTGCTGCAGACTTGGCTTGGTGGCCGACGAGTTTACGTTCGCGCTGAATGAGGGTTGTTCGCTTGGGGGTCCTGCTGCGAGCGATAGAGTAACGCGCCTAGACCAAACCAGAGCACAAGCAACAGCCATTCGGGCTGCTGTAGTGCAGCTGGGCTGCCTGGGAGGTAGAGTGCTGCCAAACTTAGGCTCAGCAGCAGCGCGCTACACCCGACCAAGCTTCCGACAGGCACAACATAAGGCCTAGGCATTTCCGGTTCTTGACGACGCAGTTGCAAAAAGGCAGCGGCAACCAATAGATAGGCGAGCACGACACCGAGGCCACCGGCATTGACCAGCCAAACGAGCAAAGGCCGGCCGAACCAGGGTGCAAGTGCAGAAATCAGTCCAATCAGCATGATTGCTCGGTAGGGTGTGCCGTAGCGAGGGTGGATGGCACTGAGCCATCTCGGCAGCATACCGTCCGCGGCCATGGCGTATATGGCGCGGGAGCCGCCAACGATGAAGCCGTTCCAACTGGAGATGATGCCTGCAAGGCCTGCTAGCAGGAGCAATCGGTAAGCCCATGGGCTGTGCCAGAGTTTCTCAGCGGCAGTAGCCGTAGGAAGATCGCCGCTGTCTACCGGGTTTGGGTAAGCAACCGATACCGCCCAAACAATTAGGATGTACCAAATTGTCGTGAGTCCCACAGCGGCAAGCAGCGCGCTACCCAATCGTCGATGCGCCATGCGCGACTCACCTGCGGTTTGTGGAATCACATCAAAACCGACGAACAAAAATGGCACCATGATCAGTACCGATGCAAAGCCTGCCAGCGTCAGCTCAGAGTCGTTGTGTGCAGTAGCGCTGGGCAGCGACGCCGGCTGTAGCGTTGCGCCGGCGATGAGGTACAGGCCTGCGGCCAACATTGCGCAGACCAGAACGAACTGCAGCAGAGCTGCAGGGCGAACGCCCAGGCAGTTGATCACAGTCATTAGGATCGCACCGACGACACCGGTTAATGCCCACAGCAAGTGCACTTCCCAACCGGCGATTTCCCAAAGCACTGGCCCTTTTAGTTCGACGAATCCAGACAGGACGGTGGGTAGGGCAACGGCTTCGAAGGCGGCAACGCTGACGTAGCCGAAGGTGATGGCCCAGGTACATAAGAACGACGTATGCCGACCGAAGGCGCGTTTGCTGTAAGCATGTTCACCACCCGTTACTGGCATAGCTGACGCCAGCTCCGCGTAAGTTAAGGCGATCAGCGCAATGATGGCGCCTCCCGTTGCGAAGGCCAGCAGCGCTCCTAGCAAACCCGCAGTGCTCAACCATTGGCCGGACAGTATGACCCAGCTCCAGCCCACCATGGAGCCAAAGGCTAGAGCCACAGTATCGCGAAAACCGAGGGCCTTAGTTAGGGTCGGCGAATTTTCCGGCAAGTTGACGTTCCTGGACGGCGTTGATGAGACGCGGGAAGGTGAATATCAGACGCTCACCGATGCTCGACGGAAAGTCAACTCGTCCCTGCGAAGTTAGATCATCGGCGGTTCGCGCGGCGCCGCGTCCAGTAGGCACACAGCACCCCAAGGCCGATCAGCGGCAAGGTGTCGGGTTCCGGCACTGCTGCAGTCTGCAGCGCAACGCTTAGCTCTGGGTTGGCGAAGTCTTCGTCCAAATCTTCCTCCACCAGGATCAAGCCAACGCCCGGCGCGTAGTATTTGAACTCCCGAGAGTCTGGCTCCAGCGGATTGGTTTCGAATATCTGCAGGACGTTATCGAACGTACCGATGTCTAATACCACCGTTTGGTTTACTGCCCAGATCATTGCTTGATCGATAGCGTCATCGTTCGGCGCTGACTCTTGAAAGTACTCAAAACCCACCGTGAGATCCACGGGCATGATGTAGCCGGGCTCGGCGCCGTTTTCACCGGCCAGCCAGGCGCTGGAATTGTTGGTTTCGATGAGTTCGTCGTCATCATCGTAGACATAGTTCACCACGTCTTCGCCGAAGTACCAGACGTTGCCGTCGGTGTCCTGGGCGTAATAGTCGGAAGTGGCTTCCACCAGCAAGCCATCCTCATACGCCAGGTCTTGTTGGGTGAACGTCTGCACACCGAGTAAGACCCGCCCCAGTCCGATATTGGTTAGCTCAAAACTCTCGGTGGCCAGTTCTCCATCATCGTCGAAAAAGCTGCCACTAAACAGACTCGTGGCCGAATTGGTCATGGGAAAGTAGGGATTGTCGGGGGCTTGGCCGGTGAAAGTGGCATCGGCAAAGGCGGGCAGTACGGGTGCAGCCCAGGCTGGATTGCAAAGCCAGGCGACGCTAAACAACGCTACGCCAAAAAGGCGCGCGATAGATGGCTGAACTCTCATTGTTGTGCTACTCCTGCTGGTATTCAGTAACCGTTGGACGGTACAGCCAGTAGGAATCAATCGGCAAAGATGAAAATAATCTTGCCTGGGCGCATTCCGGACAAAGTCGCTTGCGGGATTACTCTGCCTCGGCTTCCGCTAAGCGCGCACCAGCCAATATGCCGCGCATGGCGTAGTTGGCTTCATGACAGGCATATTCGTAAATCGGACCTTCAGTGGCGCGCAGGGTTTGCTCGCCAACCCAGTTCGAGTGATAGGCACCGGGATCATTGACCTCGAAGCGGTAGAGGATTTCTGTGTCGCTGACGCGCCGAAACCACTCGGTCACAACAGCGTCCTTGGTTAGGTAGAACTGATGTTTAATGGCCGCGCGAAAACTCTGACCAGGATGAAAGTTGCTGGTTTCGACCACCAACGTGTCATCTTCCCAGCGGCCGATGGAATCTCCCAGCCATGGGCGAACGTGGTCTGGTAAGTGCTCGGAATCGAGTCGGATGATGCGTGCATCGTGATTCATCTCTACCAGAATCATGACGTGCCCTGGGGATTGCACGAACTGATAGTTGTTGTTGTACAGCACGGGTAGCATCGGTGGGCCGCCCGTAGAACCAAAACCCACAATGCAGCGCTCGCCCAGCGGCCGTTGCTCAGGACCGTCGAATGCGCCTTGAATGCGCATCAGGAACGCACCCAACTTGGTTCTAGCCCCCAGGCGCAGCGGTAGCTTGCCGTCGGCGGGCTCTGTGATGATGCTCGTGCGAACTTCGTCGCCCACGCGCAAAGCTCGGGTGCCAGGATCCATCCAAAAGGAATTATAGCCGCCGACATTACCACCAACTTCTAGCCCTTCCTCGGGTAGCTCATCTATTGCAGCGAAGGTTTCCGACATGCTGCGTTCCCACCGTTGCGCAGCTTCTGTGGAGATCACGAGTTCATCAAATTGAGCTGGGCGTTCAAGGGTGGTGATGGTGGCGTTGGTCCAGAGGCCTTGCAGGTCTGGATCACCCTGGGGTGTTCTCGGCATCTGCCATTGTTGTGCAAGAACGCTCGCCATTGGTAAAACGCTCAGCAGCATGACTAAGCTCAGGGTACCGCAACTTTTGCTATTCATCATTTTGCTTTGCTCTGTCTGGATTTATGGGTTCTTTGCGTAGGTGCCCATACAGCAACTCCTCAACGAAAGGCACGCATTTGAACTGCTGCAGTCGGGCGTCTGGACCTACCCGGCGATAAACTGGCATGCGCAGCGTCCAGGGTTTAGCAAATACATTAGGGTCTTCAATCGTGGCTTCATATTGCATGACGTGCGCGTTTTCCATGCTGTATCGCTCGGTTACCTTCAGCGCGTCGCTATGGTAGTTGCCGGCGCGGTCGAACCAGGTTTGATCATTCAAACCGGTCACGGTGACCACCAGCGTGTCGCCGTCCCAACGAGCCACGGATTGCCCCATCCATGAGTCAACGGGGGCTTCGCCGGGGTCCGTGAGAAAGAAATTTCGCGTAGCGCCAGCATATTCATAGGCGATGAAGAAGGCGCTGTCGCTATGAAAGATCTGAAAAGGATGGGGCAGATAGGTGGCGCGCGGTACGCCGGGCAAATAGCACTTCACTTCCGGATCTGCGCTAAGCCAGTTCTGCTGGTTCTCCTGCTGCTTGGCGCGCGCTGCAGGTAGGTAGGGGATCGCATCGCCATCGACGACACCAAGTCCGGGAGGAACGGCGCCCACTGCGCCCAAAGCGACCACTTCTTCCGCCGGAACGGGTCCGAAGGGCCCAGGTTGCATGGACCGAGCCGCCTGCGCGTCATGGGAGAGCAGGTTGTCATTGGCGCGATTGAGCACCTGCCAAACGCCGTTGAAATCCGGCTTGCCGTCAGCGCGACGGGGAATTTCTTCTGCAAGGCACATGCTAGCTAGCGATAAACTGATGACGACACTGAAGGCAACGATGACGCTACGCGCTTCGATCACGACGACTCCTTACAAATACCCAAGCTACAGCCAATGCACCGGCAACGGCGGCGACTGCGGCGGGGGTGAAAAACTCCGGCCAACGGGTGAAGACGTAGCCTGTGACAAAAGCTCCGAGCAACAACAGATAACCAATGCTTGCGACCAGGCGCTTACCGGCCGGAGCGATGCTTGCTGGCAGCAGAGTCACGCCTACGGCCAGGATGAGGCAGCCGATGTAGATCACCAGTTCCACTGTTCCGGTATGCCAAGACTCAACACAGGCACCACCAATCAGATGCTCGGGGGCGCAGCGCTGGTCGGCGAGGCCGATGACTTTTTGTCCCAGTGCCACGGTTGCTGGAGCGACCAGGGCAACGCTGAGTGGCACGAGCAGCCAGCGAATGACGGTAATCATAGGTTGGAAAACTGGTTATTGCTGGACGGGTTTTGCTTCATCGATCGGTATTTGGGATTGGCTGTTCGCTCAGAATGCGAATCTCGCGCTGTGGATAAGGAATTTCCATGCCATTTTCTTTTATCGACTTCCAGATATCGTACAGCAAATCCGCTCCCACTCGGTTGCGACCGTCATCAATACCCTCCATCCAGAACTCCACCAAAATGTCGATTCCGGACTCGCCGAAGCCAGCGATTTCGGCGTCAGGACGCAACTCAACAGGCGCATCATCGCCACTGATGACCTGCGGGTGCTTAGTGCATATGGCTCGGATGTTTTCAAACAGTGCATCGAGATCAGTAGCGTAGGCAACCTGTAGATTTAACGCATAACGTTGCTGGGGGTTTTTGTGTGTCCAATTAGTATACGAAGAGGTAATGAACTGCTCGTTGGGCACCATGATGTCTTTGCCATCGTAGGTCTCGATCACACCAAAACGCATGTTCAGCTCGCGCAGTACCCCAGCGCGGCCATCTTCCAGCTCGATGTAATCGCCAATGGTTAGCGATCGATCGAGCAGTATGATGAAGCCGGAAATGAAGTTCGAGGCGATCTGCTGCAAGCCAAATCCCAAGCCGACGCCAAGCGCGCCACCGAACACCGCCAGGGCTGTGAGGCTGATGCCCATGACCTGCAGCAGCAAAAGAAAGATCACCACGAACAGCGCAAGCTCGAATAGCTTCGCGAACACTTCCCGGGTGCCTACGTCCAGATTGGTCTGATTGCGGATGACCTGCTTTCCCGCATTGTTCGAGACTCGACCGAGCCAGAACAGCACAGAGCCAAACAGCAGGGTGCGAGATAGGGCCAGCAGTGAAATGTGGATGTTGCCCACAGACATAGAAATGTCGGCTAGATAGGCGGTGACGTTATCGAGCCAGCCAAACACTTCTAAGGTGGCCAGCGGAATGCCAATCCACTTGGCTAGCACCTTGATCACCGGGCTTTGAATGAAGTGGGTGATGATGCGATACAGCAGGGCAATCACTGCGAGCCCCTGTGCCACGCGAATGAGCCAGCTCTGGCCCACCGCGTCTACGGCTACTTCTACTGCAACGCCGAGAAAGAAGACGATTAGCAGCGGCGTAGTCAGAACTCGGAGGCGGTAAAATAGGGAGCGCAGGTAGAACAGACGACCGGCAGCGGGCTCGTCACGTAGTGCTGGCACTTTGGCTTTGAGCAAAGCGCTGAGCAGATAGGCAACAATCACTGCGGTTGCGATCGCGCCGAGTTGTGCGTAGAACTGTGGGCTCATGGCCCATTGGGCCGCAGTTTCGGTTGCTGTTGAGATTTGTTGCTGCAGATTCTTGAGCAGTTCGTTCATGATCTTCTTCTGCTTGCTCGTTGCTTCGAAGTGGCAGTCACTGCGCAGGCTCGCGGCAGCAAACGTTCATCGTAGTTTGTGGTCCAACGCTAAGAATCATCGGTTGTTCAAGGAAATCATCATGCGAATCTACCCCAAACGGCTGCTACTAGTGCTGTTCTTGGCGATGTGCGGCAATGCCCATGCTGTAACAGCGGGTGATCAGGCACCGGCCTGGGCGGGTAACGATTTGCGTGACGGCACGCAGGTATCCTTCCCTGAGGTGCTTGACGGCCGGCCGGCAGTGCTGCTGTTCTGGGCGACCTGGTGCCCCTATTGTAAGGCGTTCATGCCCTATGCCAAGCAGATCCATGCGGACTATGCAGAGAGCGGTCTGCAGGTGCTCACCTTCAACACTAAGGAGCGCGGGCGCGGCGATCCGAAGGCCTATATGGCTAGTCTGGATTTTCCAGTTGTAGCCATCGCCGATGCCGACGGCATTGCACAGCAGTACGATGTGCAGTTCATTCCTGGCTTAATGGTCGTAGATGGGAGTGGCCAAGTGGTGTACCGGCGCGCAAGCACCAACCTACCCGCTGGGAGCACGGTGGCTCAGCAGTGGTCGAACGAAGTTAGGGCAGCCGTTGAGAAACTGCTTGCGGTCACGCCATCGGCTCCGGTGCTTGGCTCGGGTCGCTAACGCAGATCGAATTCCACATGCAGCGAGTCCAGCCCATGCAGCAATGCGTTCGGCAGGAACTCCGGGCCCTTCACAGTCTCGTCGAGGCGGAAGTTCTTTAACCGTTCGAAGATGGCGGTAAAGCCGCCGTTCATCTCGCGGCGGGCCAACGCGGCACCAAGGCAGTGGTGAATGCCTTTGCCGAAGGCGACATGGTCTCGCAGGTTGTCACGCATGATGTCGAACTTCAGGGGGTCCGCAAACTGGGCTTCATCCTGATTGGCGGCAGCAAAGCGTGCAAAGCAGATTGAGTTGGCTGGGATGGTAACGTCATGCAGGGTGACATCGGTGGTAGTGCGCCGAAACATGTTGGCAGACGGGCTGGACACTCTGAGCACTTCTTCTACAAAGCGATTGATCATCTCCGGAGAGGGATCTTTTTCGAGCAACTCGTACTGATCAGGGTTGTTGATCAGCAGCCAGATACCTTCAGTCAGTGAACCGGCAGTGGTTTCGTTCCCAGCAACAAGGATCTGGGACAACATGGACAGGCACTCGGCATTGTCTAGGGGCTTTTCACCATCGATGCTGGCGTTTACGACTTTAGAGAGAATGTCGTCCTGAGGCTGCTGGCGCCGCTCTTCCATCTTCTCGACAAAATAGTGCTGGAATTCGAGGATATCTGTCGCTGCTCGAATCATGCCTTGCTTGTCGAGCTGTTGGCTGAGGTTGCCGATGAAAGCTTCGGTCCACTTGCGCAGCTTCGGCAAATCTTCGATGGGGGTGCCGATTTGCGAGGCGATTACCGTTAGTGGCAGCGGCACCCCAAATTCGTTCAGAAATTCACAACGTCCATTTGGCGCCATTCGATCGATGAGCTCGTGTGAGGTGGCGCTGATGAAGGGTTCTAATGCTTTGAGATTCGACGGGGAGAAGGCGCCATCGACGAATTTTCGATAGCGACGCTGTAGTGGCGGGTCCTGGGTCAACATGGTGGCAACGTTTGGATAGCCATCGGCCATGATGGCCGTCACGTCAGGATCCTCTGAGTTCACGGCGCGGGAGCTGTCGCCGGCCATGACGCTGGAAAAAGTCTTTGGATCCATGGCCATGGCAACCACGTCGGCATAGCGGGAGATGAAGTAGATGCCCGATAATGGATCTTGATACACCGGCGCTTCTTCCCGCAGACGTCGGTTCATAGCTGCGGGGCAGCGCAGCAGATCCGGATGCATGGGGGTGATGCTGCTAATCGGGCAGGTTTCAATCTGGTCGAGGATCTCGCTCATGGGTCAGTCCGATGTTGTTCAGCTAAAACCTGATCTTAACGAATTTCGCTGTTAGAGACCGCCTGGTTTTTCTATGGAGCGGGAAACCCATGGGCTATGATGGCCTGTCCCCCAAGAAAGCGGTGTTGCGTGAGTTATTCGTCGATCTGCATGGCAGCGGAGCTTAGACGCTAGTGGCTGACGCCGCCCAGTTGCAACTGGGCACTCGCGCAGTGGTTTCGCTGACCGGGGTGCTGCTGTTGGGCTTTGCCGCTTCGTTGGGGATGGCATTCAATATCGACGCAATTGCCTTGTCTTTTGACGTTAGCAATGCCCAAGCAGGAACGGTTGCGTCCGCAGAGATGGTCGCCATCGCCGGCGGTACCTTGTACTTTGCCCGCGTAGGCACTGCCTTTAATCCTCATCAACTCTATCGGCTCGCGTTACTGTTGGTTATTGGCTGTAACACGCTTTCGATATTTGTGCCGAGTTCTCAATGGTTGTTGGGAGTTCGGG
Source organism: Pseudomonadales bacterium (assembly GCA_051027215.1). Classification (GTDB taxonomy): domain Bacteria; phylum Pseudomonadota; class Gammaproteobacteria; order Pseudomonadales; family Azotimanducaceae; genus CALHVX01. The sequence goes on along the minus strand of JBPCXR010000262.1, from coordinate 23,601 downwards.
TGCCCGCCGGCCTTGCCATCGGTGCGGTGATGGCAACGGTGATGTCTACCGCAGGTCGTTCTGACAAACCCCAGCAAACTTTCGGCATCATCAATGCCGCGGTTGGCGTGATGGGCGTGCTGGTTGCCTTCATCCTGCCTCGGGCCTTGCGCCTTGGTGAGCTGTTGCCCCAAAGCTGGCAACTTTCAGCGGTAGATGGGCTTTATGCCGTATATGCTTTGGCCGGCCTGTTGGCGTTTCTATTTGTAGCGGCAACTCCCCGTCCCAAGCCCTATGCCGCTGCAGATGGCCAGCCCGCGAAGGTGCCGTTGCGTGGCTGGATCGCGCTGCTGGGGCTTGGCGTGCTGTTTTTCGGGCATGGGTTGTTGGCCATTTTTCTGGTTCGAATCGGGCGCCAGGCAACATTGGACGCAGAAGCCATCGGCTATGTATTCATGGTTGGGGGGTTTATCGGAATCATTGCACCGCTCATCGCCGGATATCTTGGCGCACGGTTCTCAGCGCTGTTGCTCTCGGCGGTGGTCATCGGTTCGATGCTGCTGCTGGCCGGCCTGTTGGCAGGAGCCCAGGAACCCATGACCTTCATCACCACCGCGCCGCTATTCGCAGTATTGCCGACAGCGCTGATGCCGATTTTTTTGGGTGCCACGGCCGTAGTTGAGCCTAGCGGTCGACTAACTGGCTCACATCCGGCCTTCGTCATGCTTGGCGGCGCGCTAGCTCCGCTGGTAGGCGGCTTGCTAAGCGATAGCCAAGGGTTCGTCGCCAACGGCATGGCAGCCATGGCCTGCATTGCCGTAGGTGCTGCATTAATGCTGCCAGTGCTGCGCGCCGCAGATGCGGGGCGCCGCAGTCAACCGAGCCTCGCGTGATGCGCATGGCTGTCTAGCATCGAACCAACAAGCTCTTTGGTCATAGAGTTAATACCGACAAGGATTCTGCATGCGACTGAAAGATCGAACTTGTGTGATTACCGGTGGGGCTAGCGGCATCGGTGAGGCGATCGTGCGGCGTTTTGTTGCCGAGGGCGCAGAAGTGCTCATCGCCGACATTGACCTCGACGCGGCGCGAGCCCTGGCGGCGAATTTTGGCGACGCGGCCACTGCCATCGGTTGTGATGTGCGCAAAGAAGATCAGGTTGCCGCAGTCGCCGCTGCCGCGAAGAGCCGCTGGCCTCAGATCGATGTGCTGGTCAACAATGCAGGCAGTGAGTTGAACGAAAGTTACGATCAGACCACCGTAGAGCAATGGGATCGTGTGCTAGACACTGATTTAAAAGGGCCATGGTTGTTCTGCAAACACTTGGTTCCGGACATGGTGGCTAGGGGTTCTGGCAGCGTGATCAACATCTCCTCGCTCAATGGCTTGGTTGGATTCCCGTTGTCTACGGCCTATGGCAGCGCCAAAGGTGGCCTGGTGGTCTTCACCCGGGACATGGCCATTGAGCTGGCAAAGAGCGGTGTACGCATCAACTGTGTTTGCCCCGGCGTTATTGCAACGCCGATGATGGAGCGCTGGACCAGCCAAATGCCGGATCAGAATGAGGCCAAAGCGATGTTAGAAGGAGTGATGCCTATCGGTCGTATGGGCCGAGCGGATGAAGTGGCTGGTGCGGTGTTGTTTTTTGCTTCCGACGATTCCACCCTGTGCCAGGGTGCGGTGCTTTCTGTCGATGGGGGCTTTACTGCGCAGTAAGCTACTCTCGGACCATGGCTAAGTGTGGGATTCCGTCTTCCAAGTAACCTTCGCCCTGTGGTAAGAAACCGAGTTCGCGATAGAAGGGTTCCAGATGAGCCTGGGCGCTGATCTTCAACGCAGTGTTCTCATACATTGCGGACGCTCGCTCCAGCGCGTATTGCATGAGCGCTTTGCCAGCGCCGCTGCCCCGCAACGATGCTGCGGTCACCACTCGACCGATGGACGCGTAGTCTGGGTAGGAGGCGCCTTTCGGCAGTAGCCGCGCGTAAGCTAAGAGCTGACGTTGTGAATCCAGGCCCAAGAGGTGATGCCCGTGCTGGTCCTTGCCGTCCAAGTCCAGATACACGCAGTTCTGTTCCACCACGAATACTTCGGCACGCAGCTTTAGCAGCTCATAAAGTTCCTGGTTGCTGAGCCCGTCGAAGCTCACGCACTTGAAGGTCAGCATGGCTGTATGGCTCTAGCGGCTAGGCAATTCGAATACATACAACGCCTGGCCATTGGCGGCCTGATAGATGTCCGGGCTGATGGCGGCAGTGAGTGCCCGGAACACGCCCATGCCAGTGGGTACCGCTAGGTATTGTTTGCCGTTAGCGCTGTAGGTGATCGGGTAACCGTGCAATGGAGCACCCAGGCGGGCCTGCCACAACACTTTGCCGTTGCGTACGTCCAAAGCTTTGATGTAGCGGTCTAAATCACCAACAAACACCAAACCGCCACCAGTGGTGAGCGCGCCAGTCATCAACATAGCCCGTTGCTCATGGCTCCAGCGTTCACGTAGCGTACGCACATCGATCGCCGCAAGCTTGCCGAGCATGCCGTCAGCCCCTGGCATTTCGTAAGATCGAGAATCGCCGCCAAATCCACCTTCACCTTCAGCGAAGGTGACTTGTCTTCCAACCATATCCGCACACAGCTGGTGCAACGGAATTATCAGGCTGGAAATTTCTGGGCTGTAAGCCATGGCCTGCCAGTTGTGACCACCGTAAATGCCCGGGCACGCGCTGAAGTGCTCGCCAACGCCAGCTTCGGCAATGTCGCGACGGTAGGTGACCGCGCCAGTTGTGGCATCGATATGGGAAAAAATCGTTTGCGGTAGGGTTTCTACGTGGCCGAGGTATGCGCCGTTGGTTCGATCGAGCTTCCAAAGAATGGCATCTTTGCCGGCGGTGAAAAGCAGCGACTGGTCATCTACATCAACCAGCACTCGCTCCAGGCCCACTTCCATGTCGATGGTCTCGCCAGGAATGTGTTGATAGTGCCAGACAATGGCGCCGGTCTGCGGATTAAGCGCGAGCGTAGCGTTGGTGTACAACGCCGCGTCGTCGGTGGTCATGCCACGGCTTGCAGCAACCCAAGGTTTGGCCTGGGAGGTGCCAATGAAGAACAGGTTCAGCTTTGGGTCAAAACTGCCAGCGATCCAGGTATCGCCTCCAGCACGAAATTCGATGGGCGTATCGCCCCAGGTTTCATCTCCAGGCGTGCCTGGTAGAGCAATGGTTGAGGTGCGCCACAGCTCTTTCCCAGATTGGGCGTCGTGGCCGGTAACAAAACAGCCACTCTGCTTAAAGCGCTCGCAACCGTTGATTCCGCTCAAGACCACACCTGCGCCAACGATGGGCCCACTGGTGTGGGTATAGCCTAGCCGATAGTCTGCCTTCTGCGTTCGCCATACAGGCTCACCGGTACGGGCGTTGATGGCGACGATCGCTGCGTCGTAAGTGCTTAAGTACAGCTTGTCTTGGTAAATGGCAATGTTGCGAACCGGACCGCCTAAGGTCATCGAAGCCTTGGGGTAGGGGTAGGCATACTCCCAGATGACATCGCCGTTGCTGGCATCGATGGCCTGAATCACGTGGCCGGGATGGGTGAGATACATGATGCCGTCGTGCACCAGGGGTGTGACCTGATTGCTGCCTTCGCGCATGGCTGTGACCCAGGCAAGCTTTAGCTTCTTAACGTTGCGTCGATTTATTTGTTTTAAGGGGCTGTAGCCCTGGCCGTCTAGCGTGCGTCGCCAGCTCAACCAATCTCCGGGCGGCGGCTGGTTCAGCATATCCTGAGACACCGGTGCGAACGACTCAACGTTTTGGTTATTGAAGGCCGAGCGGCTCTTGGCGATTTCGTCGATGCTGTCAGCAGAACCCCAGGAATCGAAAGCCTCCCCTGCATCGCCGACGGCCGCACCGGTAGCGATCAACCGAGCTGTGGTGGTCGACAGCGCGGTCTCTGGCAAATCAGCGCCGTTGCTGGTGAGGATAAAAGCGATGACGGCGAGATGCTCCGCTTGGCTCAGCGCCTGGCTGCTGCCCGGCGGCATGTTCTCTTGGTTGTAACGCAGTAAGTCTAGGTGGTGCTTTTGCCCCCACTGATTCACGAAAGTGCTACCGGTGAGCTCCGAGCCGTGAGCGGAGCCGCGTAGATCTGCGCCATGACAGGTGGCGCAGTGGTTTGCGTAGAGCTCACCACCTTGTTGGGCTTGTTCGCTAGCACTCTGCGCAACTGCGGATGCAAATAGAAGAAGCCCAAGAGCGGCGCTCAGGGCGCGGACGATCAAGGGGTACATATGGGGTTCTCCTGAACTATGCGACGTCAGATTGCCTGCGTTGCTGCAGGTGTTCTATGTAGGCTTTACGGCCTATTCCGAGTAGTACTACGGCCACGGGTCCAACGAAAAGCGACACAAGTCCGAGAGACTTCGCTACCGCTTTTGGATCTTGAAAAACAAAATCCGTGCAGGCGGCCACCAAGGTTGGTCCGAGCGCTAAACCAACCACGTTGGTGGTGACCACGTACATGCCATTGACCACGCCGCGCATGGCGTTTGGCGTTACCTGCTGCATGACTGAAGTGATGAGGGCCAGTGGTAGGGTGACGCAGAAGCTAGCGCCGGCAACACAGGCTAGACCTAGATACGGATTTGCTTGCCAAGGTAGTGCTAGCAGGCACACAGTGGCGCCAACAGCCCCAAACATGGCGATGCGCAACGGCGCATCGAAAATGCCGTGACCTTCCAATACCCGTGAAACAAAGGGCCCGGTCAGGACACCCCCAGACCCTGCGAGTAGCGCGATAACGCCATACACGCGCCCTGCTTGTGCCAGGTCCCAATCGTAAACTCGAACCATAACCGTGGGAATCCAGCCCTGTAGCCCATAGAGCATGACCACGATGAACGGGACGCCCAGGTGCAGTGCAATGTAGATGCGCTTGTGTTGTCGAATGTACGCCCAAACCTCACTCCACGGCGGAACGCTTAACGCAGTATCAGTTCTACCTCTGCGTGCAGGTTCGCGAATGCTTGCTAGCAAGGCAGCGATGATCAGTCCAGGAAGCCCAACGGCGATAAAGGTGAATTGCCACGGTGCCACCGCGCCAAGTAGGGGCAAGGTGACCACGTCAACCTCGCTAGTCCAATCGAGGACTTCGGCGCCAGCGATCATGGCAATGCCGGCCCCCAAATAGGGTCCCATGAGGTACACGCTAATTGGCCGAGCCAGCTTGTCTGGGTGAAAGTAGTCGGCCAGTACCGACCAGGCGGCTGGGCTCAACGCCGCCTCACCTGCGCCGACGCCCAGGCGGGCTAACAACAACTGGCTGTAATTCCGCGACAATCCACAGGCAATGGTGGTGGCGCTCCAGACCAATACGCCGCCAATCATGATGGCCACCCGATTGAATTTGTCGACCATGCGCCCGATGGGCACGCTCATGGAGACGTAGGTAAGCACGAACGCCAAGCCCTGGAGAAAGCTGATCTGGGTATCGCTGATCCCCAGATCAGCCTGAATCGGCTCGACCAGCAAATTTAGCACTTGCCGGTCAACGAAGGAAAACGTGAATGCCAACAGCAGGATGAAGGTGGTGTACCAACCGCGACGCGGTGAAGGCCAATCGTCCTCAACGCCAAGCGGTCGCCCTGAATTAGCTCCCAAGCATTCGCTCCTCACCGCTGACATAGGTCAATGTCATTTTCTCAATCTGCCAGCCGATGCTGGGCACATAGCGCAGGTGATCGGTATAGGTCCCCAGGACCAGACGCATTCGCTGATCTGGCCAGGCATGCCAAGCCTGGAGATAGCTGTTCATCACCGCGCGGCCTTTGACCGGCTCGGTCCCATCCCCAGCAGTTTCCAGCTCCAGCACATCTACCACCTGGGTGCCGATCAGATGCTGCGTGGCTTCATACTCCTGCAACGCTTTCATGGCGACAGCGGCCCAACCATCAGGGCCCGTGGCTTGCAGGGGTTCACCTTCGCCACCAACCACGTCAACCTCTGCATCGGCGGTAAAGATGCGATGGTAGATGCGCTTCCCTTCGTCGATAGACTGTGGCTCATCAGCTTTGCCTAAGGCATCGGTAGCAACCGCGTACCAGCGACGCAAGTACTCGATTTCCGTTCTCGCCCGTTGCAATGCATCGGGATCGAACCCGTGCAGGCGGTTGGGCTCGATATTGCTTAGCTGCATATGCTCTGACCTTTAACTAGTTGTGGGCGGCCTGATTAGCTACCGGCATCGAGGTAGCCACCGCCAGTAATTATTTGTTTGATCTGGGTGAACTCAAGTATGCCTTCCGCCCCACATTCCCGACCCCACCCCGATTGCTTGTAGCCGCCGAAGGGCTGGGTTAGCGAGACGCCAGCCATGTTGATCGCTACGCCTCCTGCGCGGATGCGCCGCGCCAAGTCCATTGCAAGGGTTTGATCCTTGGTGTAGACCGATGCCGCCAATCCGAACGGCGAATCGTTGGCAATCTCTACTGCCTGATCGATGTTGTCGTAAGCGATTACTGCAGTTACGGGGCCGAACACTTCTTCCTGGGCGATGGTCATCTGATTGTGAACGTCGGCCAACAGCGTGGGTTCGTAGAAGTATCCGCGTTGCAGGTGCTGTGGGCGTTTGCCTCCGGCGATAAGTTTCGCACCTTCTTGCTGTGCTCCCGCGACGTATTGCTCCACCCGATCCCGCGCTCGAGCCACGGCCAACGGGCCGCGATCGGTGCTTGGGTCAAAAGGATCGCCGATGCGCAGACTGTTCAAATAGCCAGCCATGGCCTCTACTACTTCATCGTAGCGATTGGCTGGTGCCAAGATGCGTGACAAGCTGACGCACACTTGACCGTTGAACCCGCTTGAGCCTTCGCCGAGGGTTTGCACTACTTCATTGAGGTCGGCGTCTTCGGCAATGATTGCCGGCGATTTGCCGCCTAACTCTAATGCCGTGCGGGCGAGGCGATCTGCCGTGCGTTTGACCACGTCCACGCCAATGGCCGTGCCGCCGGTGAGGGCCACCATGTCGATGGCTGGATGGCTGACCAGGTGTTGCGTGACCGCAGTGTCAGCGGGTAAAACGCTAACCACTCCTGGCGGGAAGCCAGCTTCGTCGATGGCCTCTGCCATTAGCCTTGCGGTTAGCGGGGACTCCGGTGCGGGCTTGATCACCACAGTGCAGCCAGCAAGCAATGCCGGGATAATTTTCATGCCCATGAGCACGATGGGACCATTGAAAGTCAAAATGCCGAGCACTGTGCCGATAGGCTCCCGGCGGATGATCGCGTCGCCTCGATCTTCTTCCCACGGTAGTTCGGCAGCTGCGGCAAGGGCGCCGCGCCAAATAGCGACGCCAGCACCGCTGTTGATCATCTCGCCATGGGCAATCGTCGGTCCTGACTCGAATGCCCAGGCACGATTTAGGTCGCCCAGCCGCCGCTCGAGACCGTCGCAAAGTCGGGTGCACACTTCAATGCGCTCAGCCACAGGCAGTGTGGGCCATGGGCCCTCGTTGAACGCTTGTTGCGCTAGCGCGGCGGCGCGATCTGCGTCGGCGATGCTGGGTAGCGCGACCTTGGCAATCACGCCCTCAGTGGTTGGTGAAATAACCTCCACCAGAGCGCCGGGTGCACTGCTGTGCCACTCACCACCAATGTACAGACCATCGAGATGGGCAATGCTGACATCGAGCTGTTCTGGGTGGCAGGTCATGGCAGGGTTCTCTAATGTCTCAGGCTGGTAGACGATTCGGAAATATTTCTGCTGCTGCGGCCATTATGTCTTCTACGTTCGGTAAATATTCGGCCTCTAATATTGGTCCGAAGGGTACCGGGCTGAACGGTGCGCCGATACGCTTGACTGGCGCATCGAGAAAGTCGAAGGCTTCATCGGCGATGGTGGCTGCGATCTCTGCGCCGACCCCGCAGCTGCGCACGGCTTCCTGGGCGACGATGGCGCGCGAAGTTTTTCTTACGGACTTTATGATGGTCGAGGTATCCAGGGGTGACAATGTGCGCGGATCAATGACCTCGGCGCTTATGCCTGCGGCTTGCAGCTGCTCCGCCGCGTCAAGCGCATCGTGCACCATGCGGCCAGTAGCGACCAGCGTGATGTCTTCGCCTTCGCGCACGACTTTGCACACCCCTAAAGGCACGGTGTAAGCCTCATCCGGCACTTCGCAAGAAGTCTGCAAACACTTCTTGTTGCTGACGAAGATAACCGGGTTGTCATCGCGAATAGCGCTGATGAGCAAGCCCTTGGCATCGTAGGCGTTCGAAGGCATGAGCACCTTTAGGCCCGGAACATGGCAGAACCAGGCTTCGAGACTGCCTGAGTGTTGCGCCGCGCTGCTGCTGTCGACTCCGGCATGGGTCGTGACAACAATGGGCAGCACCGGCTTGCCGCCGAGCATGTACTTCATCTTCGCCATCTGGTTGACGATCTGGTCCATGGCCACGGTGACAAAGTCCATGATCATAATCTCGATGATTGGCCGCAGCCCCACCGCCGCAGCACCCACGCCAAGGCCGGTGAGCGCTTGTTCGGAAATGGCCGTATTGACGATGCGCTTTTCTCCATACTTTGCCAGCAGATTTGCCTCGGTGCCGAACGGGCCGCCGACGCGCACATCTTCGCCAGCAACAAATACCCGTTCATCCCGGGCCATTTCCAAATCAATGGCTTCGTTGATGGCGGCAGTCATGTTTTTGATGCTCATGGGTTTGCCCCTTCGGTATAGATGCCGCGCATTAGATCCCCCGGTACCGGATCCGGACCTTGTTCGGCGATGCGAATGGCCTCGTCCATCTCCGCGGCAATGCGTTCGGTGGTTGCGCTGGCCTCAGCAGCCGTTAGCACTTGCTGATCGATCAATACCTTGCGCCACTGATCGATAGGATCTCGAGCCCGCCATTGGGCGATTTCGTCTTCGTCGCGTTGCAGCACGCCAAAATCGCGACCGACATGATCATAAAAACGATAGGTCTTGCACTCCAGCAAGCTCGGACCTTCGCCGCGCCGTGCACGATCGATGGCGTGCTGTGCGGCTTCGTGTACCGCGCTAATGTCCATGCCATCGACGATTACGCCGGGGAAGCCGTAACCGCGGGCGCGATCGGCAATGTCATCGATCGCGGTTTGGGTATTGGCCGGAGACCACTCGCCATAGCCATTGTTCTCGCAGACGAAGACCATGGGTGCTTTCAACACCGCGGCCATATTCATCGCCTCGTGCATAGCGCCTTCGTTGGCAGCGCCGTCGCCAAAGAAGCAGATGGTTACGCGCTGATTCTCTTGGTACTGACTGGCGAAAGCGACGCCTAGTGCGATGGGCGCACCCGCCGCGACAATACCGTTCGCCCCAATCATGCCTAGCTCTAACGCAGCGATGTGCATGGAGCCACCTTTGCCACCGTTGTAACCATTGGTCTTGGCAAATAGCTCCGCGTACATTTTTCGCGGATCGCCGCCTTTGGCCAACAAGTGGCCGTGCCCACGGTGCGTGGAGGTGATGTAGTCGTCGGCCTGCAATGCTTCGCAAACGCCTACAGCAATAGCTTCTTCACCACAGTAAAGGTGCACTGAACCGTGCACACGAGCCTGTTCCATCAGCAGCGCTGCACGCTCATCGAACTCGCGGATTCGAGTCATGGTCTCAAACATGCGAATCATCTGCTCAGCAGGCATCTGCGCAGGCAGTGTTTGATTGGACTTCGATGGCACGGCGTTGTCCTCCCCAGGGTGTGCGTTCGGTCAGGCTAGCGAGTCGTCGACTGTTGGTCAATCGTCATTGGGCACTGGTGGAGGAATGGTTAAGGCAACCACGTTGGCGGCCAGCAAACCGGCCAACATGGTGTACACAATGGGTTTTAGCGTACCGTCATAGAGAAACCCTGACACCACCCCTAGGATGCTACCAAATAGAAAAACGGTCACGTTCATCAACGATGTAGCGCTGCCGCTGAGTCGATCGAAGTGGAACAGATAGAGTCCAGACACGGTTGGGTTATTCATGCCGCTTGGGCCAATCACCATTGCCAGCAAAGCAGTGAATAGCCACAAAGGAACCTCAATGCTAACCACCGCAATAGTTAGCGTCAGCATTGCAATCAGTTGGATGGATCTAGATATGCGAAACAATCGATGCGGTGAGTGCCGGTGAATTAGCCGGGTGGTGATGCTGGTAAACAGCATCATCATGAGAATATTGGCACCAAAATAGAGTACGAACCACTCTTCGGCTATACCGTAGTGTTCGAGATAGATGAAGGGCGAGTTAGTGATAAACACAAACGTGCCGGAGAACAGCAATCCCTGAGTGAAAATGAAACGTAAGGGCACCAGCTTGCCGTTCACCCGGCGAGAGATGACCGACCAGTACTGCGGCAGGATGTCGCCCCAGGTTAGATGCCCAGGTGCCTGTGTCGCTGTCTCGGGTACAGGCAAGAAGGCCACCGCGACCACTAGGCTATAGATCGCCAGAAATACGAAAATGCTTGCCCAGCCTAAACTCAACAGTGCGCTGCCAATCGCGGGTGCGAACAGCGGTGCGCTGAGCATTACCAACATCACCACCGGAAAACGCTTGGCGGCTTCCATTGGCTCGTAAGCATCACGCACCATGGCCATGCAAATGACCGTGGCGAATCCGCCTCCCACGGCCTGTACGACTCGCAGCAGCAGCACTTGGGTTACGTTGGTGGCTGCAGCGATGGCCAGTGAGGCGAAAAAGAACACCAACAAACCCAACAGGCCCACTTTGCGACGTCCGATTTGATCAGAAATGGGGCCGCCCAATAGCTGCCCGGCGGCGAAGCCCAGCAGGTAAGTGCTCAGGGTCGCGTTGACGGCGACGATGTCGACGCCGAGGGCTTTCGCCATACTCGGCATTGCCGGTAGGTAGGTATCGATGGCAAAGGGACCAATGGCCACCATCGATGCAACGAACACGATGAAGTAGCTCGGTAGCCCTGCGACCCGGGCTGCTGGAGTGTTAGCCTGATTCATGCTTAGTCAGGAAGCGCGTAAGCGACCAGGTAGTCTCCAGCGGGAGAGGTGGAAGTGAAGTGACCGCCCGCGGCAATCACCACAAATTGACGACCGCCAGAGACATAGGTCATGGGAACCGCATTGCCTGTGGTTGGCAATTCGTCCGCCCACAGCTCCGTACCATCCGCCAAGCCAAATGCACGAATGTGTCGGTCACCGGCAGCGGCGATGAAAACTAGGCCACCGGCTGTTACCGTTGGCCCACCCATCTCCACGCCGCCTTTCATATATGACAGAGGCCAGGGCGCTTGGTGCTTCAGGGTTCCGAGCGGTACTTGCCACTCGATTTCACCGCTGCTGAGATTGACGGCTGACAAAGTACTCCACGGTGGCTTGGTACAAGGTGCGCCCCAAGGAGACAGGAAAGGACGCATGCTGACGCAGTACGGTGATCCTTGCTGAGGAAATCCGCTGTTTTCTGCGCATTGGTCCTGCGGAATCAGCTGCAAAACCATGCCCACGTGTTTGGTGTTGGTAACCATCAACTGTGCGTTGGGATCAACCGCCGGTGCGCCCCAGTTGTTGCCGCCGATGTTCGATGGGTACATGACCAGGCCCTTGGTGCTGATCGGCGTATAGATTGGGCCGGTGGTCAGCTCCTCTAGCTGTTGGCGACATTGATTTTTGTCCCAGAAGGTAAATCCCCAGGCATCGTCTGGAGAGATGTGCAGTTGGTGTAACGGTTCTGGTTTGAGCGGGAAGGGTTGTGTTGGGCTCAAATATTCCCCAGGCACTGCACCCGTTTGTGGCACCGGTCGTTCTTCAACAGGATGCAGCGGTTTTCCTGTTTCTCTGTCTAATACAAAGGTAAGTCCCATCTTGGTGACTTGCACCACTGCGGGCCTGGTGCGGCCGTCGATGGTGACGTCCAGCAACGTCGGTTGCGCCGGCACGTCAAAGTCCCAGATGTCGTGATGCACGGTTTGGTAATGCCAGACGATTTCTCCGGTATCGCCGTTCAGCGCCACCACTGAGCTTGAGTAGTAATCGAGATTGCCACCGCGATCGCCGCCGTAATAGTCCGGCGAGGAGTTGCCGGTAGGAACGATCACCAGATTACGCTCTGGATCCACCGATATGATTGACCAAACGTTGGTGGTGTCGTCTACGAACGTGCCGTCTGCTGTGGTTTCTGTTGCGCCGGGTGGCACCGGATTCCAAGCCCAGCGCAGCTCACCAGTCCGCGCGCTATAGGCCCGAACGACGCCCGAGGGGATGCCTTTGCGCAGGCTATCGATGATGCGTGAGCCAATGATCAGCGTATCTCCCAACACCGCCGCTGGACTGGTGAGGTTGTAGTCGCCCGGGTTGTGTGCCGAAAGGCCGTGGGTGATATCGACTTCGCCATTTTTGCCAAAGTCTGGACAGCGTTTGCCGGTTTTACCGTCCAGCGCGATCAAGCGCGCATCGAGCGTTCCCAGAATGATTCGGTGTCCGCAGAAAGCCTCGGGGGCTTCGCTGTCAGTCCAACTGCTAACAGCGCGGCAATTGGTGAGCGACTGATGGCTCATGTCGACCTCCGGGTCGAACACCCAACGTTCGGCGCCCGTCTGCGGATCTAACGCGAATACCCGGTTGAAGGGGGTGCAATAGTAGAGGGTATCTTTGACGACGATGGGCGTGCCGATGAATGCGCTGGACATGGGCGCATCACCATCGAAGCCCTCAACGCCGCGAATTACCCCAGTGCGAAAGTCTCCAGAACGATGTACCCAAGCTTGTTCCAACTGCGTAACGTTATTTGGGTTTAGCTCGGTCGCCGTTGAGTAGTGACCCCCGCCGTCTGCGCCACCGTAGGCAGGCCAGCCAATGTTGGACTCTGCGTGGATGCGGGGTGCCACCAAGGTCGCCAGCACTAGAGCCAGGCAGCACCCAAGCCACCGGTTTTTATGCAGTGTCATGCTGGACGTCCTGGGCTAAGTGGTTGTCGCTCTGAGGCCATGGGGTGACTAAGGGTTGGCGAATACCAGCAGCACGTTGCCTGGCATGCGATCGCCGAACAAGTATCCGGAGTTCACCAAGACGTGGCCGTTGTACAGAACGGGTCCATCAGATTCGATGCTGCCACCATGAGCCAGCTCACCGGATACGGTGGCAAACTCGGTGTTGGTATTGAAGTCCCAGAGAATCTTGCCATTGGCCGCATCGTAAGCTCGCAGGTGCCCGTCAAAGGCGCCCGCGAAGACAACTTCCTCGGTAGCAGTTACCGCTGCCGAGAGTCCTGGATCGCAGGCGGGTTTGTCCGCCTCGGCGCAGATGTTGGGTGCCGGCGTAAACCACTCGATTTCGCCATTAGCTGGGTCGAGGGCAAATAGGCCTGGCTTCGGTTCACCCTTGAATCGGCCAGTGAAAATCGTGTCGGCGTTTGGCGCATAGATGCGCTCCGGACTTACCGCAAGCCCCCAGTGCACACCGCCAGCAAAGCCTCCGCGGCCGATTTTGTTACGCCACAGCAACGAACCGTCTTCTGGATCCAAGGCGAATACATGGCCGGATTTTTGCCCGGCGATGATGCGGTCCTCACCGTTGGCGAGCGTGGTGATGACAGGTGGTGCGCCGATGTCCAGGTCGGGGCCGTTTTCTTCGGGACAATTGGCAGTGCCACCGATAAAGCACGCCATATTCCAGGCATCGCCACTGATGGACTGGTAGAACCAGCGCATATCCCCTGTTGCCAGATCAAAAGCGATAACGGAGTCGCTAGTGTCGGCTGCTGGTGAGGTGTAAGCCTCGCCGGTTCCGACGTAGAGCGTACCGCGCTTTTCATCAATGGTGGGTGAGTTCCAGATCGGCGCTCCAGCAGGGTGCCGCATGGCTGCGCCAAGTTCATTTTTTTTGCCGGTGAGTTGCGCCGCCTCGGGAATGGCGTACGCCGTCCAGTCGATACTGCCATCGTCAGTGTTCATGGCGACCACGCCGCCACGAAAAGTGCAACAGCCATAGCCGGGGTCGGCGGCTCGCGCCCACTCCGATGAAGACAAAGGAACGTAAAGATGGTCTTGGTAAAGACGAGGCGAGCCGGTTAGCGTCACATCGGGATGGCTGTGTGCCAGTTGCTTCCAGCGTAGTGAGCCATCGGTGCTGTTGAGCGCGTACACGTTCCCGACTATGTCACCGAAGTAGGCCTGGCGGCCGTCGTCGCTGAGCGCAATCGCGCTGCGAACTTCGGCGTCGGCTTTGAAGGTCCATTGGCTACAGCCGCTGTCGAGCTCGAGGGCGTAAACGGTGCCATCTTGGCTACCGACCAGAACATAGTCGCCGAGAATGACTGGCTGGCTGCGGGCCCGACTGGCACCGGGAAAAGCGAACGCCCATTTCAGTTGCAAGCCAGCTACGTTGCTGCGATCGATTCCCGATTTTTCCGGCGGCACGAAACGTGTGCCGGCCTGGGTGAGGCTCCAGCCCTGATGTGCAGGGCGCCCGCCTACTGACTTAGTTTGCGCGCACATCTTTACAGGCTCAGAAGCCACTGTGCTACCGCCTAGGTGCGATGCCAAGGACTGAATTTCAGGATCTGTCAGCCCCTGCACGTGCACTTGCATCATGCCATCTGTCAGAGCTTGGTAGATGCTGTCGCGACCAATGATTTGGAAGCTGACCTGGTGTGGCGCTTTTGGGACGCTGCCATCGTGACATTGGACGCAGCGCTGTTGAAACGTTGAAGCTGGGTCAACCAGACCGGTGGCCGCCGTCTGAGTCTCTACAGTCGACGACGGCGAACTTTCAGTTGCTGGTGTCGAGCAACCGACAACGGCAAGCATCGCGCACAGCGCGAGCAGGGTGCGGAGCTTGCGCATTAGCGTTATGGCCCACCTTTGATACTAATGGTGTGTCCGGTCATCCAACTGGATGCTTCTGAGGCAAGATAGACGACGGCTGGCGCAATGTCTTCGGGGGTGCCCACTCGGCCGAGCGGAATCTGAAAGCGTTCGCCAAGTTTTGGAATGTCTTCTTCCTTGAGGTTTAGAAACTCTAGAAAAACTTCCGTTGGTATTGGCCCGGGGGCCACCCCGTTTACCCGTATGCCCAGGGGTGCCATTTCAGCGGACAGGGTTTGGGTGAGATTGTTGACCCCGCTCTTCGCGACCGCGTAGGGGCCGTTGAACGGTGAAGCATTGTTAGCAGCAACGGAAGAGATGTTGATGATGGTACCGCCACCGTTGTCTTTCATGATATTGCCGGCTGCTTGAGCGCCTGTCCAAACGGCCTTCAAGTTCAAATTCAATTGAAAGTCCCACTGTCTTTCCGGCATCTCGAGGAACGTGCGCGGCACGCGATCGTCGGCGCCACCCGCATTGCTCACCCAGCAGGTCAACGCACCCATATCTTTGTGTGCCTGTTCGGCCAATGCTTGCACCTGTTCGATGTGCATGACATCGCAGGTAACGGGCAAGGCGCGTCGGCCCAAGGCGCGGACTTTCTCTGCAACGGCTTCAACTTCCTGGGTGCGGCGGGCGGCCACCACCACATCGGCGCCGGCTTCGGCGAGCCCTAGGGCCAGACCTTCACCAATGCCGCGACCGCCCCCAGTGACCACGGCCACTTGGCCGTCCAGGCGAAATCTATCCAAAATACTCATAAGCCTCTTCCTCGATGCCGTGCTAAGTGCTGTGGTCATCTAACCATCTGCCCGAAAGGGCAGCAACAGCGCCCGGAGTGCTTGGCATCCGCTGGGTGGCGGGGTACTTTGCAGAACAGCAACGCTGACTGTACGGGGAGTTGTGTTCATGCTCACGCTCTATACCGCATCTACGCCCAATGGCTGGAAGGCCTCCGTCACCTTGGAAGAGCTGGCGCTGCCGTATGCCGTAGAAAAGATCGATTTGCGCCTGGGCGAACAAAAACGGCCAGAGTACCTGGCGATTTGTCCCAATGGCCGCATTCCGGCGTTGGTTGACGATGGCTTTGCGGTCTTCGAGTCGGGAGCAATCATGTTGTACTTGGCCGAAAAGACGGGACGCTTGCTGCCCCGCGACGTCCAGGCGCGTTCTCGAGCAGTGCAGTGGCTGATGTTTCAGATGGGAGGCGTCGGTCCCATGATGGGCCAGGCCAACGTCTTCTATCGCGCTTTGGAAGAGAAGATTCAGCCAGCCATTGACCGCTACCAAAACGAGACTCGACGCTTGTTCGAGGTGCTTGATGGGCAGCTACAGCGCCAGGAATGGTTAGCTGATGAGTACAGCATCGCCGACATTGCCAACTGGTGCTGGGTGCGCTTGCATTTTTGGTCTGGCGTTGCGCTCGATGATTTGCCGGGGCTTAGCCGTTGGAAGCAGGCCATGGATAGTCGGCCTGCTTGTCAGCGCGGAATCGCGGTACCGGAACCCCTAGAGCTATCGACTGATCCTGAGGGCGTCGAAAGAATGGCACAAACGTCGCGAGCAATTTTGCAGCGATAACCAGGGAGTCACGAATACTATGAACGTTGACTATGACGTCATTGTGGTGGGATCCGGCGCCGCTGGTCTGGCTGCGGCAGTTGCCGCCGCGGACTCCGGTGCCAGCGTATTGATCGTCGAGGCCGACACTCAGGTCGGCGGTTCTTCCCGGCTCAGCGGCGGCCACTTTTATGCAGCAGGCACTTCGGTACAACGCGAAGCGGGTGAGCTCAATGACAGCGCCGATGCAATGTATGAGCACTACCTGACGCTAAATCAGTGGCTGGTCGAACCCGCGGTCGTGCGACGCTATTGTGACCTGTCTGCGCCCACCTTCGAGTGGCTTAAAGATCTCGGGGTCAACTTTCCGGTGGATCAGCTCTATGCCTCTGGGGTGGGCAGCACCCGTCGCGGTCATCCGCCGGAAGGTGGCGGTGAGGTGGTGGTACAAGTGCTCGATGCCCACCGTTCCAAGAGACAAGTTGACTTGGTGTTGGACGCTCGCGTGACTAAGCTTGTTAAAGACAAAGACGGGGCTGTGTGCGGCGTGCGGATCGGACAGGATGAAGCCAGCGCCCATGCAGTCATTTTGTCGACCGGTGGTTTCGGCGCCAATCCCGAGCTGTTGCAAAAGCACTACCCTGAAGCAGCCGCCGCGGGCAACTGGAGTTGGTACATCGGCAGCCCTAAGGCTCAAGGCGATGGCTTGACCCTAGGGACTGAGGTTGGCGCCGTGCTCGATGGCCACAACCGTGGCCTGTTGTTGGTGTCCCCTGGATTCAGCCGTGATTTGGAAGTGCTGCTGCCGCCCTGGCTGATCTTAGTAAATGCCCAGGGCCGCAGGTTTACCAGCGAAACGGCGCCTTACACGGTGCTTGGTGGGTTGATTTCCCACCAGGACGGGCCGGTTTACGCGATCTTTGACGAGGGCGCGCGATTAGCCGCGAAACCCAGTCCCATTTCCCAGGCATATTGGGTGACCGACGTGCTGGGCGACAAGGCCGCTGACGGTACGGTTGCTCAAGCCAACTCCCTGGATGAGTTGGCCCAGCGCATTGACGTCTCTGCAGTGGGTCTCGCCGGCACGATAGAACACTACAACGCCGATTGCGCCAAAGGCGCAGACTCGGCGTATTTCAAATCGCCCGCATCCGGTATGCGGCCCCTTGTGGAGGCGCCGTTCTATGCGGCAGAGGTGCGCCCTGCGATAGTTTGTTGGACAGGTACCGGATTGCGCATTAATGCCGACACTTGCGTTGTCAAAGAAAACGGATCACCGGTGCCCGGGTTGTACGCTGCCGGCGAAACTGTCGGCTCGCTGCATGGTGACCGCTATATAGGTGGTGGCGGTTCCTTCGGGCCGTGCGTGGTATTTGGCAAGCTAGCAGGTGAGGGCGCGGCTGCCTACGCGCGTGAGCGCGCCGGGAGCACAGGCAATGTTTAAAGTGTTTGCGTTCCTTAAACGCAACCCAAACCTCACCCACGATGAATATCGCGCCGGTCACGTCGGCTTTCACTGTTGTCACAGTCGGCGGCTAAAGGGTATTCGTGGCTATCTGGTGAATATCTACGCCAATGCTGAATTAGAGGCGGCGCTTGGCTCGCTATACGGTGACATAACGATCAACGAACCGGCTGGATTCACCGAGCACTGGGACGGCTTTCCTGAAGTGTACTTCGACGACCAACAGGCCTGGACCGAGGCAGCAACCCCTGAGCCGAACCGAGCGCTGGCCGCAGGACTGGTGGAAGATCCAGATTGGACGCTGGCCGATGGGCCGGATCTGTTTCAGCGGGCTCCAGGTTCAGACACCGAGTTTCTATCGCACCATTTACACATGCTGGAACAGATCATCGTTCCGGTCGAGCGCGCTGAGTATAAACACGCCAAGCTCCTGCAGTTCTTTCGCCGACATCCTGCGCTCACCGAGTCGGAGTTTAGTGAGCTGCTGCACGCAGAGTACGTGCCGCTGACAGCCCACCTACGACAATTGCAGGGCTATATTCTGAACTTTAGGGATCCAGACCTTGAAGCGGCGATGCGAGACTTTTACCCGCCGGAGTCCTGGGGCTTTAGCGAGCCTGGCAGAGCCCGTAGACGGGAGTTTTGCGCGCTCTGGGATGGCGCCGCCGAGCTGCACTTCGCCTCGTTGTCTGCGTTCGTCGCCGCCCGCAGCGATCCCCTGGTCCATCAGCAGCTGCAAGCGCTGGAAACCCGCCTGTTCGATTCGCTGTGGTACGTGGAGGTCGATGAGAACCTCATCGTTTTACCCAATCGCGATCCCGCGCCTGACTTTTACTTTCGCTAGGAGGCCACGTGCTTAAAGTTTTTGGCTTCGTGCGCCGCAACGCGAACCTTACCCACGATGAGTATCGGGCCGCCCATGTGGGCTATCACAATTCTTATGGGCGCCGGCTAAACAACATTCGGGGTTACCTGTTAAACGTGCGGGCAAATCGCGACTTGGGTGAAACCATTGGCGCGCCGCTGTTGCAGCAGATCAGCTGGGGTGAGCCGGCCCAGTTTGATGCCGAGTGGGATGGTTGGGGTCAGCTGCTGTTCGACTCGTTAGAAGATTATTTGGCCGCGCGCTCCCCGGCGATCGATCGCGCGGGTCCCGATGGTCTGGAACTAGACCCGATGGTGGCAAAGGTCGGTGATGACTTCGATTACCTGTATGCGGGCTCGCCGTTTCAGTTTCATGTGGATGAGCATGTGGCCCAAGCTGTCATCCGTCCTGAGCGCAAGTTGTTCAAGCTGGTGCAGTTTGCGAAATGTCCTACAGGAATGGCTCCGGAACTGTTTCGCGCCATGTGGACGGGGCGTTATGCCTCGCATTTAACGACGATGCCCGGTCTGCGAGGGCTAATCATGAACCTGCGGACGCCATTGGACGTCATGACGGGATTCTTTGCTCCCGATGCTGAGGGCTTTACCGCCGCAGGCACGCAGATCCGGGAGACTTTTTATAGCCACTGGGACGCCATGGCAGAGTTCTGGATCGATCGCCCGGAGGATTTTGCCGCGGGGCGAACCCTGTTGGGCTCGTACGCAGATTTTGCACAGCTAGAGCGCGAACTGCTGGCCAGCTGCTTCTACCGAGAGGTTGACGAGACCGTTGCAGTGCTGCCCAATCGACGTCCGAGGCCCGATTTCTATTTTCGCTGAACACGAATCTGTCTGAGCAAATCTCTTTGGATTTGACACCGCTTCTGATAGCGGACTATAAAGGTGTCTGGAGGGAGCTACCTCGGCCGTTGGCGTGTCACTTAGAGGGGGATACGCCAACAACACAGCGCTTGTGGGTAGCTTGTTTTTTGGTTGCTTGGATTTCGTAGAGTGCCGACAGCTGAGTCAGCACGCGCGGCCTGCGCAGCCTTTATCAAGAGGGTGATACTCAATGTCTAGAGGTTTGTTGCGGTTAATCACCGTGTTCAGCCCAGTGTTTATGGGCCTTGCAATGCTCTACTCATCTTCGGCCACGGCTGCCGAAGATGATGGGGCTATCGAAGAAGTCATCGTAACCGCCCAGCGGGCGTCGGAGAGCATTCAAGACGTACCCATCGCTGTTACCGCATTGTCGGGCGATATGATGGAAGACCGGCAAATTCTGGCGGCCTCAGACCTGCAGCTAAACGCGCCAAACGTATCCTTTACGGCCACAAATTTCGGTGGCAGCAGCTTCTCCATTCGTGGCATCGGACGATTGGTCATCGCAGCATCGGGCGAAAACGGGGTGTCTACACACATCAACGAAATCCCGATAGCGTCGAACCTGAATGCCGTCGAGTACTACGACGTCAACCGGGTTGAGATACTACGTGGACCGCAGGGCACCTTGTACGGCAGAAACGCTACCGGTGGTGCGGTCAACATGGTCACCAACATGCCCGATTTTGAGGCCACCAGCGGATTTATCGACGCTGAGCTTGGCGATTACGAACACACTCGCTTCAAAGGCATGTTAAACGTTCCCATCGGCGAGAATTTTGCCGTACGGGTCGCCGGCATGATGCTGGAGCGCGATGGCTACATCGACAATCTCGCCCACAACCAAGTAGGTTTAGATGGCAATACCCTGACCGGCATCGATGGCGAAGTGGACGGTCGCGATCTGTGGTCAGCGCGGGTCACGGCATTGTGGGAGTTCAACGATCGTGGTCGTGTGTGGCTCCAGTACAGCGAGTTTGATGAAGACGATGACCGTGCTCGAATCACCAATCAGGTGTGTGAGCGCAATGCACTGCCCTTGCAAGGCTGTCTGCCAGACGGCTTCGGCTTCCAAACACCGCACCAGGGCACCACCACCGGTGGTCTGTTTGGTGGGTTCTTTGGTGCCCTGCCGCTAGGCGATCCGGGTGGCGGCATTCCGGGCTCGGTAACGCAGTTCAACTACCCGCGACCGCAGGTGGACTTCCGCAGTATGCACACCGACTTTGACCCGATCTTCGAGCAAAATGAAGAAATATGGCTCGGTGGTTTCGACTACGAGTTCGACAACTTTTCAGTGGGAATTCTCGCGGCTTATCAAGAAACCGACTACCTGGCTCAGCAGGACTACAACATGGACGTCGGCGCGACCTTCCTGCCGACGCCGTTTGGCGGCGCCGATGGCGTAACTTATCCTACCTCAGCGCCTGCGGGCCGTGCTGGCGCAGACTGGACGGACTCCCAGTGTAACTACAACGCCGGAACCTCCGGCGTCTTGGGCGGTTGTGTGCACCCCTCGAATCAGAACAGGGTCTTCTCTTTCGATCAGTCAAGCGCGGAGACCGAGTACTACACGGTTGAGGCTAAGGTGGCCAGCCAGTTGGATGGACCATTCAACTTTTTGGTAGGCGGTAGTATTTACGAAACCGAAAGCAGTGGTGACTACTACGTCGCCTCCAATACTTTGGACCTGCTCGGCACCGTGACTGGCGCTTATCCCGCAACGTTCAATTCAACCCGAGCCCCAGATGGCAAGGGCCTAGAAACAGATGGCTACGCGGCTTTCGCGGAAGTCTATTATGACATTACCGACAGCATCAAGCTCACCGCGGGTCTTCGTTACAATGAAGACAACAAAGAGATCGCAGATACGGTGACCTTCTTAGACGCCAACTTCATCCCTGGCGGAAGTGGTGAACTGAGCCGCGAGCCTGGATTTGCTGCTGGCCTGGACACATTTGATGCTGCTCGCGCGGAGCTTTACGGCGCCACCCAGCTGTTCAATGATGCAGTTGGTACGGCAGCTTTGAGTCAGGCGCGCTTGGACGCCGTCCGGGCGATTCCCTTGGTACCTCAGCCGGGAGAGCGGCGTACGCTCACCGGCAGCCCTAGCGAATTCGAATGGTCAGAAACCACCGGCCGTATCGGTGTCGATTGGATCATCAACGACGATTCCATGGTCTATCTGTTCTTCAGCCGCGGCTACAAGCCTGGAGGCTTTAACCCGCCAGTTGGCGAGGCGTTCCAGGGCGACATCGCTTTCGACTTTGATCAGGAGGAGATTGACTCCATCGAGATTGGTACCAAGAACACCTTCCAGGACGGTCGCTTGGTGTTGAATGGCTCGCTGTTCATCTACGATTACACTGGCTTGCAGATCACTCGAATTGCCAACAATAGCTCCATCAACGACAACATCGATGCGAAGATGTGGGGCCTTGAGCTTGAAACCGTATGGCGCCCTGAGTTTCTACCAGGCCTGACCATTGACGCCACCTACTCCTACCTAGATACGGAAGTAGACGGCGGCTTCTCCAACGATCCGACCAATCGAACGGCTGATAACCCGGATTGGGTGACCCTAGAGAACATTCAATTGGGTCCGCTCACCGGCGTTAACTACGTAGCGAGACGCGCAGACATCACCCCACAGATCATCGCCGATGCAGCAGCAGCTGGTGCAGCCTTCATCCTACCGGGAACGCTGTATCCTGATGGCCTGCCGGCGTACTTCAACCGGGGTTACCTAGACGCCAACGGCGTTGAGACATCTAACGGTCTAGACACCGGTCTGGATGGTAACTCACTACCGAACTCTCCGGAGCATACGGTTCATATTGGCGCAGCGTACCAATGGGATGTTCCGGCTATTGCCGGCCAGCTGATCGCCCGAGTGGACTACTACTGGCAGGACGACATGTATGCCCGAGAGTTCAATACCATCGGCGATGAGATTGAGTCTTGGGATCAGTGGAATGCATCGCTGATCTATGAAAGCACCAACGGTAAATGGAGCGCGCGAGCCTGGATTCGCAACATCACCGACGATGACAACATCACCGGTCACTATTTGACCAGTGATACCTCAGGCTTTTTCAGGAACTATTTCCTGACCGAGCCGCGCATCTACGGTGCTTCTGTACGCTTCAATTTCGGGGGCTAAACTCGAAGAAGCGGGACGAAATGAGCGCGGTATAGCTTTGCCTATACCGCGCCGTCCTACGTCAGCTATCCAATTCGTTAAGGGGCGCTTCTTGTGCCCCTAAGTAGTGCGTCCGTTGGCACCTGCACTGAATCCTTCGTGCATGACGTAGACGCCCGTTGGCTCATGGCCTACGCCGCGGGCTTAAACGATCTGAATCCCCGCTACATGGACACCACTGCTGGCGCCGTCTGTGCCCACCCACTCTTTCCTGTTTGCCTGGAGTGGCCGGCCATCCTTGCTAGTCGCTCACCATCGGAAGCAGATGGACCGACGCCAGAAGAGGCTGCTCGCGGCGTGCACGCGGCCCACGACCTGACCTTGCATCGGCCTATTCGCGCGGGTGATCGATTGCAGACCACGGCCACGGTAGTCGCCGTGCAGCAGATTAAGCCAGGCGCTGCGCAAACGCTGCGCCTGGATACGGTGGATCTAAACTCCGGTGAGCTGGTGGCGCAGACTTACCAGCTGAGCATCAGCCGCGGGGTGGAAGTGATTGGCGGCGACCGCACGACTGAGGCAGTTCCAGGTTGGCCAACTACACCTGGCACTGCAGCGGGTGACGCGGAAGCTCATAGCATTTCGGTCAGTGCAGGTGCGGCGCACATCTATACCGAGTGCGCTCGAATCTGGAATCCCATACACACCGATCGCGCAGTTGCGTTGAACGCCGGTTTGCCTGGCATCATTCTGCATGGCACCGCGACCTTAGCTTTGGCGGTGAGCCGCATGGTCAACGAGTACGCAGGCGCACAGCCGCGGCGCGTCCGACGCATTGGCGGACGTTTCGTT
>JBPCXR010000261.1:0-9311 GCA_051027215.1 Pseudomonadales bacterium | reverse complement strand
GCTTGAGACCATCCATGTCAATCATGGCAACGCTCGCAGGCTTGTCAGCATGGGCACAGAACGCAAGCGCCTGCTCACCCAGCATCTCGAAGCCGCGCCGATTCGATAACCCCGTCAGGGTATCGGTGCTCGCCAGCTGTAGCGAAGCCAATTCACTCGTGGCCATCTCGCCAACATCGCTCAGCGCCTCTAAGTCGTGAGCATCCAATACCCGTGGCTTACGATCGATGATACAGAGGGTGCCGACTCGGTGGCCGTTCGGGCCTTTCAGCGGATAGCCAGCATAAAAGCGAATGTGCGGATCGCCGGTCACCAAGGGATTGTCGGCAAATCGTGGATCAAGGGACGCATCTTCAACGACAAAGACTGAGTCTGTGTTTATCGCGTGACCACAGAAGGAAATGTTTCGCGGTGTCTCCGTCGCACCCAATCCCATGCTGGACTTAAACCACTGGCGATTGGAGTCCACCAAGCTCACCAATGCAATGGGTACGTCAAACAGCCGTTTAACGAGGCGGGTGTAGCGGTCGAACCGCTCTTCTGCCGGTGAGTCCAGTATCTGGAGCTCACAAAGTTCGGCAACGCGCTCGGATTCGTCCGATGGAATGAGCGGCTCTTGCATACAATGTTTACCTGTCAATCAATCGTCTAAGGTGATTGCCCATAGTTGGGCCGAGTCTGGCGACCATTCATCAAGCGTAGACGGCGGATTTCAGGTGCGCCGGGTTGTATCCGAAGTGAAGAGCAAATTTGTGATGCGGCGCTGATTTCTGCGAGGCTGGCTTTGGATTTCGGTGATGTTATTGCGCGTGAACCCGCACCGGCACATCAGAGTAGCCGAGTACAAAGTTTGACCGTACCCGCACTGGCTCACCCACCAACTCGACTGTGTGGAACCGCTTGAGAATCTCTTCCCAAACGATCCGCAACTGCATTTCCGCTAAACGATTGCCCATGCATCGGTGGATGCCAAAACCGAAAGACAGATGATGTCGGGCGCTGGGGCGATCAATGATAAACTCATCAGGGCGGTCGATAGCAGCGCTATCCCGATTGCCCGACGCGTACCACATTACTACCCGGTCGCCCTTCTTGATCTGTTTACCGCCGAGTTCCGTGTCGCACTTTGCGGTTCTACGCATGTGCGCCAACGGCGTCTGCCAGCGAATAATCTCGGACACCATGTTAGGAATCAAACTCGGGTTGTCTCGCAGCTTCTGGTATTGCGTCGGATTTTGATTCAACGCCACGACACCGCCGGAGATCGAATTGCGTGTCGTATCGTTACCTCCAATGATCAGCAACAGTAAATTTCCGAGGAACTCCATCGGTTTGTTAACGATGTTCTTGGTGCTTTCGCCGTGAATCAGCATAGACAGCAGGTCGAAGTTTTGTGGTTGGTGCTCCCGCTCGCGCCACAGACGCGTGAAATATTCCAGGCACTCACCCATGATTTCTCGGCGTTGCTCTTCGGTGACGGTATTCGAGCCGGTCAGCTCCGGTGTCGCAATCGCAACGTCCGACCAGTAGGTGAGTAACTTTCGGTCCTCAAAGGGAAAGTCAAACAAGGTGGCTAACATCTGGGTCGTGAGTTCGATAGAGACCCGATCTACCCAATTAAACGTTTCGCCCACGGGCAGTCCGTCGAGAATAGATTGCATACGTTGACGAATGATGGGTTCGAGCTCGGCCAGATTGCGGGGGGCCACCACATTCTGAACCGCCTTGCGCTGCTCGTCATGAACAGGCGGGTCTGACTGAATGAAGTTAACAAACGTGAAGTCTTCGGGTTGGTCGGCTAGCAAAATACTCGGTTCAGAAGAGAAAATGTCGTGGTGTTTATCGACATACTGGATGTCATCGAAACGGGTCACCGACCAAAAAGGACCGAAGTTTTTGCTTTGGGTGTAGTGCACTGGGTCCTCAGCTCGCAGACGCGCGAAGTAGTCCCAGCAAACATTTTGTTCATATAGCCCCGGGTCAGCCAGATCAATTTGATCTATCGGGATCTGCGCGATGTCCACCTGCCCGGTACTTCTTGCTTCACTCAATGTCTGCTCCCCCATACTCGACTCGATGACTCTGTGCTCGCAGTATACCTATTAGCAGAAGGATACCGCCCTCCACAACGCATCTAAGAATCAACATTTGTTAGCGTTGACCTGAGACTCTTGTACAGCGATCGCAACGACAGATTGAATCGGCTCTTAGGACAAACGTGCTGCCCGGCTTACAACGCTGGCAGCACGTTTAAGGAACAGTTCGACTAGGCCCTATTCGTCATCAGGAGCGACAACCATCTGCCCGTCCCACATGGAGATGCTGCAGTCCAGAACCATGTTCATATGATTGCGCATGCGCTGACCGGCATCCGTACCAAATAGCTGTGCGACGTACTTGCTCCAGTGAGTCATGTCATCAAACACTGAAAACAGAAACACGTCTGGGAAATTGGGACCACCCGTGATGGGTTGGCGCACCGCAGCAAATCCAGGGCCATCTGCTCCCATACCTGACATCACCGTGCCAATATGCTGCATCAAGTCCGGCATCTGCGCGAAACCGCTGCCATCTTTGAAAGTACAGGCAAGATTTGAGATGAGTGTGGTGTCGTCCTCTTCTGCTTCAGCATCATCCTCCTGTTCGTGTACCACCCGCATGCTACTCAATCCCGCAGTACAGTCTTCCACTCTATTAAACTGAGCATCCACCCCTGGCCCTATGCCACTGGCATCCCAGGCGTCACTAGCAGCGCCAAACTCGGCAACATTTTCGTGGACATCGAACCAAACGGTATCTACCGGCACCATGCCTTTCTTTTGTGTCCAGTGATAGGCAGGCGTTTTCTTTAGACCGGCTTTTTCTATTTGCGCGACCAGGTAGTCCCGCGCTTTGCGTTTATCGCCCCAGTCTTTGCCCTCTTTGTAGCTGCAGGCCCACGTTTCGACCATCATCGGCGGCGGTGGCGGTTCTGCCGCCAACAGCGAACTGGCCAGTCCAAGAGCGAAAATACCTAATACGAATGACCAAACGGTCGTTGTTTCTGATTTCACAGCGATCCCCTTAACAGGCGTTATTTAAAAGGTGCACTTCAAGGAGGGTGAAACGAAGATACTACGGCGGTGCGTCTGCGCTTGAGTACTGCTGATCTACTACCGCTCGATCAACACATCGCAGCGGCGCTCCCTTATTTCAGCTTCTCCCTTAAGGCAGTTTCCTCCTCATAAGGGAGAAATGCCAATGCTGGCTTTTCGCACCTCGACTGAACGGTCTGGACTGCGGGCTCATTGGCAACCAGAGAAGAAAGTTTTCTTGAAAGCTTCAGCGGCTTCTTCGGGATTCATCGCCTCGTTCTTAATCATCTGCCAACTGGCGTAGAGCAGGTTATCGAACACGGCAACGACCCATGGCGTAGATAAGGTGTTGCAAACATCTCCGGCTTTCTTTGCCTGTTCTATGAGTTGGTACATCTCTTCCAACTGGCGCTTGTAGATCGCTCTAACGGTCGCATCGTTGCCAGCGATGGACCACAAATTCAGCAGAAACTTAAACCGGTCAGCCATCGGCATGAGCACGTCGATGGTTGCTTCAATGGCTTTGCGGCCACTCAGCTTTTTGGCTTTTAGGGGCGCGGCAAGCTCGTCGGTTTCTTCGAGGCACTTGCGGGCAAGGGATTGAATCAAAACATCGCGCGACTCGTAGTGACGATAAAGCGTCGCACGGCCAACGCCCGCGGCGAGCGCGATTTCCGACACGCTCGCATCTGGATTGCGCAGCAGCGCTTTGATACCAGATTCCTCTATGGCGTTGCGGGATTGCACTATCTTGGCGTGCTCTTTCATGAGACAGACTTGTATCGTTAAAATGCCGGGGTTATGATACACATGTGTCTCACAAAATTGAACCACGATGGACCCTGATGCAATTAGACCGAAATCCATAGTCGCGATCGGTTTGTCCTTCCTATCTACACATCCGTGGAAGTCGTGGCTGTTGGTTATCTTCATCCTTGCCTCATTTGTCGTCGACGTCACCTGGGTTTGGGGGGTGTTTTGGTTTTGGTGGGCATGGACTTGTGTTCAGCTCGGTGAGGTCGTTTTCCTTGAATCGATCCGGCGGGTGCAGTACCCAGTCCTGTTCTGGACCATGATCGCTTGCTGGATCCTGGTCGGCTGCTTCTACCTGGCCTCTGGCCTTTATCCGCAACTATTGGAGTATCGAACTTGATTGCCATCAGCGAGATTCAAGAGGCGGCGATTCAACCGCTTGAAAAAGCCAGGTCACTGCCGTTCAGCGCTTATACCGATCCGTCATTCTTCGCCGCGGAGGCAGAGCAAATCTTCTCGAAGGAATGGGTATTTGTTTGTATGGAAGGCGAGTTGCCGCAGGCCGGGGACTACTTCGCGATGACATTGGCGAATGAGCCAATCATCATCCTACGCGCTAACAATGGCGGATTACGGGCTCTTTCAAACATCTGCCGACACCGAGGCACGACGCTGCTAGATGAAGGTTTTGGCAAGGTCGACAAGTACATCACTTGTCCGTATCACGCCTGGACGTACGATGTAGACGGCGCGCTCAAAGCCATTCCCTACAACAAGCTGATCGCAGTGGATCGTCGCGAACACCACCTGCCGACTTTTCCGGTAAGCACTTGGAACGGGTTAGTGTTCGTCAACTTGGACGTTAACGCAAAACCGCTGGCGGACCGGGTTGGTGGAATAGATGAATACCTGCGCTTGTTCCAACCAGAAACGTTCACTCATGTGAGTCCGGGGGATGCGGAGATCTGGCAGACGAATTGGAAGTTGGCGATGGAAAATGCGATGGAAAGCTATCACCTGTTTAAGGTACACGAGGAAACGCTAGAACCTTATTCTCCAACGCGGGGTGCTTACTATATTGCAGGATCCTCAGAGTGGTCTCTAACGGGCGGTGTGACGCAACGGAAGAAGGGAATGGTTGAGAAGCTCATGGGTTCTACCCACAACGAGCTCTATGAACACTACCTATTGGTCTCTTTGCCACCGTCTTTCGTTGGCATCTTGAGTTACGGATCGTTTGGCTGGTTATCGGCACACCCAATAGACGCCAGCCACACGCAAATACGATCCGGCGCCACGGCTACCAGCGGTGGATTGGCTGGAAGCATGCAGTCCAAGGAATTCACCAAAGCCTTCTTCCAGGAGGATCAGGACATGTGCGAGCGCGTCCAGAAAGGGATGAGGTCCAAGTTTGGCAGTGGTGGGAAGTTGGTGGACATGGAGCGCGTAGTTGTAGACTTCCACCAGTTCTTAGGAACGAGACTCGGCGGTTTGCCAGCAACTCAACTGTTTGAGGATGACGCAGCCAACCAGTGGCGCAACGTCAGCTAAGAGCTGTAGGGCGATACAATGATTAGGTCAAAACCTGGATAAAACGAGGTTTCCAAATGTCAGATACGGATCTGCCAACACCCATGGAACTGCTGCCATTAGATGATGAGTTTCGCAGCGACCCCTATGCAAGGCTGGGCACGCTCAGGGAACACCAGCCCGTTTACGAAGACTCGGAACTGAATCGCTTCATCTATACGCGACACGACGATGTTAAAGCTATTCTGCGTGACGCCAAACTTTGGAGCGATCCGAGAAAGGCGAATCCTGGTACGTTTACCCGCGAGTTTCTGGGGGCGAACTTGGGCGAGGACGACCAACCTTCCATGCTGATGATGGACGAACCGGATCACCACCGTCTACGCTCACTGGTCAGCCAATCTTTCACACCCGCAGCAGTGGAAAATTGGCGGGGGCGAACAAAAGAAGTCGTAGCCAGGGTGTTGGACAACATCTCCTCGCCCGAATTCGATCTGATCGCTGAATTTGCCGGACCCGTCCCGGCGATTGTGATTGCCGAGTTGTTAGGCATCGATGCTGCCCGTCATGACGACTTCAAAGCATGGTCGGATACCTCAGTTGCCGCGGCGTTCAATCCCTTTCCGACAGCGGAGCAGGTGCAAGCCAGCGACACAGCCAATCAGAAATTGAATGCCTTTTTTTCCGAGGAAATCGCTTTGCGACGCGGAAACCTGGGTCAGGACCTCATTTCAGACATGATTCGAGCAGAAGAGGACGGTGACAAGCTCACGGAAAACGAAATGATCACCCAGTGCAACCTGTTGCTGATCGCTGGCAACGTGACGACCACCGACCTTATTGGCAATGGCGTCAAGGCGCTGCTGGATCAACCAGAAGAGTGGGACAAGCTGCTTAGGGATCCATCCCTTGTGAAAAATGCCGTCGAAGAAATGTTGCGCTTCGACTCTCCCGTGGTGAACTCCGGTAGAATCGCGAACCGCACCATAGAAATTGGAGGCTGCCCGGTACACCAGGGGGCCTCGCTCTCGACTTCTCTAGCCGCCGCAAATCACGACCCGCGGGTATACCCAGAACCAGAGAAGTTCGACATCACTAGAAATGATACCCATCATCAATCCTTTGGTGGCGGTAGACATCTATGTTTAGGTGCACACCTTGCTCGTCTCGAGGCTCAGGAGGCCATTCTCGCCCTCATGGCGCGATACCCGAACTTGATTCATTCGGAAAAGGGTCACAGCTACCACGCCATCCCGAGCTTCCGGGGCATGAGTAGCTTCTGGGTGAATAACGGCAAAAACTGAAGTGCCTTACTTACCTCTTATGCTTAGGAGTTGCGTGGTTGCTCATGATAAAGATCTGAAAAAACCAAGCCCTACGCGGACATAACTGGAAAGGACTCGGGAGGCTGCTTTCGGCCGAGGCTGTGTGAAAACTATTTTGATCTGGCGAAACCACAGAAATACGCCATCTAGAGGAGCATTTTGTGGTCCTTGGCGTCTTCGAAAACTAAACGATGGCACTCTCGTTCACGTTTTGATTTCGGCGTCGGAGTTTTCACACGGCCTCGGCCATTAGGAGACATTAGGCAAAGTATCGTTTATGGGTAGAACAGTTCGTCAAGGAAGCTAATCATGATATCTAGTGCCGGTGGAGCATCGGCTTCAAAGCTGATGCCAAGCATCATATTGGAACCAGAATCCAAAAAAGCATGAGGCCTCCCTTCATGTTCCCAGTATCTTACCGGATGCCCCGCTGATTGCAGTTCATTCATGTAGTCCTTGACCGAAGCTGGCGTCACCAAGGTATCCATGCTACCAGCCGTCAACAATTGTGGAGGCAGTTGACGCTCACTTGGATCAGGGATGTTGTACAGCGGAGAGACTGCTCGATACAGATCAGGATTGTCCACAGCATTGATCTCGTTTCCGAATATGCCCCTTGCTATTGAGCCACTCATCAGCCAAAACGGATTGGTCACTCTTTCAAGGCCGCCTAACGCGCCCTCATAAATGTCATAGGCTCCATAGCTAAGAACAGCAGCCTGTACGCTTATACCTCCGCGCTGTGCCAACTCTTCTGCGGTTGTATCAGCGGGTAGATAGCTCGGATTGAATCCAGGTTTCTCGCCAGCAAAACCGTCTGAATTCAGGCGATTGCCCATGTTGACAATCATGGCAGAGAGATGTCCTCCAGCGCTGTCCCCAGTCACAGCAATCTTAGTGCCGTCACCTTGATAACGAGCGATATTCTCTTGCACCCATAAAACGGCTCCGAACGCATCTTCAACGATCTGGTTTAGCCTCACGGTGTTGTCATCGTCGGCAAGCAATCGATAGTTAACGTTGCACACGACGTATCTGCTGTTTGTTGCTAAGTATCTCGCTGCTTGATCCATGATCGACTTATCGTTAATCAACCAGCCGCCGCCATGAAACATGACGATCACAGGGTATCTGTCTACACCAGAGTCCGGAGTGTATATATCCATAGTGAGATCAAATCCACCAGGGGAAGCCCACAGGACGTTTGTGGATACTGCATACTTATTCGGGTCATTGTTTTCCAGGAGTTCAGGAGAATCGGAACAGGAAAACAAGAAGAGTAGTAAGAGCAGATAGCTGCTCGTACGGCAGCCTACGAGAGATTTGACTGAAAGCAACATTTGCAACGTTTTAGTTGGAGGAAACTCGAACGATACAACACAGCTCCGAGGCTGACATCTATTGCATGGTCAATTCCTTTCTTATGACCGCTTGGGGTCGAAAGTGAGCCTTCTGGCAGCCGCATTGGGCGTCCGCTAAAACCTCAGAGTCTAAGTAGTTCACGAAAAACCAGCGTTTCCCCGATAGCAGACGAAAATCTGGCTGAATCGTATCTCCGGCTTCGGCCAACAGCGAACGTTCAATGTGAACAATCCATGGCTAATTTTCACACTCACCCTGATATTGGGCATTGATAAATCGACTTCACTGACAGATGCTCGAAAGCCTATCTGACTTGAGGGGCGATAAAGTGCGACGAATCATTTCCGGGACCGTTTGCGCTCTAATCCTGCTAAATACTGGATGCGTACAGTATGAGACTTCACTTCAAGAAGACTCCGCCTCTCACTCTTGGCCGAGCGAGGAGTGGCAAACTTCATCACTCGAAGCGGAAGGAATAGACCCGCTTCCGATTGCTCGATTTGTCGAGGAAATCGAATCCGGCAGCTACGGACTGGTCGATCATTTTCTTCTCATCCGAAATGGCCGCGTGGTGGTTGATGAGCGATTCACGCAAGACTATGAGGCTGTCTCTGCGAAAGTTCGCCCGGAAGAGAGAATTGGTTTAAACAGAAGAGACCCCAAATACGATTACGAAAATGTTGACTATCATCCGTACTATCAGGGCACAGACCTCCACTCGCTCCAATCAGTATCAAAAAGCATAACTTCCCTCGCGCTCGGGATCGCGGTCGACAAAGGACATATTGAAGGGGTTGATGCTCCCGTTCTTCCTTTCTTTGAGGCTTACGAGTTCGACAGGTCCGACCCAAGAAAAGTGGCGATGACGGTCAAAGATTTGCTGACCATGCGAAGCGGAATTGATTGGAACACCGAAGGTGACTACACGGAACCAATGAATAGCTCGGTTGGTCTTGAGAATGCAGATAAGTGGATACAGTTTATCCTGGATCACCCAATGGATACAGATCCAGGCACGTCGTTTGAATACAATGACGGAGCAAGCGTTCTATTGGGTAAGATCGTTGGCGTCGCGACAGGTCAACGGCTGGATAGATGGGCTGTGCAGCACCTGTTCGATCCGATCGGAATCAATGAGTATTTCTGGAAAATCACACCCGACGGGGAGATGGACAGTATGGGGGGCCTTTACCTATCGGCCCATGACTTGGCGCGAATCGGGCTGTTGGTATTGCACGACGGAATGTGGGCGGATAAGAGTGTAGTC
>JBPCXR010000260.1:0-20625 GCA_051027215.1 Pseudomonadales bacterium | reverse complement strand
GTGTACCAGCCGAGCCCGCGACTGCCGCCCAGGACCATCGCCCGTTTGCCGTTGAGCCCCAAATCCATGGCCAGTTCCGTGTTGCGGCGTTTTGGCGAACTGCCAGCGTTCGCCTTAGAAGTTGAAGGTAACGCTGGCAGTGATCAACCTGGGTTGGCCCCAAGTGCCGATCAAGACGTTTTCGCCGCCATCGAGCGTGTACAGGTTAGGGAAACGCTGCAGGTCCACGTAGTGGTCCTCGTCAAACAGGTTTTTGGCGGCCACCATAAATTCCCAGCGTTCTGCGACCACGCCCACTTGCGCGTTTACCAGGGTGTGGTCTGGGTTGGTGACGGTATCAAATACTTGCAGACCTTCATATTCACCCGCGTGATTGACCTGCACGCTGGCGAGGAAGGAGAGTCCGCGGTCGCCAATGGGCTGCTCAAAATCGGCGCCAAGATGCCAATTCGTATCTTGGGTGACAGGAGGAGTCGTGCCACTGATATCAACCCCTTGCACGACGACGCCATCGTCCCATTCTGAGTCCACCCAGCCAAAGGCAGCCGACAGGCGCAAGGCATCCGTCACCTGAACCCAAGCTTCGGCTTCAAACCCGTACGCCTCCGAGCCATCAAGACTAAATATGCCTTCGACCAGCTGACCGTTGCCGGCGTCCACTTGGAATTCCATCTGCCGAGATTTGTAGTCAATGAAGAAAGCTGCCAGCGAGATGTTATAGCGGCCATCGGCACCTCGGCCTTTGAAGCCAATCTCGTAGCTGTTGGCTTCTTCCTCTTCGTATTCGAGCAATGTGTTTCCGAAGCTGGTTGAGTTGAAACCACCAGGCTCGTGGCCTGCGGCATATGTGAAGTAGAACATTTGGTTATCATTTGCCCAGTGGGTGATTGAAACCCGGGGAAGCACTTCGACGTCGTCGACATCATTGCTGACGTTGCTCAGTCGATCTTCTGTTTTGTTCTCCCACCGATCTACTCGCAAGCCTACGTTCGCCTCCCAGGCATCCCAGCTATAGGTCGCGTTGGCGAACGCCGCCAGTTGGGTTTTTTCCCGATCGCTAAAACGCGATGGGGACAGCAGCACATCGTTTTCCATATCCAAGGTGAGATCAGTCTGTCCTAGCCACACGCCAGAGCAAGTGGGCATGCCGGCGGCGCAACCGAGCGGTCCACTGATGTTGCCGTTGGCATCCACCCGCGCATCGAACCAGGATAGGGTAGCTTCCCAGAGCCCTTCAAACTTTGAGTAGTAGCCGCCAGCGATCCACTGCAAAGGGCCGTCGTGGGTGGAGGTAAATCTAATCTCCTGGGTCACGGTTTCCATGGTGTGATCGTTAAGGTTGTCGAGGATGTACTCCTCACGAAGATCCACGTCGGTATAGCGCTCGCTGTCCGTGTCGGTGTATGAAGTCAGCGATGTGATGTCGAAACCGTCGAGCTCGAGCGTGAACTCCACGGTGCCGGCGATGGTGTCTCGTTCGTGGCTGGAATTCATGGTGGTTTGAACGATGTCGGGGTAGTCCAGATCATCGTCCAACTCACGCACCCAGTTGTTGTTCGGTCCATCCAATTCGTTCCAACGTAGCGCCGCGTATACCGACAAGCGGTCGCTCAGCGGCCCAGCAATCGACGCCCGCGCACCGTATTCCTCTATGTGGCCTTCGTCTTTGTCGTTGTCTGTGCGCAAACCGTTGAGCCGTGGTGTGTTGGGGTTGTCTAAAAAGCCGTCATCTTCGTACGTGAAACCAAACAGACGCATGGCCCAGCCGCCATCGCCCAGCGGAACATTCACACTGCCTTCCACATCAATAATGCTCTGCTCGCCGGTTCTGCCCCTAATTCGGCCAGAGAATGCTTCGGAGTCTGGCCGCTTGCTTACATACTTAACAGCGCCGCCGATGTTGCTACCACCGTAGAGGGTTCCTTGCGGGCCTTTGAGCACCTCGATGCGTTCCAGATCGCCGAAGCGCGAGGAGGCGTCGGAAAATACCTGCGCGTCGTCGAGATAAAAGCCCACGCCTTGGGTATTGCCGAAGGAGCCTACCCCTCGAATCGACACGTTGGGAAAGCCGTCGGCGCGTCTGGACAGGTTGAGGTTGGCGATGCCGTTGCCGATATCGTCAAGAGTGGTCAAGTTGCGTCGGGTGATGTTTTCGCCGGAGATGACGGCAACAGTTTCTGGAATTTCCAGAACGCTCTCAGTTCGTTTGCGCGCGGTTACCAGGATCTCTTCAATCCCGCGTTGGTTCGCTCCAGCTGTTTCCTCTGCATGAGCAGCCAGCGGCAAAGTGCCAGCGGCACCTGCTAGCAGCAGTGGCACAGCCACCGACCTCAGACCAAGTTGAACTCCTTTCATCACCGATCCCCTTCATCGTTGGTCGATAGACATTACTCCTTGAGGTGGCGTGAAGGCAAATTTTGCAGCCTGGCCTAAAATAGCGGGCTAATCCAGACGCCGGTCCATCTCGTTGTGGAAGTGTTGTACACGCATTTCGTCGTCGTTGAGCCAGACGGTGTCGAACGCTTCGGAGTTCATCCCTGCTTGCACGCCGCCTAATAGCTCGATGTCTTGATCGATGGTGATCGTCATGCTCTTTTCGCCGCGCAGGATCGCCGTATGGTCGAAAACATCTCGCCTAGGCCGAACATCATTCCCGGGTTTCGCCGCGGTCATGGTAGACGAGCCGCTGCCGGCTATGGCGGAGACCGCGTCACTCAACGCTGGGTCGGGGTGCTGTACCAAACTGAGCTTGTCGAAGTAGCACTGCTGCGGGTCGGTTGGATGAGGACGCGGCCGCATAACCCAGCAACGCTCGGGAGTGAAGGAAAGGATGATGTTAGGAAACAAGTTGTATTGCCAAACATCGCTCAGCTGATCATCGCTGTAGAGCGAGTAGTCGTAACCATAATCTTGGCCCGCTTCGCGTTTGCGCTGTTGAACTGCGCGGCGGATATCGAGCACGTGTCCGTTGAACGTCACAGGATCGAGTCCTAGGCTGGCCAATTGGCTCGACTGCAGGTCTGTTGGTTCTTCGGGTATGGGAAATCGTGGATTTACCGTCGCCCCTTTGACTGCAACGCCGGTATGCCCATTCGGGAACAGATGCACCGTATCGTTGCAGCAGTCCACCATACGCCGGTGCTGGGGATGCAAAAAGTCTACGTGGTACAGCTCACTGAAGTTGTCGATGATCGCTTTCCAGTTGCAGTAGTGATGCACGGTTTGATCTTCGACCAGGCTCATGTTCGCAAAGCGGTAAGGCGCAAGTAACTCCGCGACGGGCCCAAGATAATCTAGCAATGGCGGTGGCGATTTTGCCATGCAGACGAATACGAAGCCGTTCCAAACTTCAGTCTGTACTCGTTTCAGGCTGCGGTCCTGGTGAGGCACGCCGCTGGCAAAACGCTCTTCGTAGGGTACGATTGCCAGCTCGCCGTCTATGCTGTAAGTCCACGCGTGGTAGGCGCAGCGGAAGTTGTTCGCGTGTCCGCGCTCCGCGTTAACCAAGCGATTGCCTCGATGTTGGCAAACGTTGTAATAGCCCTGAACGCTGCCGTTGCTGCCCCGCGTTACCAGGATCTGCTCGCGCAGCATATCGAAGACGAAATAGTCTCCCGGCGCGGTGACGTCGCTTTCAAGCCCAGCCAGCAACCACGTTTGCCGCCAGAGGCGATCCCACTCTCGCTCCATGTAGTCAGCACTGAGGTAGCGATCCTTCGTATAGTTCGTGATCGCTACTTCGGCATTGGTGTGGTTGATGATCTCTATGGTCAACGTGCACTGCTCGACTTGTAACCGAAGACAGATGTCGGCGGGTTTACAGGCGCGCGCCTTCGCTGCCAATGGGTGCCCAAGCCAAGAGCGAGGCATCGTTAGCAAAGGTGTTCTTCACCAGATCGATATTTGCAGCGTCAGCCATCTCTTTGTATTGCATCCATGAGAGCACGGCACTGATCGGTGTGCCTGGCCCATCATCGAATTGTGTCGGACCGTAGACGTTGGCGGTATAGATCAAGTCTTCATGATCGCCCACCCGTTGGGTGGCTTCATGACGAGCGCCTGCCGGTTCATAGAACCACACGCCTGGCCCGTAGCCTTCCGGAGGGCCGGCGCGGTAGCCGATGTGGCCGCTGAGCACCATGAAGTCGGCGGCAGCAAGATGGTAGTGGGGACCTGCAACGCCGTTGTGACGCACAATCAGTGAGATTATGCCCGTCTCTTCGCTCACTCGAAGGATCTTCAAGCCAATGTCAGGCAACTCCGGGTTGACCACCCAGGGCACGGCGCGGGTGTCAATAAAGTGGGGATGCACAGATCGACCGACGTCGGCGGCAACCCCTTCGGCGGCAACCACGA
This sequence comes from Pseudomonadales bacterium, assembly GCA_051027215.1. GTDB lineage: Bacteria > Pseudomonadota > Gammaproteobacteria > Pseudomonadales > Azotimanducaceae > CALHVX01. The sequence continues at coordinate 16,269 of JBPCXR010000260.1, read as the reverse complement.
GCGCTTTGGAATCGCCACCGGCAATCGTCAGGGGTTCAGCGGGTCCTTGGTAGGCGCGCGGTCGTTCCTGCATGCACTCCGCCAGGGTGTTCGGCACCAGCGTCACGCCGCGATCCCGAGCGGCGGCAACGATGTCTAAACAAGTGAGCACACTGCTGACCCCTTTGCCATCACGATCTAGAAAGGCCACGGGTCCGTAGAAATTGGCGAGAAACTCCGTGTCTTCGTCAGCGATTAACCGATCGATCTTGGCGTTGGCAGGCACATAGCCCCAGGTACCTGGTTGCAGGCTCCCTGCCATGGGCCCTTCGGGGTAGGTCATGCTGCCGGAGAGCACCATCATGTCCATCGCGCCGAGGTATATGAGTCCAGCGAGCTCGGTGCCTTTGTCGAGCTTTACCACCACGCTGAACATGCTGGATTCGGTGCTGGCACGCAGGGGTTTGATGGCCATGCCTGGCGCCTGGGGCAGATCGATCCAGGGGATGGCGTTGGTATCGACCCCACCTTCAATACCGGTGGGGTTAAATTCGGGGTTGTAGCCTGAGCTCATCGCGTCAATCTCCTAAGCGAGGGTTCTTAGATGAATACGCCTGGCGAGCGGCGTGCTCGGCAAGCGCTTACTATGTGTCTACCATACACCTCACGCCTTAGAGGAGGCAGCTGTGGCTAGCGACCCGAGGTTCAGAGGCCAGATTCAATTGACAGGAGCCTAAATTGGCCAATCCAGATGTGGTTATTGTCGGCGGCGGCATTGGCGGTGGTGCGCTGGGGACCGTGCTGGCCCGAGCCGGCCTGGACATTCTCATTCTAGAAAAAACCCTTGTGCACAAGGACGTTGTGCGAGGTGAATGGATCGCCCCATGGGGCGTGGCCGAAACCGTTGAGCTGGGGTTGTACGATCAGTACGTGCAGAGTGGCGCTCACCGGCCTTTGCGACACATCGACTACAACGAGCTCGATTCTCGGCAGGTCTCAGAGGCGAAACAGATAAAACTCGGCGAGCTTGCTCCGCACTTACCACTGTGCCTGGGGCATCCCGCCATGTGTAACCTGCTCAACGCGTCGGCGTGCGAGGCTGGTGCAACACTGTTGCGTGGCATATCGCGCATCACTGTTGTTCCGGGTAGCCCGCCGACGGTGACCTATGTGCATGACGGTGAAGAAGTCACGTTACAGCCGCGCTGGGTGGTTGGCGCGGATGGCCGCAACGGCGTCGTTGCCAAACAGATCGGCTGCTCGCTCTCCCAAGATCCAGAACACCACTTGTTTTCCGGGATGCTCGTCGAAGGCGCGGAAGATTGGCCGGAAGATCTGCAGGTGATCGGTTTTGAGGACGACGTTAACTATCTCGCTTTCCCACAGGGCGGTGGAACGGTGCGAATCTATCTTGGTTGGCCCAGCGAGCAACGAACGCGGCTTGCGGGTCCAGACGGGCCTAAACATTTTTTAGAAGCGTGGGACGTTAATAGCGTGCCCTACGCCGGTGCCATTGCTGGCGCGACGCCAGTGAGTCGCTGTATTGCTTATCCAAACTCGGATGCCTGGGTTGATGGCCCTGTGCGGGAAGGCGTGGTGCTTATCGGCGACGCTGCCGGTCGCAACGATCCGATCATCGGCCAGGGGCAGTCGGTGACCCACCGAGATGTGCGCATGGTTAGAGATGCGCTATTGGGGAACAAGCGCTGGAGTTCATCCATGTTCGAGGACTACATCACCGAGCGGGCGGAGCGAATGTCGCGCTTGCGTACCGTCGCTAGACTCACATCCCTCAGAGACAGCGGCTTTGATGAAGAAGGCCGGGCGCTGCGCCGAGAAATACACCGGCGAATCAGTGTAAAACCGGAGCTGGCAACACCACTGATCGGCGCATTTGTAGGCCCGGAAGCGTTGCCCGCAGAAGTTTACGCGCCTGCCTTCACCCAAGAGATTGTTGGTAAACCCATTTGGAGCTAGCGCGTGTACCCAGGTAAATATGCACAACTGAATCCCGAACGGGCGGCTTTCATCATGGCCAGCACGGGCGAGTCCGTGTCTTATCGCGAATACGAAGCCAGAACCAATCAGCTGGCCCATCTACTCCGCGCGCAAGGCCTCAAGCGCTTAGATCACTATTCGATCTTCATGGAGAACAACAACCGCTATCTAGAATGTTGCGGGGCCGGCGAGCGCTCAGGTCTCTACTACACCTGCATAAATCATTACCTAAAAGGCGATGAGCTCGCCTATATACTGAACAACAGCGAATCCCAGGTGGTGATTGTCTCCAAGGACAAGTTGGCCGTTGCCCATGAGGCCCTGTTGGATTGCCCTGCTGTCACCCTGTGTTTGGTAGTTGGTGCCATGGCAGCGGAAATGCCCGAACAACGCCCGAATGGGCCCGCCTATCGCAGCTTCGAAGATGCTGTGGCTAAATTTCCAGCCTCGCCCATAGCCGATGAAGCTCTGGGCACCTCCATGCTCTACTCATCGGGCACGACGGGCCAGCCCAAAGGCATTTTGCGCCCATTGCCTGAATCGGAACCCAAGGACTGTTTGCCGCTGTTCGACTTTCTGTTGGACCTTTGGCATTACCGTGAGGACATGACTTATCTATCACCGGCGCCGCTGTACCACTCTGCGCCTCAGGCAGCAGTGGGGCTGACAATTCGCAAAGGCGGAACGGTTGTGATCATGGAACGCTTCGATCCGGAAGATTACCTTGGATACGTCAGCCAGTATCAGATTAGCCATAGTCAGCTGGTGCCCACCATGTTCAGCCGTATGCTGAAGCTTCCTGAAGAAACCCGTGCTGCAGCAGATTTGTCTTCCTTGGAGATCGCCATTCATGCCGCTGCGCCTTGTCCTGCCAAAATCAAAGAGCAGATGATCCAGTGGTGGGGGCCAATCATTCACGAGTACTACGGCGCCACCGAAGGCCTCGGGTTCGCAGCGCTTAACAGCGAAGAATGGCTCGCCAACAAGGGTAGCGTGGGTAAGGTGATCCTCGGTGAGCTGCATGTGCTCGATGAAGATGGCAGGCCATGTGCAGAAGAAGAACCCGGGGAGCTGTGGTTTAAGACGGCGACTGAATTCAGCTACTTCAACAATGCGGCCAAGACGGAAGAGGCGACCTCAGCCGACGGCTCGATGAGTACCGTCGGTGACGTGGGCTATGTGAAAGATGGCTATCTGTACCTGACGGATCGATCGACCTTCATGATTATTTCCGGTGGGGTGAACATTTACCCCCAGGAGACAGAAGACTTGCTGATCACCCATCCGAAAATAGCCGACGCTGCGGTATTTGGTGTACCCAACGAGGACCTGGGTGAAGAGGTTAAGGCTGTCGTGCAGGTTCTCGATGGAATTGAGCCATCGGCAGCGTTGGCTGAAGAGTTAATGGCCTATTGCTCAGTCAACTTGTCTCGACAGAAGTGTCCGCGTTCCATTGATTTCGAGGCGGAGTTACCGCGGTTGCCTACCGGAAAGCTGTATAAACGCTTGCTCAAAGATAAGTACTGGGAAAATCACAAGAGCGGCATTGTGTAGCTCAACGATTTCGGAGTACTGCGTCAATCATGTCATCGATCCCGGAGACAAGGCTGAGCCGCAAGAAGTTGATCGCCTTCGGCTTTCCTGAGTATGCGATCTACTTAAGCTCAATTCCCGTCTCCTTATACATTCCCTATGTTTACTCCACGCATTTCGGGTTAGAGCTCGCCCATATCGGGCTCATTCTGATGCTGGCCCGCATCACGGACGTCATTACCGATCCGCTCATCGGCTATTTGAGCGATCGTACCGGCAGTAGATTCGGTCGACGCAAGCCATGGCTGGCTGGCGGCGCCGTGGTCATGATGTTTTCCGCCTTCTTTCTGTTTAACCCACAGTACGAAGTCACCAATGCCTATTTGCTGATCTGGTCTATGTTGCTATGGCTTGGTTGGACCATGATCAACATTCCTTATTACGCCTGGGGAGCGGAACTCTCGGATAGCTATGACGAGCGTACCCGCATCACCGGTTGGCGTCAGGGCTTTGCCTACCTGGGCAACGTGACGGTCCTTGCTCTTCCTGCGCTGGCAGGGGAGCTGACAGGGTTTGGCAGTCTTCCGGAAGAAGGTCTGACGATCATCGGCTCGCTGGCGCTCATCGCCTTACCGGCGACCATTGCAGTGGCCCTCGCTTTTGTTCCGGAACGCAACGCCTACGGCATGGCGAAGCTGTCACTGCAGAGCAACTTCAAAGCGGTGTGGAAGAACGGCTCGTTTAAGCTGCTATGGATCGCCTTTATGCTGAAGTACATGGGCGCTGCATGGGGCTCGGCCTTGTTCATGCTGTTTGCAGCGCACGTTGTTGGCGAAAGGGAAAACATCGCGGCGATATTGCTCGGCCACTATGCATTGCAGCTAATCGCGTTACCCATGTGGGTAAAACTGTCAGCGAAGATCGGAAAAAAAGAGACCTACATCATTGGCGGTACGATTTTCTCTTTGGTCATTCCGCTGTTCATGTTCGTGGGTGATGGTGACCTTGTGCTGTTTATCTTCGTGCTTTGTTGCGTTGGTGCGAGCGGCAGTTACTTCACAGCCATCTCGATGTCGATGAAAGCTGATGTCATCGAGATCGCCTCTCAGCGTGCAGGCGAAAATGTTTCCGGCGCCTACATCGCTATATGGTCACTTGGCCAGAAGATGATTGGCGCGCTCGCTTTGGGCATATGCCTGCCGCTCCTGCAGTACCTGGGTTTTGACGCGCAAGGTGAGAATGGACCTCGAGAACTGCAAATTCTCTCGCTGATGTATGTTGTGCCCCAGGCCTTGATGTATGTCGGTGCGGTGGCCTTTATATGGCGCTATCCGATCACATCAAAGCGCCTCCAAAGGATTCGGTCGGCATTCGAAAGAAGAAGCTTGCGCATCAATCGGGCACCAGCGGTCTAGTTCGTCCGACACCAGTGCTAGCCAGAAGCCTTTGACGAGCCGGATTCGCCGCTGTACCCGACAATTCCCACCAAGTCGGCGTTGCACATGACGGTTTTAGTAACTGGTTCACTCTCTTGAGCGGGTGTTTTTGTCACATTCCCCAATTCAATTCCGTGCTACGGAAGCGATTCAAGGGGCGCCCCGATTTATCAATATCCGCCAAAAATGCTCATCACCTGGTCGTTGGCCAGCTGCCTGTGCCTGGCTGCTTGTGGCGGAGGCGGTGGATCTTCAAGTAGTGCCAACCTTGCTCCTGGGGCAAGCGCGCAACAGCCGGCCCCGGGACCAGCCGCTGACACAACGGCGCCGGCAATTAATAGCAAAGCGCCCGACGACCAAGCCACTGGGGTAGCAACCACAACCAAGGTCGTGGTGGTATTCAGCGAATCGTTGCAAGCGTCTAGCGTTGATGCGCAGAGTCTCATGGTCACGGAACAGGCCGCGCCGGTAGCGGGTACCGCGGCATACGACGACAGCACTAATAGCCTGGAATTTACCCCAGATTCGCCTTTGGCAGCAGACACCGTTTATGGCGTGACAGTTGCGAGCACCTTGCAAGATGCTGCCGGTAACGCGTTCCTGGGTGACAATTGGTTCTTCACCACTGGTGGGCCGTTCAATCTTGGCTCCACCACGCAATCGACCATAGATGAGTGCATGGATGACGGCGACAAACTCATGCTCACCTTGGTCAACAATGCCCGAGCCGCCGATCGTTCATGCGGTACTCAGGCCCTTACCGCGCAACCGCCGCTAGCGTGGAACTGTCGCTTGGACGACGCGGCTGTGGGTCACTCAACGTCTATGGCCAACAATGACTTCCACGCCCACGTTAGCCCGGTGGATGGCAGCGATCCTGGGGATCGGATACAAGCTGCAGGATACGTGCCGCAGACCTGGGGCGAGAACATCGCCGCAGGTTACCCGGACGAAGAAGCCGTCATGGACGGCTGGCTTACCAGCCCAGGGCACTGTGGCAATCTAATGGGGTCCGGGTTTACCGAAATGGGCGCTGGAGCGGCGGAAAACGCCACTTCGACTTTTGGGATCTATTGGACTCAGAACTTTGGCAGCCCGCTAAATTAGGGGCTAACCCCGCCCTTTTGACATTCCTCATGAGCCTGAGTCTAATCTGTCGCAAAGCAGAAGAGGCGCGGTTATGAATCAGATTGCCAGGCATCCGTTGGCTATGGATGGCAAAGACCCTTCTAACGTGCGGGGTGATCCGATCGATCAAGAGCGCTACTACTCAAAAGCCTACATGGAACAAGAGTGGGAACATCTGTGGACCAAGATCTGGCACATTGCCGGTCGGGAACAGCAGTTGGAACAAACTGGCGACTACATTGTTCACGACTTCATGCGCGAGTCCGTGCTGATTGCCAGGCAGGCAGACGGCTCACTCAAGGGCTTCTACAACGTTTGCACTCATCGTGCGCAGCGGCTGGTGTGGCAAGACAGCGCCCAAGACTCTTTTACCTGCTCCTACCACGGGTGGAAATGGGGCTTGGATGGCGTGCTGCAGGACTGCCCGGATCGGGATGACTACCCCCAGGGCGATCCGGTGGGCAAGTTGCAGCTCAGCGAAGTCCGGGTAGCGACTTGGGCTGGCCTGGTCTGGTACACCATGGACGATGAAGCTCCCGAGTTGATGGCCTATTTAGCGCCAACCCCCGAGCTTTATAAGGGCCATCAGTTCGAGAAGACGGTGCGAGTTAACTGGCTACGCGTCGCGCTCAATACCAATTGGAAATTCTGGTCCGATAATTTTAACGAGTCGTATCACACTCGCACGGTGCACCCACAGGTGCCACCCATTATCGACCAAGATCACTTCACCTCACGCTATGAGATGTTTCCCATGGGGCACAACCGCATCGTGCAGATGGGGCGACCCTCTCTCAGAGATCGCCTGCCAGATGGCGTGCCACACCCCTTTGATGATGCACTACGAGAGTGGGGCATCGACCCTGAGCAGTACCCGGATTTCGAAACCAAGGCGATGCAGGGCTGGTTAGATCTAAAGGCGGCAAAGAGGAAACTGTGGAAAGAAAAAGGCTACTCCCATTACGAAAACCTGAACGATGAAGACCTGACGGAAAGCCCATTCGGCGTGCTGTTTCCGAATATCGCTATCGCACCAGGTGCAGATTCTTTTCTTGTGTGGCGGTGGGAGCCACATCCGACGGATCCTGAAAAATGCTACTTCGATCAGTGGACCATGGCGTATCCCATCGATGGTCAAGAGGAGTTTGTGAATCGCACAGCGGTTATCCCGCTGAAGCTCACTGAAGCGGAGCTAGACTTTCGTGAGTACGATGCAGGCGCGGGAGTAGAGGAATACTCGGACCAAGTAGTTTACCAAGATTGGCAGTTAACGCCGGGTCAGACCACTGGTTGGCGTTCGAGGGGCTACAAGCCGCCTTACTTTGCTGCCCAGGAGACTCGGGTGCAGCGTTTTCATGAAGTGCTTAACGACTATCTGGCAGGGAACCCACCTGGGCGCTAATCGCCGAGGATACTATAGGAAACATCATCGCGATTCTGGGTTCCCCGATAGCTGAGGCTTTCGAACAGCTTGTTGGGGTCATGGCCCGTGTACTCAGAGGTCCGGCTCCAGTCGAGGATGTACTGACGCAGGCTAATGCGCCAATCGCCCCCTCGGCATTGGTACTGGTCAACGTAGCGTCCCGCCACAATGTACTCGTGCCCGCCATCTGATGAGCGGTCTTTGTAGTCGTCCACGGCCATAACATCGCCAGCTTGGGACATCGATAGAAACGCCAAGACGTAGATTTCGCCGGTACCAGTTGCTGATGCGGCATCAATATCAAAATACTGATTTATGATCGTGTGCGTTGTGTAGTTCATGGCCAGGTGGCCCGCGACAACGTTGTTGCAGAACTCCTCATAGGGTCCATCGTAGCTTCCGTATTTGACCTCGGCGTCAGGGTGGAATGCAGACTTTAGAATACCGATATCGCATCGATCCGCGCCCCTGGAATAGCAAGCCACCGCTTTGCGCACGGCCTGTTCCGCCAGTAGATCATCGATGCCTTTGACTTTTGCCATCTGCCCTATGTTAAGAGCGCAGTCTGCTGATCACAAGATAGGCGTTGGTTGACAGACAAATGGGGTATTGATCGAATGTCCAACGTCAATTGGGAAGCCATTCGCTGCCCGTTTCTGGGCTTGGAGCAATTAGATGGAAGAGATTGAGGAAGTGCTGGAGTCTGCGATTCTGCGCAAACGTGGACAGGGATTTCACGATTTCGAAGTCGGCGAGGAGATACGCCATCACTGGGGTCGCACCATCACAGAAGCTGATGCGATTGCCTTCTGCCATCTCACGTTGGCGTATAACCCTTTGTATTTCAACGTGGAATACGCCAAAGAACTGGGTCATCCGAACATCGTCGTGAACCCGCAACTGGTCTTCAATGTGATTCTCGGGCTGAGCGTCGAGGTGTGTTCTGAGGCCTTGGGCGGACCGTTTCTGGGAGTCTTCGACCTCAAGTACCTCGAGCCTGTGTACCCGGGCGATACCTTAACCGCGGTTTCTAAAACCGAAGCCATGCGAGAGTCGGAATCGACCGAAGGTCGTGGCGTAATTACTTGGTTCAACGAAGGGTTTAATCAACACGGGCGCAAGGTGATCGAGTTTCGCCGCACTAATCTGGCTATTTGGAAAGGCAAGATCGGTGGTAAGAAGGAGAAGAAGCATGGGTAAGCTTGCCGATCTCACCAGCACCGACAACTACTTTGAAGACTTTGAGGTGGGGCAGACCATTCGCCACGCACGGGGTAAGACGGTGACGGAGCTGGAGAACGTCAACATCACCAACATGGTGATGAACACAGCACAGGGGCACTTCAACGTTGATCAGATGCAGAAAACGCCAGTGGGCAGAATCCTCTGCTACGGCGGTGTGAATTTTTCTATTGTATTGGGGTTGGCTTCCCAGGATACGGTGGAGAACGCACTGGCGGAGCTGGGACTCGACAACATCAAATTGAAGACCATGGTGTTCCATGGCGACACGCTGTATGCCTATTCACGCGTGATTGATAAGCGCGAAAGCGACCGCGAAGATGCCGGGATCGTCGTCTTTAAACATTGGGGTGTGAATCAAGACAAGGCATTGGTGGCCGAAGTCGAGCGTACCGCGCTGATCAAGAAAAAGAGCCATTGGCTCGAGCGCTGATTGGTGGCAGATGCCGTATGCGACCACGAGTCGCCTATTAGCACACAGGTTAGAGCAGCCCGTTCTATATAACCTGTAGTTGCCGGAGGGAATTGTGAGTAACGGATATTGGACCGACGAGCGGCGCATGATGCGCAATGCGGCGCGAGAATTTAGCAGCAACGAGGTGTTGCCCGTTGCCAATGAACTAGATCCTGTGAAAGGCGAGATTCCGCGAGCGCTCATCGATAAGATGGGAGACATGGGCTACTTCGGCATTCTGATCCCAGAAGATCGGGGTGGGCTTGGTTTGGGCGTGTTCGAATATTGCGTAATTGCCGAAGAGCTGGCCCGTGGCTGGATGAGCGTTGCCAGCTTAATCGCTCGCGGTAACAGCTTTTACCGTTCGATCCCTGGATTCGGTGCAGCGCGCGAAGAAAAGATCCAGCAGATGGCCATGGGACAGTACCTTGGCGCCTTTGCGATGTCGGAACCTAACGCCGGTTCGGACATGGCAGGTGTGAGTTGCCGAGCAATTCGAGATGGAGATGACTGGATCATCAACGGCAATAAGTATTGGTGCACCTTTGCCGATGGTGCGGATTTCATTAGCGTGGTCTGCCGCCAGGAGACCGATCGGCAAGAACGTCAGGCGGGCATGACGACTGTAGCCATAGAGAAACCGCGAGGTGAGTTACCCCCAGGCGTTCAGGGTAGCCCCATCCCCAAGATCGGCTACCACGGCTGGAAAACTTGGGAACTGCATTTCGATAATGTCAGAGTGCCGGCGTTTGATCGACCTGAGGAGTCAGGTGGCGCAGCCTCTATGTCCGGCGGTTTTGTGGGCATACAAAAAGGCCTGGAAGTGGCTCGGGCACACACCGCCGCCCGTTCTATTGGTGCCGCCCAGGGTGCTCTTGAAGTGGCCACCGACTATGCCAATGAGCGCGAGCAATTTGGTCAGCCGATCGGTAAGTTTCAGGCCATCCGCTTTAAGATCGCCACTGCGGCCACAGAAATTGAAGCGGCGCGGCAGTTGATGTACTACGTTTGCAGCGAAATTGATGCGGGACGCCGTTGCGACAAAGAAGCGGCCATGGTGAAGTATTTCGCAGCGGAAATGTCTGAGCGGGTAACCTCCGAATGCCTGCAGATCATGGGCGGCGCAGGCTACACCACCCACTACCCGGTAGAGCGCTACTGGCGCGATGCACGCCTGACCAAGATTTTTGAGGGCACCTCGGAGATCATGCAGCGAATAATTTCGGACCGGATAATGGGGAAGTAACAGGAGCACCCACATGGATCATTTGGCGGCATGGGATCGATTTAAACCACTGACCTATGACGATCTGCCCAAAGACGTTCTGCAGGTCGCCAACCAATGCTTAGTGGACTGGTTTGGTTGTGCTTTGGCCGGTAGTCAAGACGCGCTGTCTGAAATATTGCGAGATCAGTTCGGGCATCGAGCAGGGCAGTGCAGTGTTATTGGTTCTGAGCTGAAACTGGAAGCACCAACCGCCGCATTGTTGAACGGCGCCAGTGGCCACGCACTAGACTACGACGACACCGGTTCACGAACCGGCTGCCACTCGACTGCGCCGGTGCTGCCGGCGGCAATCGCGGTTGCAGAAGAAATTGGTGCCAGCGGTAAGGCGCTGATCGCCGCTTTTGTTGTGGGCGTTGAGATCGAAGGTCGAATTTCTCATGCCATGGGCAACGATCACTATGCCCGTGGCTGGCATACCACGGCGACCTATGGCACCTTCGGTGCAACTGCCGCGGTAGCGCACTTGTTGCAGTTGCAACCGGAGCAGTACGCTATCGCTATGGGCTTGGCGGCGTCTCATGCCGGTGGAGTCAAAGCCAACTTTGGCACCATGACCAAGCCCTACCATCCTGGGCATGCGGCAGAGTGCGGCATCAACTGTGCAAGGCTCGCGGCTGCCGGGTTTACCGCGAATCCGGAAGCGGTGCTTGGCAACCAGGGTTTTGTGCGCGCAGCGTCCAACGCCGGAGATCGTTCCCAAGAACTAGCAGCGATCGCAGATGAGTGGCTGATACTCGGCACGCTCTTTAAGTACCACGCAGCCTGTCACCTGACTCACTCAGCCATTGAAAGCGTGCTGACCCTGCGCACCGATCTCGAACCGACCGATCTGTCTGCGATGACCATTACCGTTAACCCTGGGCTGTTAGATGTTTGCGGAATTCCGGAGCCCCAGACCGGGCTTGAAGGTAAGTTCAGCCTCCGAGGTACCGCTTCCCTGGCGTTGATCGGAATGGATACCTCAAACCCAGAAACATTCGTTGACTCGGTGATTGGCAGCGACGCTGTACAAGCGCTGATCCCCAAGATAACGGTTGAGACGGACCGCTCACTCAGCCAGTTTCAATCACGCGTGGTTTGGGTTGACCGCAATCAATCGGCCCACGAATCATTCAATGACTTGTCTAGCCCAGTGACTGACTATGACGAACAGGGCCGCAAGCTCGACGCTAAGTTCGCGAGCCTTTGTGGCTACGCCCAGGTGGATGGCGCCGCAACCATTAGCAAGCTCAAGTCCCTAGCGAGCGTTACAGCAGTTGCGCTGTAAGCCGACGAAGTGGAGACGCAGATGACGCTAGCTGAAATGCTGAAACAGCAGAGAACCATTCGCGCTTATCTGGATGACCCGGTACCAGAAGCAGTGATTAGAGAAGTCATCGAGTTGGCGCGGCTAGCACCGTCCAACAGCAATACCCAGCCCTGGCGTATAGATGTCGCCTCTGGTGAGACGCGGGCAAGGCTCGAGGCGGCCATCTTTGAAGAAATCCACGCCGGCATCAAACCCTATCCAACGTTTCCACCTGGTGGATCAGGGTTGACGGGTCGCTACAAGGAGCGACAACGGGAATGTGCTTGGCGCTATTTTGAGGCCGTGGGCATAGAGCGTGAAGACAAGCGCGCAAGAGCTGAGCTGTCGCTCAACAACTACCGCTTCTTTGGCGCACCACATGCGGCGTTCTTGTCGTATCCTGAGACCATGCATCGGGCCAACGCCATCGATCTAGGCATTTTCTTGCAGACGGTTATGTTGCTTTTTGTCGAACGGGGCATAGGCTGTTGTCCGCAGGGTGCACTCGCTACCTACCCGGGCCCTGTTAAAGCCTTGCTGCCCATTCCCGAAGGCAACGCCATTCTCTGCGGGCTGTCGTTCGGATATCCAGATTTGGCAGCACAAATCAATTCAGCAGCGGCGAAGATGGAACGTGAGCCGTTCGAGGTGGTCGCGAGTATCACTGCATAGAAGCGCTCTGCACAGAACCATGGGTGCCAAAACCCAGTACTGGTGGGCTATATCGGCTGCGAACCATGTTATGTTGCGTTGTTCGATTATCATCTTTGAACCGATACCGTACTTGGAACTCGCCACACACGATCTTGTAGATGGTGCGAGAAAGGCCGCTACCCTCCCACGAAGTCACTTTCTATATCCGGAGAACATGTATGAACGAGGCTAACCTGACCCGCTTCGGGCCGGAGACTTATGAGTTTGTCGAGGGTAAGCCGGTGAGCTACTCGACGACCTTTAAAGCCATCAATGGTCCGGCGAAGCTCATCCTGCACGCTGACGGCATCGACGATGCGCAGATCAAGGTTAACGGCCACAGTGTCGTCGATTCGCCGGGCTTTAAAGGGAACGGCGAGGTCGCCGTAGCGCTCGACCTAAATCAAGACAACACGATCGAGGTCAGTGTTCCCGGCACGAACGGTGGGACGCTTGATGTTCGCGTGACCCAGATTACCCAGGCAGATCTCGGGCTCCTGCGGCAAGGCTATTTCGGACTCAACACCAGCGACATGGAACGCCAGCGCACCTTTTACCGCACGTTGGGCTTCATCGGCGAGATCTACCCAGCAGGACCAGAGACCAGTACCACCTATGCCCAGTCCCTCGGCTTTGCGGAGGACTACTTGATCCACGTCTCTCTGCATAGCCTGGAAGATCCGCCCATGCCGCCGTTCGTCGACACAGTACAATTCAGAGGTGACTCGTTTCGCGAAGAACCACCCTACGCCAACCTCAACCACATCGGTATGGCCTACGCCGCCTACTCGACGACTGACCTTGATGGCGACTACGCTCACCTCAAGGCTGAGGGGGTGGCATTCGTTTCGGCGCCGGCTACAGCGCCTAACGGTGAGCGATTTGTATTCATGCAGGACCAGGACGGCGCGTACTTGAAGTTGATCGAGACGGCCGGAGGTGAGGGGTCGAGCGCTAATCCTAACTTGGTACGGCTGGTGAACACGAACATGAATGTGACTGATCTCGAGAGGTCGCGTGAGTTTTACCGGCTACTTGGCTTCACCGAATCTAAGCCCAGCTCCCAGGCTGGCTCGGGAGAGTTCGCTGCGGCCCATGGATTTGATGGCCCCATCGAGTTCGAAGGTGAGGACGTCAGTCTCGGCGAAGGTACTGACGGCGCGACGCTCCAATTGCGGCAGTGGAACAGCCCCTTCGACGATGCGCCGTCCTATCCACCACCGGTCAACCACCTGGGCATCGATCGGATCAATTTCTATGTGGAAGATCTGACCGCGGCGGTGAAAACGATGAACGAGCTGGGTTTTGAGCAGTTGGGGCCAATTGGCGGCGCCCCTGAATTTGGCATCGTGTTCTTCTTTGATCCTGACGGCATCAAAGTTCAGCTCGCAGGACCGCGAACTGCTTAAGGATCGCGCACCTTCTTTTGGGTGTGAGCGGTGCCAAGACCTGATTGCAGTTAGAGTGGAAGTAGGCTGTGGATGGTTCTGGTGGAAAGCTGCTACTTGCGCCACACGATTTAACGACCACTACCGATCTTAAGCCACCTACTATACCGCGCGTGCGACGAGGGCAAGCAACTGACTTTCTTCGCCGAACGCTTCACCAGACAGCGAGCCCGCATGGTGCTCGATCTCGAAGCCAGCCTGGCTCAGCTCTCCTTGCAGAGAGCTGAAGGAAAAGTATTGGAGCCAGTTGTATATCTCCCAATGTTTGTCCGGCTCTATCAGAAGATAGCGTTCGAGCGAGACTTTCTCAGCGTTGTACTTGAACGATTTCATGAAGCCGATGTATTCACCTGGCGCCCAAAAACCATTCCAGAGTCTGTCTTCAATCAGGCTTTGTTCTTCAAAGACATCGAAGGCTGATAGTGTGTAGACGTCCATCACGAGACGCCCATCAGAAGTGAGGCTCGATCTTATCCGCTTCAATAACGAAGCTCTTTGTTCAATGGACAATCCGCAATAGTCGCAAAATATAAGGGTATAGACGTCCATGGCTTGCGGGAGCGTTGCTTTTGTGTAGTCAGCTTCGACATAGTTGATGGAACGCTTCGATTGCGCTGCGACTGCTTTCGCATGCGTCAACGACGACGTAGAGATGTCTAGTCCTGTTACAACTGCCCCTCGGTCGTGGAAATGGGCGGTGTAAAGCCCAGGTCCACATCCCAGATCGCAGACGCTTTTTCCTTGCAACTCTACGTGTTGATCGATCCAACCCACTGCTTCAAGGATTTTCAGCTCAGAGCGGGAAGCCAAGTCAGAATCTGGGTCAAGATGTGCGTTCAACATCTGCTGTGCCACATGCGAACGAGTCCATAGGTCAACCGCTGTGTACACGGAAAACGGACTGGGCCGCGTCGTAAAACTCTGAAATAGCTCGTACATTTGTGAAATATACTATCTCAGTTAGAGGGCGGCTATTGGCCGAAAGCGCCGTTCACAGTGCAGACTTAATCTCTACTATCGACCCTTAGTAGGTACGTGAGCGCGCGGTAGATCTATAATAAATTCGACCAGCTGATGAAATCAGCTACGCAGTCGAAGACTGACTGCTGAGCTTTAGCCAGAGGTGGTGGTATCCACGTAGCATCGACGAGTGCGTGCGTTCGTTCTCAGCGTCTGCTGCGTGCGCAATGGTGGGAAACCGCTTCAACATTCCGATCAGCGCGTGTTTGGCTTCCATTCGAGCCAACGGTGCGCCGATACAAAAATGAATACCGTGGCCGAAGGTATGATGGTCACTTCGCTCGCGGTCTAGGCGAAAGGTGTCGGGATCTTCGTAGTGGTCAGGATCGCGATTGGCAGAACCAAGCACGGTGTAGACGGCTTCTCCTTTAGCCACCTTCTGCCCGTGAAACTGAACGTCGCTCAATGCATTGCGGCTGATCCAGTGCACGGGTGGATCGTAGCGTAGACACTCTTCAATCGCGGCTTCGATCTTGCTGGAATCTGCCCGGAGTGTCTCCCAAACATCAGGGTGATCTGCGATGTAATGCAACAAGTTACTCAATAGGTTGGTTGTCGTCTCGTTACCGGCGATCAGCAGAAGCTGGCAGTAGCCAACAATGGTTTCTTCGGTCAGCGGCTCACCCTCCACCTCCGCCGCAACCACTTTGCTTATGAGATCATCCCCCGGATTGGCCCGGCGCTTGGGAATCTCACCACGAAAAAACTCCATCATCTCCAGAATATCCGGCATCCGCTCTTCCATGGTTTTTGCGGTGCCTGTCGCCGTTAAGCTGTCTGACCAGCGCTTGAAGTCGTCCTTGCGTTCGAAGGGAATGCCCATGAAATGAGAGATCAGCGCCACAGGTAGCGGAATGGTTAGCGCTTCGGCGATGTCCACGGGTAGCTCGGCATTGATGTCATCGAGCAGCTGCTCCACCACCGTTTCGAGATCCTCTTCGATTTCCTTCATCACCCGGGAGGTAAAAGAGCGATTGACGATTGCCCTTAATGGAGTGTGTCGAGGTGGATCATCGTGAAGTAGAGGCAAACTCATCGTCGAGTCCGATCTTCCAGCGGTTACTTCAGAGGAGAAGTTGCTGGGGTCCTTCAAAACTGCACGCACATCGTCGTATCGGGAGAGTACCCAACCCCGGACATCTTCCGCCCACCAGATGGGTTGCTCCTCTCGCCACTTGGCATAGATTGGGTATGGGTCAGCGGCGAATTCTAGATCTTGGAATTTCATGAGTACTTGGGTGGGTTTGTGCTAACGAGTTAAACGAAAACCCAGTCAGATTGTCAACGCTTGCTCGAAGTCCGTTAATGGCCGAAAGCGGAACAAATACGATTCCGCGGA
>JBPCXR010000259.1:0-4375 GCA_051027215.1 Pseudomonadales bacterium | reverse complement strand
GGCCTCGGCTGTTGCCTGGGATGCGCGAAGCGAAGAACAGGGCGGGCAGCGCTGGTTTCATCTGCAGCCGGATGCGGCGGGCAAGCCGGACGACGTATTACATTGGACTAAGGGTGCCTACCAGTGGAACTTCATGTGCGCCGACTGTCATTCTACCGCCGTGCAGAAAAACTATGATCCTGTTACGCGCAGCTACCAAACGGAGTTTGCTGAGCTGACGGTTGGTTGCGAGGCCTGTCATGGACCAGGCTCTGCACATCTAGCCAATCCAACACAAATGCTGGGCTTAACGACTCAGGAGCAGCAGCTAAATGCCTGTGCGCCCTGCCACAGCCGCCGCGGTCAGCTGGCGGAGGGATTTAGCCCTAGCGAGCCTTTCTTGAACCACTATCTACCGGCGTTGCTCGAAGAAGGTTTATATCACGCCGACGGGCAGATATTGGACGAGGTTTACGTATACGGATCGTTCCTGCAAAGCAAGATGCATCAGCGAGGCGTTAGCTGCAGCGACTGCCACGATGTGCACTCTGGGGAATTGCACCTCGAAGGTAACGCAGTATGTACCCAGTGCCACAACGCCAGTGGTCGCGCGGATTATCCGACGCTACCGCTGGCTGACTTTGACAACCCGAGTCACCACTTCCACGAAGCGGATACAACGGGAGCGCAGTGTGTCAATTGTCATATGCCCGAGCAGACCTATATGGTCGTCGACGATCGCCGTGACCACAGCTTTCGAGTGCCGCGGCCTGATTTGTCAGCGACAACGGGTGCGCCCGACGCCTGCAGCGCCTGCCACTCTGAGCGCAGCGCCAATTGGGCCAGCGAGGCCATTGCCAAACATCACCCAACCGCTGATGCGCCGCACTATGGAACGTTGATTACACGCGCCCGGGCAGCAGAGCCGTCAGTGGAAGCTGAGCTGGCTACGCTGGCAGAGGACACAACGCAACCGGGCATTGTGCGCGCGACGGCGTTGTCGTTGATGACTGCATACGATCGCGGTTGGAGCAGCGATGCCATTAGCAATGGCTTGCGTGACGCCGATCCACTGGTGCGCATTGGCGCGCTGCGAGGCGCCAATCGTTGGCCGCCAGCCAAGCGTTGGCAGAAAGCTAGTGCGCTATTGCGCGATGAGTTGCTCGCAGTGCGGGTGGAAGCAGCCCGGACGCTGGCTAACACTTACGCCGAACTGGTGCCGGTTGACCAGGCGACTTTGCGTCTGGGTTTAGAGGAGTATCTACAAACGTTGGCGTTGAACGCTGATCGAGCAGAGAGCCAAAGCAGCATGGCGTCGGTGCATCTGGCTATGGGCGAGATACCGGTCGCTGAGAACGCGCTGCGCACCGCGCTGTCACTCAACCCCCAATGGGTACCGGCCATGGTGAATTTGGCGGATCTATATCGGGCGACTGGTCGAGATACCCAGGCCGGTCCTCTATTGGATCGAGCCTTGGAAGCCGCACCAGAAGCTGCAGACGTGCTGTTGGCGAAAGGCTTGTGGCTGGTGCGGCAACAGCGTGCCGAAGAAGCCCTGCCATTGCTGCGCTCAGCCACGGAATTGGCGCCCCAGGTGCAGCGTTATGCCTATATTTATGCAGTCGCGCTGCATTCTTTGGGTCAGTCGGAGGCGGCGCTTTCGATTTTAGATGAGCTGCTAGAAGCGGCAGGGAACGATCGCCAGCTGCTTGAAGCCGCCGCCAGTATTGCCCGTGACGCGGGCCTGGCTGATCGGTTCGAGGCTTACGCGCGTCGTATACGCTAATGCCGATCTAAGAACCCCAACGATATTTCAGGTTGAACATCACGCCCCAGTCGGATTAAGGCGGTGGGAATTTTGCCAGAATGGTTGCGATGATTTCGTTAATCACCGGTGTAGGGTTCGCTTGATCGGAACCGGAAATCGTTTTCACTGCCCAGCCATGCCACACTGGCTGGTGGCTACGAACATCGAACAGATCAATGGACAGCGTGCCCTCGGTGTAATTTCGAACATCCACATTCTGATGGTAGGGCGCTCCCCAACCCCAGGAACCGCGATAGGCGCTCGGATAGCTGGTCACCCGTGTTTTGTCGCGCGCACCCAGGAAAAACGAGACAACGAAATCTGCATTGTTTGGATCGGGTTCAAAACGGTAGCCCTTCGCGTCGAGCTCTCTGGAAATCGCCCGCATGGCTCTGGATTCGAACAGCGGGCTGGCGTTGGGCGCGCCTAGCTTGAGTGGGTGTTCCGAGATCCAACTGTACGCGCGGTAGGCACCGAAATTCGCGTTGGGGTCGAAATCGCTCTGCGCCTTGATGGGGGATGCGCAGCCAATTAGTAGCGCGGTGCACAGTAGGCATGCGGCAGTCAGCCAACTGGGTAGGGGCATGGTAGCTCTCCGAGGTTCCAGGTACTCAATTTGCGGCAGCTTAACAGTTTGCGCGACCCGGGAACGTCCAATAAACGTCATCAACTGCCGCGAACGCTCGCGCGAATCTTCTGTAGCTCGTCGGCGATGGTCTGGCTGATGCCGCGTAAGGCAGTGCCGGCACCGTCGGCTTTGAACGACCAGGTGGTGCCGGACCACCACAATCGGGTCTTGCGGCCATCGATCAGGAAGGCATTAACCTCAGCCAGCACCACTTGCTCCGGATCGAAGTTTTGTTCCACGGATTCGGTGTAGTTGTAAAATGTCTTCAGGTCAGGGTGATTTGGGGAAATTCTGGCGGGGTTCTGGATGACGCCCTTATTGTCCGCTGTAACTTGATTGACCACCAGTACGACGACGGTGCGTTTGGCGTTGGCCGCCGTCAGGATGCTGTCCCGAGTGGTAGTACGGACATCTGGAAAGTCGGGGTAGCTAGGGTAGGCCAGCATATTGCGATCAGCCAGGTCGCTGACGAGTTGGTCTTCCATGCTCCGGCGTATGGGTTCAATAGTGGAGTAGACCAATACGTAGGCCCCTTCGTTGCGGGTGAGGTCCGATTGGATGACATCGGTCTTGGTGATACAGCCGCTGAGCGCCAGCACCAGCGCACCTAGCCA
This sequence comes from Pseudomonadales bacterium, assembly GCA_051027215.1. Classification (GTDB taxonomy): domain Bacteria; phylum Pseudomonadota; class Gammaproteobacteria; order Pseudomonadales; family Azotimanducaceae; genus CALHVX01. Next base: position 1,347 of record JBPCXR010000259.1, on the reverse strand, counting down.
AAGTTTGTACATACTCGTGCATCCCGAAAGCGTGCGCTGCAGATTGGCGAACTCGTGGGTGGGATGCAACTCTGTCCAGCTTGGGCGGCTTGGCATAAAGGTCTTTTTTCACCGATCCAGGTCGCCGCGGCCGAAGAAACTGCCGATGCGGAAGAAATACCGATTGCGGCCGCCTTCGGCAAAGCCGAAACCCACGTATAAAGGCCCGACGGGTGAGCGATAGCCCACGAACAGACTGCCATTGAAAATGCCTTCGGCAAATAGATCCGAGCGCTCATCTGCCGTGTTGCCGTATTCCAGCGTGTAGCCGATATAGGCGGGCAGTAGCCTGCTGTGCCCTATCTCATAACGGTGCGAGAACAGGGCCATGCCGAAGTGCTGTCCGACTAGCTCATTGTCATTAAAACCTGAGAGGCGGTTGAAGCCGCCCGCCGGAAACTCTGCGTGGATGGGTGCATCGTCATCCAGGGTTGTGGCGTAGCGGCCAATACCTACCAGCGCATGCTGCCCAAACGACCGCGCTATACCTACGACCGCACTGGCTTGCTCATACTCGACATCGGCGCCCAGGGTGTCCAAAGACGAGCTATAGCGCGCCTCCATGAACAGGCCGTCGCCCGGAAAGTAGAGATCGTCGACTCGATCCCACTGAAAACCGGCGAACCACTGGCCATCCGTGAATTTGGTCGAGGCAATGGCAGGGTCGCCAATTTTGACGTCGATTTCGCCATCCCGGTACTCGGCGCCGCCGAACAGCGCTGCATGGCGTCCAAATTCCCGAGCCAAAATTACCGAGCCTCCAAGCTGATCGATCTCCTGAGCCTGCCTTGCGTCGCCGTCCGAATCGTAGAGTCTGCGATCTTGGCGGGTGGCGAACAATCTGGGATTTAAAATCCAGCGCTGGCGGGTGTTCAGGGGCTTGTATAACTCCACGTTGAGGCCGGGTTCATCACCCAGTTGAGTCAGCACGCGCAGTTCGGATCCCAGTTTATCCAGGTCGGTTTTCAGATAAGCGAGCCGCAGGTCGATCGAGTTATCGCGGCCGTCGCCGGCTACGTCCAGGCCCCACTCGATGAAGGACGCCCCCCGGGAGTCCTGAGTAACGTGTAGCACGACACCGGTTTGCTGGTTTTCCGTGACCACTTCGTAGCGCACCAGCTCCAAGAAGCCCAGAGCGTGAATGCGCTGCACATCTTCCTCCAGAATCTTGGTGTCCAGCGCCTGACCGGTCTGCTGGCGAAATTTCTCGAGTATTACCGAGTCGCTAAAGCGGGACTGGTTGTTCAGGCGCACGAATTGGATAGTCGATGCTGGTTCCCGGCAGCCAGCGAGCGTGGTCCGGTACGC
>JBPCXR010000258.1:0-65262 GCA_051027215.1 Pseudomonadales bacterium | reverse complement strand
CACATGCAGAAACTACGCGCTTTCTATCGGGGGATGGCAATGGCTGCGAGACAAGAGAAGGCAAACGCCATTCGGGCGCTTGCCATGGATGCCGTGGAACAGGCGAACTCCGGGCATCCGGGTGCACCCATGGGCCTGGCAGACGTAGCTGAAGCGCTTTGGTGCGATCAGTTGCGGCACAACCCCGCCGACCCTCAGTGGCCCGATCGCGATCGCTTTGTGCTCTCTAACGGGCACGGTTCCATGTTGCTCTATAGCTTGCTGCATCTGTCGGGTTACGACTTGCCGATGCAGGAGCTGAAGAATTTCCGGCAGCTCGGCTCTAAGACCGCAGGTCACCCGGAGTACGGAGAATGCCCTGGGGTGGAAACCACCACCGGGCCTTTGGGCCAGGGATTGGCGAATGCGGTAGGCATGGCGCTGGCAGAACAGAAGCTTAGCCAGTACTTCAACCGGCCTGGTTTGGCCATCGTTGACCACCGAACCTGGGTGATCGTTGGCGATGGCTGCCTGATGGAAGGCATCTCGCATGAAGCGGCATCGCTGGCCGGAACCCTGCAGCTCGGCAAGCTGATCTGCGTCTACGATGACAACGGCATCTCCATCGATGGCGAGGTGGCCGAGTGGTACAGCGAAGATGTGCCGGCGCGCTTCGAGGCCTACGGTTGGCGCGTCATCCGCGATGTCGATGGGCACGATGGCGAGGCGGTGGCCCAAGCTTTGGCCGCCATCCCGGCGGATAGCCAGCAGCCCACCTTGATTTGTGCACAGACAACCATTGGTTTTGGTGCACCCAACAAGGCGGGCACTGCCGGGGTCCACGGCGCGGCGCTGGGCGCCGAGGAAATCAAAGCGGCCCGCCAACGGCTCAACTGGGGTCATGAACCTTTTACCGTGCCGGAGCATCTGTACCGTGATTGGGACGGGCGCGAAAAGGGTCAGCGGCTGCAGAGCGAGTGGCGGGGGCTATTCGATCGCTATCGTGAGGCCCACCCGGAGCTCGCCGCGGAGTTTTTACGCCGCATGGCGGGTGAATTGCCCCAGGATTGGAGCCAACCGCTTGCGCAGGTGGCAAACGACGCCCAGGCTTCACTGGAACCGCTGGAGACGCGCAAGGCCTCCCAGCGCTGCATTGGCGCCATTGCCGCGCAGCTACCAGAGCTATTTGGTGGATCTGCGGACCTATCCGGGTCCAACGGCACCAAGTGGTCAGAAGCCACCGACGCGAACTATCTCAGCTACGGCGTGCGTGAATTTGGTATGTCGGCAATCACCAACGGCATGGCGCTGCACGGCGGCTTGCTACCGTTTTCTGGCACGTTCCTGGTTTTTATGGAGTACGCGCGCAACGCGGTGCGGCTGGCGGCGTTGATGGGGCTACGCAATGTGTTTGTGTACTCCCACGACTCCGTAGCGCTTGGCGAAGATGGCCCAACCCACCAGCCCATCGAACAACTCGCCAATCTACGTAGCACGCCAAATCTATCGACTTGGCGCCCTGCAGACACTGTTGAGTGCGCGGTGGCCTGGCAGGCGGCTGTCGAGCGCAGGGAAGGTCCGACGAGCATTATTCTGACGCGGCAGAAGACTGTGACCCAGCCCCGATCCGCTGAGGTTCAGGCCCAGATCGCTCGAGGTGGCTATGTGCTGGTACCGGAACAGGGCGCGTTGGGGCTGCTGCTAATTGCGTCTGGCAGCGAAGTAGAACTGGCCGTTGAAGCTGCGAGGACCCTCACGGACCAAGGCCTGGGCGTTCGGGTAGTCTCCATGCCTAGTACAGACCGGTTTCTCGCGCAGGAACCGGGCTACCGCGAAGCGGTGATTCCGGCCGCACAACGAGCTCGAGTCGCGGTTGAAGCCGGCCATCCAGACAGCTGGTACAAGTTCGTGGGCTTGGATGGCGAAGTGGTAGGCATTGAGCGATTTGGGCTCTCTGCGCCGGGTGGTGAAGCCATGAGTGAGCTGGGTATCACGGTGGCGTCGGTGGTTGACGCAGCCCAGAGGACGCTGGCAAGGCTAGGCGCGTAGCACAGAAGGCGTACGACAAGAGGAGCAGGGCAGTGAGCCTGGGTGTAAAAGTCATGGATGATCTGGCGCTGGCTGGCAAGCGAGTGCTGATTCGAGAAGATCTGAACGTACCCATCAAGGATGGCAAGGTCAGCAGCGATGCGCGTATTCGCGCAGCGCTACCCACCATCGAACAAGCGCTAGCTGCAAATGCAGCGGTCATACTCATGTCGCATCTGGGCCGACCCACAGAAGGAACGCCTGCCGCAGAGTTTTCACTGGCACCGGTGGCCGCCCATCTGTCCCAGCAGCTGGATCGAGATGTGCCCTTGATTGCCGATATCGATCAGCCAATCAATGTCCAGCCGGGGGAGTTGGTATTGTTGGAAAACGTCCGCTTTACCGCGGGTGAGAAGGCGGACGACGAGAGGTTGGCAAAAAAGCTAGCGGCACTGTGCGACATCTTCGTCATGGATGCCTTTGGCACAGCACACAGGGCCCAAGCCTCTACTCACGGGGTTGCGCGCTTTGCGCCGGTCGCTTGCGCCGGGCCGTTGTTGGCTCGCGAGCTCACCGCGCTGAACCGAGCGCTGGCGGCACCAGCGCAACCCATGATCGCCATCGTCGGTGGATCCAAGGTCTCTACCAAGCTGGCAGTGCTGTCGAGCTTGGCCGCTAGCGCTCGGCAGATCATCGTTGGTGGCGGCATTGCGAATACTTTCTTAGCGGCAGCGGGTCTGCCTGTCGGTAAATCCCTCTATGAACCGGAATTGGTCGCTGAAGCTGGACGCATTGCCACCAAGGTGAACATTCCGCTGCCAGTGGACGTCATGGTTGGCAAGGCTTTTGCTGAAGATGAGCCGGCAGTGCTGAAGGCTGTTGCCGACGTGGCCGAGGACGACATGATCATGGACATCGGACCACAAACCGCTCGGGCATTGGCCGAGCAGCTCAAAGCCGCAGGCACGATTCTGTGGAATGGGCCTGTCGGCGTATTTGAATTCGATCAGTTTGGAGAGGGTACGCGAGTACTGGCCCAAGCCATTGCCGAGAGCAATGCGTTCTCCATCGCCGGAGGCGGCGACACCCTCGCCGCCATCGACAAATATGGCGTCGGTGAAGGTGTATCCTACATTTCGACCGGTGGCGGTGCCTTTCTCGAATTTGTGGAAGGCAAGACGCTACCCGCGGTGGCGATGCTGCAGTCACGGGCGACGAGTTAATTAGTCAGATCCAAAGCGTTGGGTTTGGGTCCAGCAAAATTTGGATCTTTTAGTAACAGGGCAAAGAGGTTTGTTATGCCGTTAATCAGTATGCGTCAGCTTTTGGATCATGCCGCCGAGCACGACTATGGCGTGCCAGCGTTCAACGTTAACAACTTAGAACAGATGCGCGCCATCATGGAAGGCGCAGATGCCACCGACAGTCCGGTCATCGTGCAGGCGTCTGCGGGCGCGCGGAAGTACGCGGGTCCAAATTTCTTGCGCCATCTGATCCTCGCCGCCATCGAAGAGTTTCCGCACATTCCGTTGGTCATGCATCAGGATCACGGCGGCTCGCCCGCGGTCTGTCAGCGCTCAATTCAACTGGGATTCTCCTCGGTCATGATGGATGGTTCGCTGCTTGAAGATCAAAAAACGCCCGCTGAGTACGACTATAACGTTGACGTCACCAAGCTCACCGTAGATATGGCCCATGCCTGTGGTGTTTCCGTTGAAGGTGAGCTCGGCTGTCTCGGATCTTTGGAAACCGGCGAGGCCGGTGAAGAAGATGGCGTTGGCGCCGAAGGCAAACTGTCCATGGACATGTTGCTCACCGATCCGGAACAAGCAGCGGACTTCGTCAAGAAAACCCAGGTCGATGCGTTAGCCATTGCCATCGGCACCTCCCATGGCGCATACAAATTCAGCCGCCCGCCAACCGGTGACATTCTTGCCATCGATCGCATCAAGGCGATTCACAAGCGCATACCGAACACTCACCTGGTCATGCACGGCAGCTCATCAGTGCCCCAGGAACTGTTGGCTGAGATCAACGAGTACGGCGGTGCCATTCCAGAAACCTACGGCGTGCCCCTTGAAGAAATTCAGGAAGGCATTCGCAATGGTGTGCGTAAGGTCAACATCGACACCGACCTGCGGCTCGCATCGACCGCCGCAATCCGTCGACACTTAGCGCACAACAAAGCCGAGTTTGATCCGCGCAAATACTTGTCGGATACCCAAAAAGCGATGAAAGACGTCGTGCTAAAGCGCTATGAAGCCTTCGGTACCGCAGGCAATGCCGCCAAGATTAAGCCCATTTCGCTGGAAGCTATGTTTGAAAAATACGGTCAAGGCCAACTCGACCCCGTCGTTAACTGATCATAACGGGTGCGTGCTCGAGGCAAGTTCGATCCTGATGCATTAAAGGATCGTCTCGGCACTTTCTCTGCAACTGGAGCACCCATTGCGCCGGCACTCAGCGAAGAGTACCGGCGCTTCTACCATCTAGATTTTGAACAAGTGGCGCCGGGTTGGCAGCACCATATGGGCTGGCTGTCTGACGGCAGCGAGCGGCTGATGGTGCAGCTATTCGTGCCGCAACACTCTGTCGGTAGTGCGGTTTTTTGCCACGGCTATTTTGATCACGTCGGATTGTTCGAGCATGTGCTGCGCTACCTGTTAAGCAAGCGCTTAACGGTGTTGGCGTTCGACCAGCCTGGTCACGGTCTATCTACCGGTGAGCGTGCGACCATTGAAAGTTTTGCACGTTACGTACAAGCGTTGCAGCGCTGCCTAACAACCTCCCAAGCACTGCTACCGAGGCCTTGTTTTGGTGTTGGGCAAAGCATGGGTGGCGCGATATTGCTGGAACACAGCTTGACTCACGATTGGCGGTTCGACGATGTGGTGTTGTTCGCGCCGCTGGTTCGCCCTGCGCACTGGGGCGTGAACCGCTTACTCTATGAGGTAGCTAAGCGCACTGTCACCGAGCGCCCGCGTGCCATCACCGCCAATGCAGAGAACTCGGAGTTCTTGGCGCTGCAGCAAGTTGATCCCCTCGCACCCATGCGGCTACCGGTAGCCTGGGTAACAGCCATGGTAGATTGGATGCGAGTCTTTGAGAAAAGGCAGTCACTGCCTCAAATACCCAAAGTCATCCAAGGGGACGCAGACCAAACGGTCGCCTGGCGTTACAACATCAAAGTATTGCAGCGCCTGGTGGCGCCGGCAGCTCTGCCATTGCTCGAAATTCCTAAGGGTCGCCACCATCTCGCCAATGAGTCCCAGCCGTTGCGTGAGATGATTTGGCAATGGTTGGATGAAGTGGTGGATTGGCCTGGCTAGAACAACACCCGGGTACGAATGGTGCCTGGAACAGCCCGCAGCGCAGCCAAGCCGCGTTCTGAATGTTCGCTATCGATGTCGGTAACCACGTAACCAACATCTTCTCGAGTCTGCAGATACTGGGCAGCGATGTTTAGCCCCGATTCAGAGAACACCTGATTGATCTTGCCCATGACGCCGGGTTGGTTTTCATGTACGTGCAGGAGCCGGTGTTTATCAGGATGTTCAGGAAGCGCCACCTCAGGAAAATTCACTGAGCCCAGGCTCGAGCCGTTGTCGCTATAACGCACGAGCTTCTCGGCGACTTCAATACCGATGCTGGCCTGAGCTTCGACGGTGCTGCCGCCGACGTGAGGCGTTAGAATGACATTGTCCAAACCTACCAGTGGCGAGTGAAACGCTTCGTCGTTGGACTTGGGCTCTTCCGGGAAGACATCTATGGCAGCGCCTAGAAGCTGACCGCTTTGTAGCGCATTAGCTAGCGCATCGATATCTACCACGTTGCCGCGAGAGGCGTTGATCAGCACGCTGCCGGTTTTCATGGCGGCGAGTTCTTTTGCGGTGATCAGATCAGCAGTCTGCGGCGTGGCGGGTACATGCAGCGAGACCACGTCCGCCAGCGCCAGTAGCTCGTGCAGGTCATCTACCTGTTCCGCATTTCCTAACTTGAGTTTCTTGATCACATCGTAGAAGTACACGCGCATTCCCAAAGCTTCTGCCAGAACGCCAAGCTGAGCGCCGATATTGCCGTAACCAATGACGCCGAGGGTCTTGCCGCGGGTCTCAAAGGAGGCATTCGCCGACTTCTGCCAGCTGTGGCGATGCATGTGCATGGATCGCTCGGGGACGCGCCGCAGCAACAGGATCATCTCTGCCAGAACCAACTCAGCAACACTGCGGGTATTCGAGTACGGCGCGTTGAATACCGGAATGCCAGCGCGACGCGCAGCGCTTAGGTCGACTTGGTTAGTGCCGATGCAGAAGCAGCCGACCGCCATTAGCCGATGGGCTTGGCTCAGTACTTCGACAGTCAGCTGGGTGCGCGACCGGATCCCCAGAATATGGACGTCGTGTAACGCATCGATCAACGCTTGACCCTGCAGCGCGGTGGCTTCGAGCTGTAGGTTGCTATAGCCCTGGGCCTGGAGCTGGGCAGCAGCGCTTTCATGAATGCCCTCTAGTAGCAGCACTTTGATGCGCTCCTTGGCGAAGGAGGTGTGGTCAATGGTTTCGCTCATAAAACTGCGGCGCTGAGTTAGACGAGGCGCCTATACTAGCGCTGATCGTAGACAACAGGATGAATATGACCGCAGTGCTGAATGAATGCTTCGACGGTGCGCAGATTCGCCGCGACGCGCAGGCCCTCGAGGTCTATGGTCAGGATTGGACCCGCCTGCGTGAGCCAGCACCCAGTGCCGTGGTGTTCCCGAAAACCAACGAAGAGGTGCAACGGCTGGTGCGGTTGGCACGGCGCGAAGACCTGAAGCTGGTGCCATCGGGAGGGCGCACCGGATTGTCCGGCGGCGCTGTCGCGGCACAGGGTGAGATTGTTGTCAGCTTCGAAAAGATGAATCAGATTCTGGGCTTCAATGGGAACGATCGCTTGCTGCACTGTCAGGCTGGCGTGGTGACCCAAGTGTTGCAGGACTATGCTCAGGAACAGGGGCTTTACTACCCTGTGGACTTTGCCTCCGCCGGCTCCAGCTGTATCGGCGGAAACATCGCGACCAATGCAGGTGGCATCAAAGTCATTCGTTATGGCTTGACCCGAGATTGGGTGGCGGGCCTCACGGTGGTGACCGGCACCGGCGAATTGTTGTCGTTGAATCATGGCCTGGTAAAAAATGCGACAGGCTACGATTTGCGACATCTGTTCGTTGGCAGCGAGGGTACCCTAGGGATGATCGTAGAAGCCCAGGTGCGTCTTACCAAAGCACCGCTGCCGCAACAGGTCATGGTGCTTGGCGTACCCAAAGTCACCGACCTTCTAGCTGTGCTGTCGGCGTTTCAAGATCAGCTGACTCTGTCGGCCTTCGAGTTCTTCTCCCAGCTCTGTCTAGATAAAGTCATTGCCCATCGAGACTTGCCAGCGCCCTTAGCCGAACCTGCGGCATTCTATGCCCTGCTCGAATATGACGAAACCGCATCGGAGCAAGCACTCGCGGTATTCGAAGCGCTGCTCGGCAAGGGTCTGATCACCGACGGCGTGCTTAGCCAATCGCAGGCACAGGCCGCAGCCTTGTGGGCCTTGCGAGAAGGCATCTCCGAAGCCATTGCCCCAGATTTGCCGTACAAAAACGATCTTGCGGTGTGCATCAGCGAGGTTCCGGAGTTTCTTGCCGAGATCGATTCCTTAGTGGCGCGTGGTTACCCCGACTTTGAAGTGTGCTGGTACGGCCACATCGGCGATGGCAACCTGCATCTGAACATCCTAAAACCTGCAGGTCTCAACAAGCAGGAGTTCTTCGAGCGCTGCCATGAAATGAGCCCAAAGCTGTTCGCGGCGGTGGCGCAGCGCCATGGCAGTATCTCCGCAGAACATGGGGTGGGCCTGTTAAAACAGCCATTTCTCGGCTATTCCCGGAGCACCGCTGAGATAGAGCTCATGCGCCAGCTGAAGGCGGTGTTCGATCCTGACCAGGTGCTCAATCCTGGTAAGTTGCTGCCGAGCTAAAGCCTACTTAGTCCAGCGCGCGGACACCGTCAGCGCTGGCGATCAACACTTGCTCGGGCCGCTGGGCAGTGAACAAACCGTTGCAGACGACCCCGACCAGATTGTTGATCTCGGCTTCAAGCGCTGGCGGGTCGGCGATTTCCAAGCCGTGGACGTCGAGAATCAGATTGCCGTTGTCGGTGGTGAATCCTGAGCGCAGCTCCGGCTCGCCGCCCAAACCAACCAGCTTGCGCGCCACCAATCCGCGAGCCATGGGGATGACTTCGACGGGCAAGGGAAAGCGTCCGAGAATATCCACGAGCTTGGTCTCATCAACGATGCAGATGAACTCTGCAGCGGCGGCAGCGACTATTTTCTCTCGCGTGAGCGCCCCGCCGCCGCCCTTGATAAGACACTTTCGAGGGTCAACTTCATCGGCCCCGTCGACGTAGACCAGCACATCGTCGGCGGCGTTTAGGTCGATTACGGCTATGCCATGGGCGCCTAGCCGACTGGCACTGGCGTCGCTACTGGCCACGCAAGCGTCGAACTTGTGTTTGATCGAGGCCAACGCATCGATAAAGTGATTGGTGGTAGAGCCTGTGCCAACGCCGATGATGCTTTTACTGGTAAGTCTCGGTTCGATCAGGTCGGCGGCGGCTTGGGCGGCACGGCGCTTCTGGCTGTCAGCTGAGGTAGACATTGGGCTTTCCTGCGTCAAACCATCGGTGGATTTCGGGCATACTGCGGCCTTGCCACCGACCTTAGCTATGCTCGAAAACTACGTAAAGAAAATCTTGGCCTCCAAAGTCTACGACGTGGCCATTGAATCACCTTTGAGCACAGCGCCTCTGCTGTCTAAGCGGCTGGGTACCACGGTACAGTTCAAGCGTGAAGATCTGCAGCCGGTGTTCTCTTTCAAACTGCGTGGCGCTTACAACAAGATCGCCAATCTACCGAAGACAGAGCTGGCGCGAGGGGTTATTACGGCATCTGCTGGCAATCACGCTCAAGGTGTAGCCCTGGCAGCGCGGCAACTGGGTATTAAGGCCACCATCGTCATGGGTCGCAATACGCCCAGTATTAAGGTTGATGCGGTCCGCAATCTTGGCGCCAAAGTTGTGCTCTACGGAGACGGTTTTGATGAGGCGGCGGCCCATGCCAAGCAGTTGATGGCGAAGCAAGGCAGCACGTTTGTGCATCCCTTTGATGACATCGACACCATCGCTGGTCAGGGTACGGTTGCACTAGAGATTCTCAACCAGACCCATGGCGACCCACACGCGATCTTCGTGCCCGTGGGCGGCGGTGGTCTGGTGGCTGGCATCGCGGCTTACGTGAAGTACTTAAAGCCTAAAGTGCGCATTATCGGTGTCGAGGCAGAAGGATCCGCGTGTCTGCTCGCGGCGCTCAAAGCAGGGCGCCGGGTAAGACTTCCGGCAGAAACCCTCGATATGTTTGCTGATGGCGTCTCGGTTGCGCAGATTGGTCGGGAAACGTTCAAGATCGCGCGTCGCTACGTAGACGAAGTCATAACCGTTAATACAGATGAGATCTGTGCAGCGGTAAAGGATGTGTTTGATGATACTCGATCGATAGCCGAGCCCTCTGGTGCTTTGTCGGTGGCGGGCTTAAAGAAGTGGGTTGAGAGAGATCCCGCGCGCGTTACAAAGCTTGAAGGCTCATTGGTGGCGATCATCAGCGGCGCCAATGTGAACTTTGATCGCTTGCGTCACATTTCTGAGCGAGCCGAGCTCGGCGAGCAAAGAGAAGTGCTGGTAGGTGTTTCAATTCCAGAGCAGCGCGGCAGCTTTCTAAAGTTTTGCAAGGCGTTGGGTAAACGTGCGGTCACGGAATTTAACTATCGTTACAACTCTGACAGCGCAGCGCACGTTTACGTGGGTCTGCAGGTGGCTAGCGGGGAAACTGCCGAAGATTTGGTAACAGCGCTGGGCCGCAAAGGTTATAGCCTGGTGGATATGACGGGTAACGAAGCTGCGAAGCTACATGTGCGCCACATGGTCGGTGGGCGGCCACAGAACGAACAGCGCGAAGTTTTGTATCGCTTTGAGTTTCCGGAACGGCCCGGCGCATTGCTGAATTTTTTGACCGGCCTGGGCAACCGATTCAATATCACGCTATTCCACTACCGCAATCACGGCTCAGCTTGGGGCCGAGTGTTGGTGGGGTTTAGCATTGACGATGCGTCAGCTGACAAAGAGCTCAACGCCTATTTGAAGCGCATCGGCTATCGGTTTTGGTCGGAGTCAGACAACCCTGCCTATCAGCTATTCTTGCGCTAGCTGTCGCTGCCCGCCTGCGGGCTACCCTTCCAGTGAGTCGAGAACGTGAGCTTCGAACTCGGATTCGAACATGAGTAGGCGCATGTCTTTGATCAGATCGACGTACAACGTGCCATCCAGATGATCGAACTCGTGTTGTACGACCGTTGCCGCAAAGCCGGTGAACTGCTGAACTAACGCATCGCCATTCTCGTTGGTTGCGGTGACTTCCAACGCCTGTGGCCGCTCAACGTATCCGCGCAATCCTGGTACCGACAGACAGCCTTCCCAGTAGCCCGCGCTAGCCGGGTCCAGAATTCGCAGTTGCGGATTGACGAAAAACGTTGCGGGGATTGTTGGCAGTTCTCCATAGCGACTGGGGCCACCCGGGAGATCAATGATTGCCACTCGCAGATCCACCCCGATCTGTGGCGCGGCTAAACCAATGCCGCCGGAGTGTGCCAGCGTGTCTTGCAGATCCGTAAGCAGGGTCCTAAATGCCGGAGCTTGTAGTTGCGCGGCATCGACGTCCCGCGCTCGTTGCCGCAGCATGGGGTGCCCCATGCGTAAGATTGGTCTGATGGCCATGCTGTTACTGCGTCTCGCTGGGTGGCGCAGTGTAGCCTAAGGCAGCCTCAGCGCGGGTCGAGAAGTTGCGCCAGCCGGACTCGGTCAGCACTGCGTCGAGCGGTATGTCCCAGGATTCGCTTGGCAGCGATTGTGCGCAGTGTTGCAACTGGTGACACAAGCCTACCAGCAGCGGTCGTTCCTCCCCTGCCAGCTGACCGAGCATGCGATCGTAGTAACCACCACCCATACCCAAACGATTGCCTTGATCGTCGTAGGCAACCAGTGGCATGAACAAAGTTTGCAGGTCCGCTAGGGCGATAACGCTAGCAGCATCGGTGGGTTCCAATAGGCCATAAGCGCCGGTAACCAACGGCGCTCCTAGCGCGTAGGCTCTAAAACTCAGGCGACTGTCTGCGCCGATACACGGCAGTGCGACAGTGAGTTGGTCGGCTAAACAGTGGTTGATTAGCTTGCCGGTGGGCAACTCGCCATCTTGGCTGACAAACAAGCCCACCGAGCCTGTCTGCTGTGCAAGTTTGCTGTTGGCAAAGTGTCTGACTACTGCGGTTGCATGAGCGTCTTGCTGGGACTCAGGCAGAGCTCGCCTAGCGCTACGATACTGTTTCCGCAATCGACCCCGCAGCGATGTACCAGATTTCGCGGTGCGTTCTTTCGATGTGCCTTCTGTGTTGGAAGGGTCAGTCATGAGCATGCTTGGGTGGGCACGGAAGCAGAGGTACAGAAAATGCAGAATCTCCCGGGAATGCCGCTGATGGTTGGCCCTGAACCGTTACGGTTCAAGGCGGAGGCCTAGACAATCCATCAGGCATCCCAATTGCACGGCGAACCGCGCAGCCGGGCAAGCACACCAAGACTGCTTTCGACCCCCTAGGTTATCTCTAACGGCTCAAGGACGACACCAACTGGCGAACACCCCAGGAGACATTGGCAGTATAACGGAATGCGCGGCGCTGACACGAGCGGATGCTCGTGAGTGTGAAAGCGTTGGACTCTTGAGAAAAAAGCGGGAATAAGCCAGCTAGAATGGCTTTACAGTTGCAGTTGTTTCTGCTCCGAGAGAACCGCATCCAGTTTGTCGTTCAGATTAGCGATTCCGGCACCGATAACCCGGTTCGACGTTCCGGATTGCTGTTTTTGACTAAGCAGCTCGTTGGCGATGTTCAACGCCGCCATGACTGCTATTCGATCGGCTCCAAGCACCTTGCCGCTGTTGCGAATAGTGGCCATTTGCTCATGCAGAAATCGAGCGGAAGTGCGCAGCGCGTCCACTTCATCTTCCGGACAAGCCACTTGGTATTCCTTATCGAGAATAGTGACGGTAATAGTGGTGCTGCTATCGCTCATTAATTCAGGCGTCCTGTTCCAGCGCTTTTAGTCGAGTGATCATAGATTCCACCCGACTCTTAGCGAGTTCGTTCTTTTCAATCAATTTGGCCCTCTCTGTAGACCAGTTACGCTGCTGGGTGCGCAGTGCACGATTTTCCCTAGACAGAGTGCTGGTGAGATCGATCAGTTCATTGACCTTGGCTTCAAGGGATTGCCAATCTGCCATAGGCTCGGCGTCGGACGGGTTGCTCATCTCAAGAGGGTACTTCGCTTAGCGGCCGAATAGTTTGCGCTCAATTGCTGAGCATGTGAAGACCTGGCTTTTCTTCCAGCCCAATCGAAGTATTTCGCATGCATTCAAGGCCTTAGCGCACTAAAGTAGCGCTCCGTTTTGTCCTGGAGCGCTGCGTGTCGAATTTAAGTCAGCTCTCGGTGGATGCTCGGCGGGGAATATCTGCCGCAGAGCTCCATGGTGCGGCCTGTGGCGTTGCTGTGCCGAATCCTGAACAAGCCAGTGCGCTGGTACTCATCGACCTGCTGGGTCCGGATGCGCTGACCGATCAAGAGGCGGTCATAATCTACCTCGAGCAAGCGGTCGCCGAGCTCACATCGCAGGATCTATCATTTACGTTGCTACTCGCCGATGCTGCGGATTTGGCGGATGCGCAGCTCGCTGAGCCAGATCTGCAGTCCCTGCCCGAAGCGCTCTCGGAATGGTGTGCAGCCTTCGTTGCTGGGTTGGTTGCTGGTTTACCTGCCCCTGCAGATGGCGCCGCAACGGATCAGTGGGAGGCTTTGCAGGACCTTGGACCTGACAGCCAGGAGATCGTCAGTGATCTGTTGGCCATAGCGGAAATTGAGCACGAGTCCGACGAGCTTGAAGAAGATGAGATGGAGACTGCGCTTACTGAGCTCACTGAATACGTTCGCGTCGCAGTCCTGCTACTCTTAGCGCAGCCAGACGACGTGCCCGCTGCCTGATGATTAAGATCCCACCGACTGAGTTCTCGCGCCGCCGTGAGCGGTTAATGGCGATGATGGAGCCGGGTTCTATTGCCGTTCTCCCCGGCTCCCGCTTAAAGACTCGGAACCGGGACGTCGAGTATCCGTTTCGGCAAGACAGCGACTTCTACTACCTCACAGGCTTCACTGAGCCTGATGCGTTGCTGGTGCTCCAACCCGGTCGACACCAAGGCGAGGTGGTGTTGTTCTGCACCGAACGTGACCCGGACTATGAGCGTTGGAACGGTGCACGCATGGGCCCGGAACGCGCACAGGATCTATTAGGCGTGGACGATGCGTTTCCCATCGCTGATCTGGCTGACATTCTCCCGGGTATGTTAGAAGGCAAAGATCGCATCTACACGACGCTGGGTGAACGACCAAACTTTGATCGGCAAATGCTGAGCTGGATAAAGGGCATTCGGGATCGCGAAGCAGGTGGGGCGATTCCGCCCGGTGAGATCGTCGCGCTAAAGCATCACCTGCACGAGCTGCGCCTATTCAAATCCGCAGCAGAGCTCAAGGTCATGCGCGAATCCGCGCGCATCACGACGCTCGCCCATCGTCGAGCAATGCGCAGCTGTCGTCCTGGCATGACCGAGGGCCAGCTAGAAGCAGAGCTACAGTATGAGTTCATGCGCAACAACGCCCGCGCACCTGCTTATAGCAGCATCGTGGGCGGCGGCAATAACGGTTGCGTCATGCACTATGTGCGTAACGACAGCACACTCAAACCAGGGAAGCTGGTGCTGATTGATGCGGGCAGCGAGTACCAGTACTACGCTGCAGACGTTACCCGCACCTTCCCGGTGAGTGGACGCTTCAATAAAACTCAACAAGCAGTCTACGAGATCGTACTGGCAGCAAATCACGCCGGCATTGAAGCCTGTCGAGCGGGGAGTAACTTCAATGCGCCCCACGAAGCTGCCTTGGCGATCATGGTCCAGGGGCTGATTGATCTAAAGTTGTTGCAGGGTTCTGTGGCGGACATCGTTGCGGAGGAACGTTACCGGCCTTTTTGTCCCCATAAAGCCAGTCACTGGCTGGGATTGGACGTGCATGATGTTGGCGACTACCGCCTAGATGACACTTGGCGAGCGCTGGAGCCTGGCATGGTCATGACAGTGGAGCCGGGCATTTACATTCCGGACAACGACTCCATGTCCGCTGTGGCCGCCCGCTATCGTGGCATGGGCATTCGCGTTGAAGACGATGTGCACATAACTGCCAGCGGCCCGGAAAACCTCTCTGAAGAAGCGCCGAAATCAGTAGCAGACATTCAGCGAGAGATGCGACGCAGTCCGAACGCAGCATATCCGCAAGCGCGGCAGAGCGCTGCCACAGGCGCCAAAACCAATAAGCGCACGGCACGCAATGCCAACGCAAAGCCTAAAAGCAAAGCGAAAGCGAAAGCGAAAGCGAATGCGAATGCGAAAGCGAAAACGAAACGCAAAGTAACGACAAGGGCCGCAGCCCAGAGGAAAGCCTCCGGCAAAGTCGCAACCAAAGCCAAGACGAAGGCAAAGGCTAAGGGCAAAGCAAAGTCCAAAACCAAAGTCAGCGCCAGAGCCAAAGGCAGGGGTCGAAGCAAGGCTGCGCGAGCGACGCCGAAGCGCGCCGCCGCTGCGAAAGCCAAGCGCCGATGAACCCTGGCGGCGAGATCGCTTCCCCGGCGAGTCGCGTTGCGGTGATCGGCGGGGGCATCGTTGGTGCTGCCGCTGCGCTGTTGGCACAGCGCAGCGGAGCACAAGTTGCCTTGTTTGAAGTCAATCCTCCGACGCTTGATGAGCCGCCACTAGCAACTCCAGCTGACCTGTCGTCCTGGCCCATTCGCCACGTAGCGTTGGCGCCGGCGTCGCTTGCGTTGCTGGAGACGCTGGGGGTTGCTCAAAATTTCGCCCACGGCGTTTTCACCCGAATGCAAGTTTGGGAGGAGTGGGGAACCGCCTGCCTGCGGTTCGACGCAGCCGAACTTAGTCGGGGCGAACTTGGATGGATGGCGGAGTTGCCTTCGCTGCTTGCAGCCCTGTGGCGCAGAGTGAGGGAGGTGGACAGCATCGTGCCGGTGTTGGCCGAGCCAGTGACCGCCTTGTCGCGCAACGCGGATCAGTCCTGGACGTTGCGGTATGGTGAGCAAGAAACGGTGGTGGATCTGGTGCTAGCCGCAGATGGAGCCCGCTCGTTCATTCGTCAGGCATTAGCGGTCGGTGTACGCCAAAAGGACACGGGCCATCATGCCCTGGCAACAGTCGTGCAAACGGCGCGACCGCACCAGCAAGTTGCTCGGCAACGATTTCTGCTAGAGGGTCCCCTGGCATTGCTGCCGAGCCGAGCAGCCCGGGTGGTGTCGATTGTCTGGTCGCAGTCGTCGGATCAGGCCCAGCGCCGATTGGGCCTAGATGACGTGTCATTCTGCGCTGAACTTACCGAGGCCAGTGAAGCAGTTCTTGGCCGCATCGAAAGTGTTGGTCAGCGGGCTGGCTTTCCCATCGTCCAGCAATTGGCAGATGCGTTTGTCCCAGCACCTGGGGTAGCACTGCTCGGTGACGCTGGACACGTTCTGCACCCATTGGCGGGGTTGGGGGTGAATTTGGGGCTCGAGGATGTTGCTGCACTGGAATCAGTGCTGCGCGAACCCAGTCGCACCAACTGGGCCGCTTGGTCGCGGCAGCGGCGGGCTCGCGCACGTTTGTTGCAGGATGCGTTGGCTGCGCTGCAGAGAACCTACGGTAGTGCTGGCCCCGGAGCGTCGTTGCTACGCAATACGGGAATTCGCCTGATCAACGGCTCAACCCTGCTGCGGCGGGTGCTGGTGCGGGAAGCGCTAGGCTTGTAATCCAGGCAGACGCGCTCGTCGTCCCGCCCTACAATGCCGATAATTGTTTCAGGCAATCCCCAAGAGCCTTTGCTATGTCCCAGCACACGCCATTGTATGCGCAGCATCTTGCCGCCGAAGCCAAGATGGTGCCTTTCGCCGGTTGGGATATGCCTGTGCACTATGGCTCCCAGCTCGAAGAGCACCACTGTGTGCGGCACAGCGTTGGCATGTTCGACGTCTCGCACATGACCGTGATCGACATTAGCGGCGCCGGTGCACGGGACTTTTTGCGTCAGGTGCTGGCCAATGATGTCGATAGAATGACGAGTCCCGGCAAAGCGCAGTACGGCACAATGCTAAACGATGCCGGCGGCATCATCGACGATTTGATCGCCTATCGGCGCGGCGGTGACTACCGTCTGGTGACCAACGCTGGTACCAGAGATACCGTGCTCAGCTGGCTCAGCCAGTGCAAGGAGCGCTTACAAATCCCCGATACCCTGGTCAGAGAGCGAGCTGAGCTAGCGCTCATCGCTGTCCAAGGTCCGAAAGCGCTGGAAACGCTGGAGTCGGTGCTAAAGCTGGATCTAGCCACCCGTACCAATGCCTTTGAGTTTCTCGAACGTGACGACATGATGCTGGCGCGCACGGGCTATACCGGTGAAGACGGCGGCGAGCTGATCTTACCCGGGCCCCAGGCGAGCGCGCTTTGGGATGAATTGCTGCAGAGCGGCGTGCGTCCCATTGGGCTTGGAGCTCGCGATACGCTGAGGTTGGAAGCCGGGTTGAACTTGTATGGCCAAGACATGACGGTCGAGACCTCGCCGTTGATCTCCAATTTGGCTTGGACAGTGCCGCTCAAGGATGAAAGTCGGGATTTTATTGGTCGCGATGCACTGTTGGCACAGCGACGCGCAGGACTGCCGAGCAAATTGACCGGGGTGGTCATGCAGGCCCGGGGCGTGATGCGCCACGATTACGAAATCGAGACAAACGCTGGCCCCGGGGTCGTGACCAGCGGTATCTTTTCACCGACGCTGGGTTACAGTATCGGCCTGGCGCGAGTACCAAAGGCGGCGGCAGGAGCCGCCGAAGTCATCATTCGCAAAAAGCGCGTGCCAGTAGTATTGACCCGACCTCCATTTGTCCGTAACGGCAAATCGGCCTGGACCTGAATTCGGAGCAACCATGAGTGAAATTCCAACCGAATGCCGCTATGCGAGCACCCACGAGTGGGCGCGCTTGGAAGAAGACGGCACCGTCACCGTAGGAATCACGGATCATGCGCAAACCGCGCTTGGAGACGTAGTGTTCGTTGAGCTCCCCGAAGAAGGTCAACAACTGGTTGGGCAGCAAGAAGCGGGCGTTGTGGAGTCGGTCAAAGCGGCATCTGATATCTATTCTCCGGTGACGGGCACCGTCATCGCCGTGAACGATGCTCTGGAAGACAGCCCCGAGACCGTAAATGAAGACGCCTACGGTGATGGTTGGTTCTTTAAGCTGGAAATCGACGACCCCAGCGAACTGGAGGATCTGCTCAGCAGCGATGCCTACGCTGAACAGCTGGAAGCTGACGAAGACTGAGTCAACCAGACGGCGGATACTGAAACCTGCAGATTCCGCTCTGCCGATTCCCGTGTTCCGCTACCGCTCACTACCTTTGGGAGGCCATCTTGCCTTTTGTTCCACATACCGCTGAAGAAGTCGACGCCATGCTTGGCGTCATTGGCGCCGACAGTATCGATTCGCTGTTTGATGAGATCCCTGCTCAGCTGCGCGCAGCGGGCCTTGCCAAGACCGCCCCCGGAATCAGTGAAATGGCGCTGCTGCAAAAGCTTGGCGCCCGGGCACAGGCGGATGAATGCGGGCCCTGCTTCATGGGTGCAGGCTGCTACGATCATCATATTCCCGCAGCGGTCTGGGATCTGACTGCACGCGGAGAATTCATGACTGCTTACACGCCCTACCAGGCCGAGGCGAGTCAGGGCACTCTGCAGCTGATTTACGAATACCAGTCCATGATGACCGAGATGACGGCCATGGATGTTTCCAATGCATCGGTTTATGACGGCGCTTCGGGCCTAGGTGAAGCGGTGCTTATGGCGCGCCGCGCGAATCGCAAGAACAAGTCGACGCGAGTGCTGGCGGCAGGGTCAGTACACCCACTCTATTTAGAGGCAGCACGCAACATCGTGCGCAACCAGGGTATTGGGATCGACACCCTGCCGCTGACTGCGCAGGGCACATTAGACCTGAACGCGCTGCGTGCGGTCAGTGAACCCCCAGTGGCCATCGTCGTGCAGCAACCGAACTTTTTCGGCAGTGTAGAAGATGTCGATGCGATAACGGACTGGGCCAGTGAGAATCAGGTCCTGGTGATTGGCGTTGTTAACCCCTTGGCTCTGGCGCTGTTGAAGCCGCCGGGTCAGTGGGGCACTCGAGGGGCAGATATCGCCTGTGGCGATGGCCAACCCTTTGGTATCCCGATGTCTTCGGGTGGACCGTCCTTCGGTTTTATCTGTACGCGTCAGGCGTTCGTGCGACAGATGCCCGGGCGCATCATCGGCCGCACAGAAGATCTCGATGGCGAGGTGGGTTATGCGCTGACCCTGCAGGCGCGGGAACAGCACATCCGCCGCAACAAGGCGACTTCGAACATTTGTACCAACCAGGGCTTGCTCGTCACGGCGGCTACCATCCATCTGAGTTTGCTGGGCGCAACGGGACTTGAGCGCGCGGCGCTGGCTTGCTGTGAGAATACTCGCAAGCTGGTGAGTGCTTTAACGGCCATCGATGGTGTAACCGAACGGCACAGCGGCGGCTATTTTCACGAGCGGGTATTGGAGTTGCCGATTCCCGCTAAGCAGGTAATTCCGAAACTATTGCAGGCCGGGCTGCTACCGGGTCTAGATCTTGGTGAGTTTTTTCCGGAATTGGCGAACTGTTTGTTGGTGTGTGCAACAGAAAAGCGTACCGCTGCAGAGATTGAGCATTACGCTGCAGCTCTGCGGGAGGCACTCGCCAAATGAAAACGCTGTTTGAGCAGAGCGTTAGCGGTCGAGGCGCGACTGCGCAACAGGTCGACTGTGCCTACCAAGATGCCCAGAGCGTGCCGCAGCTACCGGATTTTGCCCTGCGACAAAGGCCGCCACGACTTCCCGAGGTGTCGGAGCTGCAGGTGGTGCGACATTTCACCAATCTGTCGCAACGCAATTTCAGCATCGATACGCAGTTCTACCCATTGGGTTCCTGCACCATGAAGTACAACCCCAGGGGCGCGCACCAAGCAGCGATGTTGCCGGGTTTCGCCGCCCGCCACCCGCTGGCGCCGGAAGCAGTTAGCCAAGGTTTTCTGGCCAGCCTATTTGAGTTGCAGGAGCTGCTGCAGGATGTGACCGGCATGCAAGGGGTGTCACTTACACCGATGGCTGGCGCCCAGGGAGAGTTTGCGGGCGTTGCGATGATTCGCGCCTACCATGATGCCCGCAACGATCACGCTCGACAGGAAATTTTGGTACCCAGTGCTGCGCATGGTACTAATCCGGCGACTGCGGTGATGTGTGGGTATAAAGTTCGTGAAGTTGCTGTAGATGATTCTGGCGATGTGGATCTTGACGCCTTGAAGGCCGCTGTGGGTCCGCACACCGCAGGTTTAATGATGACCAACCCGTCGACTTGTGGCGTCTTCGAGCGGCGCATCGAAGACATCGCCAAGACTGTGCACGATGCGGGTGGATTGCTGTACTACGATGGCGCCAACCTCAACGCCATTCTCGGTAAAGTGCGTCCTGGGGATATGGGGTTCGATGTACTGCACATGAATCTGCACAAGACTTTCGCTACACCCCATGGCGGAGGCGGACCTGGTGCGGGTCCGGTTGGTGTGGGCGAGCGTCTGTTACCGCACTTGCCTACACCGACGGTTGCGATGGAGCAAACCACGAAAGGGCCGTACTATCGTTGGCGTTCCGATGCCGATCTTCCTGCCAGTATTGGTCGCTTGTCTGCCTTCATGGGCAATGCGGGCATTCTGCTACGGGCGTTGGCTTATGGCTTGCTGCTGGGGCGCGAAGGGCTGCATCGGGTCGGTGAGTACGCAACGCTCAATGCCAACTACATGGCAGCACGACTGCAAGCCGCGGGTTTCACCTTAGCCTACCCGGAGCGTCGCGCAACTCACGAGTTCATCATCTCGTTCAAGAAGGAGGCTGCAGCTAATGGTGTTACCGCCATGGACTTCGCCAAGCGCTTGCTGGATTACGGTATCCATTCACCGACGACCTACTTTCCACTGCTCATTCCGGAGTGCTGGTTGATTGAGCCGACAGAAACAGAAACCAAAGCGGAATTGGATGGCTTTGTAGATGCGCTGATCGCCATTCGCCAGGAAGCCTTGGACGATCCGGAGTTGCTGAAGTCAGCGCCGCATCATTTGCCGGTGCGACGACTAGACGATGTTAAAGCCGCGCGGGATCTGGACTTGGCGTGGACTTCTCGGGAGCGTCGTTCCGAGGAAGCCGGCGCAGCGGTGAAGCCTGCTGCGAGCAGTGCGCGCAAGGCGTCTTAGCGAGGCGACGCGGGTACTTCGGCGGCGCAATTCGTCCGTTTCCACAAAAATTTCTTATTGTCTGCTGTTGCTCACAGGGGTCGCGCTGGTATGCAGCGAAGTTGCTGTGGCTGCAGCTGCAAGCCGTCCTCAACCCAGCGTTGATGAGTTGTCAGCACTGCCGGTCTACGCCCAACCAAGCCTGTCGGACTCCGGACGTTACCTTGCTGGCTTTGGTAACTACGACAGTAGGCGCGCTTAAACCTGCGTCAGCTGCGACTGCAGCGCCTCAAGCTCAGTAATCGGTGCTGAACAACTGAGGTTCTCGCAGACGTAAGCGGTGGTCTTAGGCACTACGCCCACGTCTCGTAATGTCGGCAAGTAGGCGGGTAGCGCACCTTCGGCATCGATGGGAATGACGTAGGTCTGACGCCAGGGCAGGTACTGATCGTCGACGGCGGCTCGCCACTGAGCGGCTTCTTCAGCGGTGCCGTGAATCAGTATCTGACTGAGCCCATTCGCTTCCATGCTCAATGCCGACAGCAATGTGCAGTGGCCCGCCGGGTACTGTTCAATTGAACTGCGAGCCCAGCGTAATGTGCCCGCGGCGGCGTCCAGGTAGCGCACTTCGCCGAGTAAATGTCCAAGCTTCAACAGCGCTTGAGCTGCCACACCGTTTCCCGGTGGTAGCGCATCGTCCATGGTTGGCTTCGGGCGATAGATCAAGCCTTGCTGATCTTTGGCGGTGAAAAAGAAACCGCCTTGGTCGATGTCGTAAAACTGTTCGATCAGGGCGTCGGCAATTTCAGTGGCGAACTGTAGGTCGCTGCCGCGCCAGCGAACCTGCAGCAGTGTGATCAGCGCATCGAGTAGGTTGGCGTAATCATCCAGATAGCCCGCGTATTTGGGTTGTTGCTTCCAAGTGGCGAACAGTGTGGCGCCGTCCCAGACATTGGCTTGTAACCAATCGATGGTTCGCTGTGCGGCCTCGATATAAGAGTCCCGCTTACTCACGGCGCCCGCCTTGGCGAGACCCTTTGCTGCCAACGCGTTCCATGAGGTCAAGACCTTGTCGTCCATGGCTGGGGCGATGCGCTCTGTCCGTGCACGCAGCAGTTTCTCCCGGGCCGAGGCCAGCAGTGCATCGGCGCTTTCGCGTTGCATGGACAGTCGTTGCACTACCGAGGGCCAAGAGTCATATCGATGCAGGTGCCAGCTGCCTTCGAAGTTGGCGGGTTTGTCGAGGCCGTAGAGGGTTTCGACAATCAGGTACTCGTCCTCGCTCAGCAACTTGCGGACGCGGTCGCGACGCCAAACGTAGTATTTGCCTTCCTCGCCTTCGGAGTCGGCATCTAAGGCGCTATAGAAAGCGCCTTCGGCGCTGCACATTTCGCGCAACAGCCATTGGGCGGTGTCGTGCAGGGTTGCGCTGAACAGTGCATCTGGACCCACGCGCAATGCATCAGCATAGAGCGACAACAGTTGGCCGTTGTCGTAGAGCATCTTTTCGAAGTGCGGGATCATCCAGCGTGCGTCGACGCTGTAGCGACAGAAGCCGCCCCCCAGGTGATCGAAGATCCCGCCTCGGGCCATCTGCGTAAGGCTGGTCATGACCATATCCAGTGCCGGACGAGCGGCGTTGTGATCACCCCGGTGTTTATTCTGTGCCCAGTCTTCCAGGAGTCGGGTCACGGTTGTTGGCATGGGGAACTTCGGGGCGTTGCCGAATCCACCATGCTGAGCGTCGAACTGGCTCTGCAGCGCCTGGGTAGCCTGCTGCAAGATCTCTCGATCCTCGGCAGCGCCCGCGGTTGGGTCGGGTGACAGCGCCGCGAGCACGCTCAGCATTTTCTCGCCCTGCTGATCCAGCTCCGCTTTGTTGCTGTTGAAGGCTTCATGTACTCGTTGCAGAACGTCGGTGAAGCCAGGCATCTGTTGCTGTGCGGCTTTCGGAAAATAGGTACCGCCAAAGAACGGCACCAGCGTCTGCGGATCTAAAAACATTGTCAGTGGCCAGCCGCCCGGCTGCTGGGTCAGCAGGTGATGGGCAATCTGGTAGACCTTGTCTAGATCCGGACGCTCTTCGCGGTCGACCTTGATATTCACGTACAGCTCGTTCATGAGCGCTGCGCTGTGGGGATCCTCGAAGGACTCGTGAGCCATGACATGGCACCAGTGACACGCGCTGTAGCCCACCGAAAGCAGAATGGGCTTGCCGCTTTGCCGAGCTAGCGCCAACGCTTCATCGTTCCAGGGGTGCCAGTCGACCGGGTTGTCGGCGTGCTGCAGCAGGTACGGGCTGGTCTCGGCGGACAGTCGGTTGGGCATGCTGAGCGTTCCTAGGCTGGAATAAGGGCACCGCGCGCCAGCGGCCGGGCGGGCATCATCCCATGGCTCTAAGCGGTTGATCCATTGGCAATAATGCCCGGATTCAGGTTCAATCAGGGCAGGTTGCGAGGGACCGGCAGGCAATCCGCAGGATGCTTGCCAAGACTTGTGCGGCTGTCGTCATGCAGATTCAGCAGATGGCCGGGCAAGCGCATAAGCGTGTACGCGTTTAAAAGTGGAAGGAAATACACCTTTGCCGAACAGATGTTAGATCGAGACGGTTTTCGACCAAACGTTGGCATCGTGCTGGCAAATGGCCAAGGTCAGGTGTTGTGGGCCCGTCGGGTGGGCGGTCACGATGCCTGGCAGTTCCCCCAAGGTGGCGTGAACGAGGGTGAGACCCTGACCCAGGCCCTGCATCGGGAGCTGGAAGAAGAAACCGGCCTGACGGCAAATAACGTCAAAATACTTGCGCAGACCAGTGCCTGGCTGCGCTATCGCATTCCTCGCAAATTCCGTCGCTACAACTCAGACCCGGACTTCAGAGGACAGAAACAGCACTGGTTTTTGCTGCAGTTAGACGCTACGGAGGACGCTATTGCGGTAGATTCGGGTGATAAGCCGGAGTTTGATGGCTGGCGCTGGGTCAGCTACTGGTATCCGGTGGGTCAGGTGGTGGAGTTCAAGCGCAACGTCTATCAGCGTGCGCTGCTAGAGTTGGCTCCTCACCTGCCGCTGCCCGACGGATCCCGAGCACCTGGACGAGCGGCACGGCCAAGCTCAGGGAATGCGGCCAAAAAATATCCAACCGAACGTTCGGGATCAGATTCTCGGCGTCGTAAAGGGGGTCGTGGCCGTCGGCCCCGAGCGGCAAAAGGCTTTCGCTCCTGATGCTGAGTACGCTGCGCAGAATTGTTCAGGACGTCGATGATTCGGCGTCGTTTCGAGTGGCGCTGGATACCATCGTCAGCGCTGTGCGTGATGCGCTAGGAACAGAGGTATGCTCGGTATACCTATTGGATGCACCGCACCAACGCTTCGTCTTTGCGGCCACCGAGGGTCTCAATCAAGCCCTCATCGGGCGCTTTTCGATGGCTATGGACGAAGGGCTAGTAGGGCTTGTGGCCGCCCGCGCCGAGCCAATCAATTTGGAAGACGCCAGCGCCCATCCGCGCTTTCACGCGGTCGGGGAGATTGGCGAAGAGCCGTTTCGTGCTTTTCTCGGGGTCCCCATCATTCATCACCGCGTGGTTCTGGGCGTGTTAGTGGTGCAACAGGGGATCCAGCGGCGTTTTGACGAGAGCGAAGAGTCGTTCCTGGTGACGCTGGCGGCGCAGCTCGCCAATGCGGTCTCGCATGCCAGCGCCACGGGTGAAATCAACCCGATTCTGGGTGAGGCCGTTGCCCAACCGGATCGCTTGTTTCGCGGTATCGGTGGGGCACCGGGGGTAGCTATCGGCCAGGCCGTAGTCATGCATCCCACCGCCAGCTTGGACTCTGTACCCGATCGTGAAGCCGAAGACGTTACGGTTGAGCTGATGGTTTTCGACCGCGCCATCAACGCGGTGCGCGCAGACATTGCCAATATATCTGAAGAGTTTGCCGAGAGCCTGCCGGCAGAAGAGCTCGCGCTGTTTGACGCTTATCTGCACATGTTGGACGACAACGCCATTAGCGGTGATGTGCGCAAGCGCATTCAGAAGGGGCAGTGGGCCCAGGGCGCGCTTCGCAGTGTTATCCGTGAGCATGTGCGCCGCTTCGAAGACATGTCCGATTCCTATCTGCGTGAGCGCGGCGCCGATGTTCGGGACCTCGGCCTGCGGGTACTGGCGTACCTGCAGGACATTCGTCAGCGCAAAGTGCACTTTCCCTTAGACACCATTTTGGTGGCCGATGAAGTGACGCCCACCATGCTCACCAGCATTCCGGCTGAACGGCTTGCTGGCATTGTATCGCTGCGAGGCTCTAGCAGCTCTCACGTTGCAATCCTTGCTCGTGCTTTGGGTATTCCGGCGGTGATGGGTGCGGTGGATTTGCCGCTGTTGAACATGGACGCTGAAAAGGTAGTCGTCGACGGCTATTACGGTGAAGTGATCGTGCACCCGTCTGCCCAACGGATCGCCGACTATGCCCACCTACTGCGTGAGGAAGCCGACTTTTCTCTCGAGCTCGATGCCCTCAAGGATCTGCCATGTGAAACCCAGGACGGTTGGCGGGTACGGTTGTGGGTCAACATTGGTTTGACCGGCGACATTTCTCGCTCCCTTGATCGCGGTGCAGAGGGCATTGGCCTGTTCCGCACCGAGATCCCGTTTATGTCCCAAGATCGCTTTCCCAGCGAGGAGGAGCAGCGCGTTGTTTATCGAGAGCACATGGCGGCCTTTGAACCGCGCCCGGTGACCATGCGCACCTTGGACATTGGTGGCGACAAGGCCTTGTCCTACTTTCCGATTGCGGAGGAGAACCCCTTTCTAGGCTGGCGCGGCATTCGCGTCACCTTAGATCATCCAGAAATCTTTCTGGTACAGGTTCGAGCGATGATCAAGGCGAACGCCGGGCTCGAAGGGGTATTGCGCATCATGCTGCCCATGATTTCTAGCCTGGACGAAGTGGAAGAGGCCAGAGTGTTAGTCGAGCAAGCCTACGCCGAGGTGCTCGAAGAAGGCGTGGAGGTTAAGAGGCCACTGATCGGTGTCATGATCGAGGTCCCTGCCGCGGTCTACCAGGCCAATGAGCTCGCCAAGCGCACGGACTTTTTGGCTGTGGGTTCGAATGACCTGACCCAATATATGCTGGCCGTAGATCGCAACAATCCGCGAGTCGCTGAGCTCTACCAAGACTTTCACCCAGCCGTGCTCGCAGCGCTGCGCGAAGTGGGCCGGGCCGCGCACCGGCAGGACAAGCCTTTGGGCATCTGTGGCGAAATGGCCGGCACCCCCGCAGGCGCGGTGTTGCTAATGGCCATGGGTTATCACGTGCTCAGCATGAACGCGACCAATTTGCCTCGAGTGAAGTGGGTCTTGCGCAACATCAGCCGTTCCTTAGCCCGGCGCATGTTGGCGAAAGTGCTGCGCATGCACACCGCAGAAGAGGTAGTGGGCTTCATGCGGGCCCAGCTGATTGAGGCGGGTTTGGGTCGGGTGCTGCCGCATCATCACGACGAGCCGCTGCAGAGAGTTTCCTAGGGCGGGGTCGCTAGTCCCGTCGGCGTAGCATGCGATGCTGGCTACGACCTTTTGCCAAGCCACCTTCGATATAAATCTGCTCGCTAAAGTGCACCTCTGCATGGCCCACGGCCACCGCCGTTGAGGCGCGGGTGCCGTAGTCTGAGCCGACGATAAAACAAGCGCCCATGCTAATGAGTTCTGCCGCGCTGCGGCCGGGGATTTTGCGGCCTTCAGCTGTGGCTGGCGCTTCGCGATCCGCCAGCAGAGCGAGCAGCGCTGGGTTCAGCTCGGCGTTTGCGCCTTCTTGCGCGACTGCTGCTGCCAGCGCTGCCTTGCCCCGTCCGACTTTGTGCCGGTCTTCGTTTAGCGAGGCATTTGCCAGACCGTAGACACCAGCCGCCAGCTTTACAGTGTCACTGCGATTGGAGGTGTAGATCAGAGACTCGCCATCCCACAGGAGCAGGTTGAAGCCCCGATAGCGCTCGCCTTCGATCTGCGCCGCATAGGGTTGCGCGCTGCTTTGGCCACGAAGGAAGTCTTGCACCAGAGCGCCGCGAGACAGTTTGGTCCCGCTGGACGGTGGTTCGCCGACGTTGGTGACAGCGGCAAAACGGCCCCGCTCATCCACGCCGAGCCAGGTGCCACCGGCTTCTAAATCTTTGCCAGCGAGCATGCCTTCTGGTCCGTGCCAAAAGTGTGCGCTGGCTGTTGGGCGCGCGTAGAATTCGTCCCGGTTCGCCGCAACGACTAATGGCAGATCGGGATGAACGCGGTGAGCTATCAAAATCAAACACATACCTCATGGTATCAGGACTGGCGTGCACTACCCGAACATTGACCCCATCATCGTAGCCCTGGGTCCGCTGGCGATTCGCTGGTACGGATTGGCGTATCTGGCCGGTTTTGCCGCCTGCTGGCTGCTTGGCAATTGGCGTGCAGAGCGCGCCCGCCTGCACCAACCCGGTGATTTGTGGAATAAGCAGGACGTCTCCGATGTGGTTTTCTACGGCGCGGTTGGCGCGGTATTGGGCGGGCGTGTGGGGTACGCCCTGTTCTACGGGTTCGAGCAGCTATTGCAGGACCCACTGTTCCTATTCCGCATTTGGGACGGCGGCATGTCCTTTCACGGTGGTTTAATCGGTGCACTATTAGGGTTGTGGTGGTTTGCACACCGCACGGGTCGCAGCGTTCTCGCAGTGACCGACTTCATCGTGCCAATGGCACCGATTGGACTGGGCCTCGGGCGCTTGGGAAATTTCGCCAACACAGAATTGCCCGGACGTGCGACAGAATCCCTGTTTGGGCTCATCTACCCCTGTGGAGCTGATGCCGTGCGTGCGATCAACCCACTATGCACTGGCCAGTGGGAAGCTTTTGCGCGGCATCCATCGCCGCTGTATCAGGCCTTCGCAGAGGGCGTGGTGTTGTTTATGGTGGTCTGGTGGTTTGCCAGCAAGCGGCGTCCTCTGGGTGCCGTTACCGGAGTCTTCCTGATTACCTACGGCTGCTTGCGCCTCGTCACCGAGTACTTCCGGCAACCCGATGGTCACTTGGGTTTCATCGCTTTCGAGTGGTTAACGATGGGTCAGTTGCTGTCAGTGCCGATGATTGTCGCGGGCATTTTGCTGCTCAGCTGGCGTAGCAATCGCAAACCCTTAACGAATCAATGACTAGAAGCTGATCACCTGTACTCATGAAGCAATACCTCGATCTCATGCGCCACGTGCGCGACAACGGCACATACAAGGATGACCGTACTGGTACTGGCACTTACAGCGTATTCGGGCATCAGCTACGCTTCGATTTGAACGAAGGCTTTCCGCTGGTGACTACCAAGAAGATGTTTCTCAAAGGCATCATTCATGAGCTGTTGTGGTTTTTACAGGGTAGTACCAACATCCAGTACCTCACCGATCACGGTGTGCACATTTGGGACGAATGGGCGGATGAGCATGGCGAGCTGGGGCCCGTCTATGGCAGCCAATGGCGCTCATGGCCCAAGGCCGATGGCGGCACAATCGATCAAATCGAACGGCTGTTGCGCGATCTTACGAGCAATCCCTACAGTCGCCGTCACATCGTCAGTGCATGGAACGTCGAACAGGTGAACAACATGGCGTTACCACCCTGCCATACGTTGTTTCAGTTCTATGTGGCGGACGGTCGCTTGTCTTGTCAGCTGTATCAACGCAGCGCAGACATTTTTCTTGGGGTGCCGTTCAACATCGCCTCTTATGCGCTCTTGACCATGATGGTGGCTCAGGTTTGCAAGCTGCAGCTCGGCGATTTCGTGCACACCTTTGGCGATGCGCACTTGTATGCCAACCATCTGCAGCAAACTGACGAACAGCTGACGCGACTGGCTTTGCCGTTGCCAAAGATGAAATTGAACCCTGAAGTAACCGATCTGTTCGCTTTCCGCTACGAAGATTTCACCCTCGAAGGCTACCGCTCCCACTCTGCAATCAAGGCGCCGATCGCCGTTTAGTGTGCCTACACCCACCGCTCACACTGCAACGGTCGCACTGATCTGGGCCATGGCGCGCAACGGCGTTATCGGCAATGCCCAGGGCTTACCATGGCGCCTGCCGGAAGACCTACGTTTCTTCATGCGAACTACAGCGCGCAAGCCGGTGATCATGGGCCGTAAAACCTTCGAGACCATGAAGGCGCCGCTGCCTCGGCGCCTTAATATCGTTGTCACTCGTGATGCGGGCTACGGACGAGAAGGCATTAACGTTGCGACTTCTCTGGATGCCGCGTTGGAGATAGCGAGAGAGTTTTGCGCTGCGCAAGGCCTCGACGAGCTGATCGTTGCCGGGGGTAGCGAGATTTATCGACAAGCGCTGCCGTTGGCACAGCGCTTATACGTGACGACAGTTGCCGCGGAGCCGAGTGGCGATACCGTTTTTCCAGACGTGGATTGGTCGGCTTGGGAGCGTTGTTGGCAGCGGGAATTTACTGCGCTAGACGCCCACGATCATGATTTCAGCATTGCCCAGTGGCGACGCCGGGCGTAAACGGAGAAGCTATCCCGTGAACCCGCCTCGCTGTTTGAGTCACAGGCCGTCGTACGGTCGTATCCTGTTGTTGTCATCGTTAACACTGCTGCTCGCCTGCCAATCGTCTACAGCGCAGCGCTCAGGAAGTGACGCGTCAACTAGCCCGCAAGCGGCAGACCGGGTGACCCGGGGCCAGCTGGTTACGTTAAATGTGCCAGACATCCCTGCAGCTACCAGCTCCCGGGTCGGCCAATACGCCAACAGCCGCAGTGCGCGGTTGTTAGGGTTTGTTGGTTCGGAGCTGCTCATCAGAACACGCTTTGCGCAAACCAATCAGGTACATCGAGTAGCAATGCCGTTGGGCGTTCGGCAACAATTGACTTTCTTCGATGAGCCCGTAGCCAGCGTCTCGATCCCACCTGTGGCGCAACCTTCGGGGTTCATTTACGGACGCGATGTTGGCGGAGCAGAGTTCTATCAGCTGTTCTGGTTCGAGTTCGCTAGCGGTGAATCACGGCTCCTCAGCGACGGCCGCTCGCGCTATGGCAATGTTGTATTTAGCGATGACGGCTTACGTTTCGCCTATTCCACGACCGAGCGCGACAGCGTCCACCACGATATTCACGTTAATGACCTCAAGGGCAATAAGCTGGTTGTGCATGAAAGTGAGGCCGGTTGGTGGGCGCCTCTGGACTTTTCTCCCGACGGAGCTCGGTTGTTGCTCTTGAAGTTCACCTCCATCGCCGATTCAGAGTTGTTTGAGGCGGACTTGAGGACTGGCGAAGTGCGAGCGCTGCTCAAGGATCGAGGGACTTTCTCGATAAAATCTGCCGCCTACTTTGATGGCGGCCAACGTGTTGTCTTCGCTGCCGATCTCGATTCTGAGTTTGTCGGCCTGCATCAGCTAAGCCTAGCTGACGGTGAAGTCGCTGGCTTGATCACGACAGATCAATGGGACGTAGAAGCGTTTGCCCTGTCTAGCGATTCCCAACACCTGGCTTATGCCCTCAATGTCGACGGTTCGTCGCAGTTGTCGGTACTCGATCTAGGTAGCGGTCAGGAGCGATCGCTACCTGAGGTACCCCTCGGAATTATCGACAATCTGCAGTTTCATCCTACCCAACACCAGCAGTTGGGATTTACTCTGTACTCGCCTACGGCGCCCGGCGAGGCATACAGTCTGGATTTGACGGAGGCGCAGCTTACCCGTTGGACGGCCAGTGAAATCGGTGGCTTGGACGCGTCGCAGTTCGTTACTCCCAGCCTCATTCATTACCCTACCTTCGATTCGGCGCAGGGCGAGGGCGAGCCTCGGCAGATTCCGGCGTTTTTCTTTCGACCTGAGCGTTCCGGCCCGTTGCCCGTAGTGGTGCTTATTCACGGTGGACCAGAGGCGCAGTACCGTCCGTACTTCTCCTCGACGATTCAGTTCCTGGTCGCAGAGTTGGGAATCGCCGTCATTGCGCCGAATGTTCGAGGTAGTGCGGGTTATGGCAAGTCGTATCTGAAACTCGACAACGGCAGACTCCGCGAAGATTCGGTCAAAGACATTGGCGCTCTCCTGCAGTGGATAGCAACCCAAGAAGATTTAGACGCTCAGCGTGTAGCGGTGTTCGGTGGCTCGTATGGTGGCTATATGGTGTTGGCTGCATTGCTCACTTATCCCGATCGTATCGCGGCGGGCATCGAGTCCGTTGGCATCAGCAACTTCGTCACCTTCCTAGAAAATACCCAACCCTATCGGCAAGATGTGCGCCGAGCTGAATATGGCGATGAGCGGGATCCGCAGATGCGGGCGTTTCTTGAACGGATCTCGCCGCTCAACCAGATCGACAAACTGCGCGCGCCTTTAATGATCTCTCAAGGGGCGAATGACCCGCGGGTGCCGGTCAGTGAAAGCGAGCAAATTGTTGCTGCGCTTACGCAAAAGGACATTCCTGTCTGGTATGTGCTGGCAACGGACGAAGGTCACAGCTTTAGCAAGCAGAGCAATCGGCAGTACAACACCGCCGCCACCGCACTGTTTCTCCAGCGGTATCTGCTTTCCAGTGGGTCCCAGACACCGTGAGTACGGGCCAGTTGGCGATCTGCGTCAATCCCATGTCAGGCCGCGACGTGCGTCGATTAGCAGCGCGCGCCACAAACATGACCCACGAAGCCAAACGCGATCTGGTTGCCCGCATCGCGGCGGGTGCCGATGCCGCGGGCGTTAGCGACATCTATGTCACCCGAGAGCCTTACAACATAGCCGCCATGGCGCTGGAGCTCATGGCTCTGCGGGCTCAGGTGCATGTATTGGATGTGCCGCTAAAAAATGACGCATCGGATACTGAGCGTGCCATTACCGCTTTTTTGGCCGAGGGCGTGCGCACCCTGGTCTCGCTGGGTGGTGACGGCACCAACCGCGCCATCGTCAGAGCACTGGGTGATCGCTGTGCGGAGGTTACGCTGCTACCGCTGTCGACCGGTACCAACAATGTCTTTCCTGTGCTCACCGAGCCGACCATCGTCGGGGTAGCCGCGGGTTTGTACTGTCGTGGTCGTCTCGCTGAAGCAACGCTGCGAGCCAGGGCCAAAGTCTTGCACGTGCAGGGCTCGAATGCCTCAGGTGAGGCTGTAGCAGACGTGGGATTAATCGACGCGGTATTGCTGCAGCGGGACCACGTTGGCAATTTGCTACCGTTCGATGCCTCTCGCATTCCTCAGATCTTGCTAACACGAGCCGAGTCGACGGCCATTGGCATGTCCCCCATCGGTGGTTTGCTCGAAGAAGTTTTGGCCCACGAGGATGCCGGTTTGCTGGTTACCTTGGGGCAAGCAGGACAGGGTCGGACTTTTCTCGCACCAGTTTCGCCAGGATTGTTTCAACCTGTCACGGTCACTGCCACCCAGCGCCTGCCGCTCGGTATGCCGGTGATTTTCAAGGGACCTGGCGTACTGGCATTGGACGGTGATCGCGACCACAAACTCGCAGATGATGGCGGGTTGTCAGTAACCATCGCTCGCGACGGACCCTGGATACTCGATGCCCCGGCAGCCATGCGATGGGCCGTCGGCAACGGTATGATGGCCGCCGAACTAACGGAGCCTTCGGCATGATCGTAAAACCCCGTATTCGCGGCTTTATCTGCACCACGGCACATCCTGCTGGTTGCGCGGCGAGCGTTGCGCAGCAGATTCAGTACGTACAAGCCCAGCCGAAGTTCGACAAGCCGCTAAAGAACGTTCTGGTATTGGGCGCGAGCGGTGGTTATGGCCTTGCATCACGAATCACTGCAGCATTCGGCGCTGGTGCGGCGACACTCGGGGTTTCGTTTGAAAAAGCGCCTAGCGAAAAGAAGACAGCAACCGCGGGGTGGTACAACAACGCCGCCTTCGACCGTGCCGCACAAGCAGCCGGTCTGACAGCCATCACGCTCGATGGCGATGCATTTTCGGATGCAATGAAGCAGCAGGTTGTTGAACGCTTGCAGGCCGAGATGGGCCCGATTGATCTGTTGGTATACAGCCTCGCCTCACCTGTGCGGCAGCATCCGCGTACCGGCGTACTGCATCGCAGCGCCATAAAGCCCCTGGGTGAAGTGCTGCGCATCAAAACGCTCAACGTAGATAAGGGCGAGGTGCACACGGTGGACCTTGAACCGGCCAACGCCGAAGAAACAGAGAACACAGTCACGGTGATGGGTGGTGAGGACTGGGAATTCTGGATTGATGCGCTACAGCAGGCAGATCTTTTGGCACCAGGTTTTCGAACCGTGGCCTACACCTATATTGGTAGCGAGTTGACCTGGCCCATCTATTGGGAAGGCACGCTCGGTAAAGCCAAAGAAGACCTCGATCGCGCGGCCAGCGCAATCGTCGATCGGCTCGGAGGGTTAGAAGGCGATGCCCGTGTGGTCACGCTCAAGGCGATTGTCTCCCAAGCCAGTGCCGCCATCCCAGTAGTGCCGCTGTATGCGTCGCTGCTGTTTCGGGTGATGAAAGACGCCGGCAATCATGAAGACATCATCACCCACATCCAGCGCTTGTTCGCCGCTGAGTTGCAAAGCGATACGCCGTACACCGAAGACGATCAACGTCGCATTCGAATGGATGTGCAGGAGCTGTCGGATGCGGTACAGGGCGAGGTTAAGCGGCGTTGGCCATTGGTGACCACCGAAAACCTCGATGAGCTCGGCGATTTGCCCGGTTTTCGGGCGGACTTTCTGAAAATATTCGGCTTTGGGTTAGATGCTGTCGACTACGATGCTGATGTCGACCCGATGACGCTGTAGCGGCAGCAGCGTACAGCCTGAGGCGGGATCAGCGCAGTGGTAGCGTAGCAGCCCACGGCTGATTTCTCGGGTAGGGGTCGGCAAGCTGGTGCGATGCAAGCGTTCACGCAATCTCCGCGACGAACCGGAGAGAAGCACGGTCAGGTGCGTTGGCTGCGTCGCTGTGGGTATTGGGTGGTTGCACTGGCCTTGCTGCCACCACTGCTCGCCCATCCGACTATCTTTTTTGCAACGCTCTGTCTCGGCTATTTGTTGTGTTCTCCCTTGCTCTATGAGCGCCTGCAACCCATGTCGGCGGCGTCGCTCAATGTCTGGGTGGTTCTTGAAGCCATGTTGCTGTTGGCCATCGTGCTTAAGCTCGAGTTGGCTCAGCGTGTTGCGGGCTCAGTGCTGCTGACGTTGCTGTTATGCCAACTCGCCGAAGGGGGGCATCGGCGTTTTTTGCTCGGAGCAGCTGCTATGTGTGGGAGCGCAATGGCGAGCCTGGGTGCGAGCTACGCGCTCAAGCAGCAGGTTTGGGTGCCAGCGCTAAGTTTCCAGGCGAGGCTCGATTGGTCGGCTGTGCTATCCCTCGGCCTGCTACTGTTCATGGCACTCGCGTTCACCCACATTGGCTATGAGCGCAGCGTCCGATTGCACCGGGCCAAACACTTATTGAAGCAGCGCTCCGAGCAACTGCAACGAGTTAATCAGCGGTTGGTGCGCTACCTGCCCGCAGAGTTGCCGTCCCGAGTGTCTGGTGCGCCAGAGCAACGACTCAGCCTGCAACGTCGCTGGTTGACGGTCGTGTTCGTTGATCTCTGTGACTTCAGTGCGGTCACCAGAGCGCTCGAGGCCGAAGCGCTGGCGCTGATTCTCAACGACTATTTGACCATGCTTGATGGTTGTTGTCGGGCGGCAGCGGGTAGCCTAAGCAAGGTAGTCGGGGATGGTGCTTTGGTGGTGTTCGAACCCGATGAGTCGGAGCCACAGCGCGCTGTCGCCCGCCGCGCCGTGGCCCTGTGCGAAGCGCTGCCCGCGAGGCTCGCCGCATTGCATGAAGAATGGCAGGAGCAAGGGCTGGTAACTCAGGTTCAATATCGCGCCGGGATTGCCAGTGGTCATTGCAGCATTGGCGATTGGGGGCGGGAACGGCTGGATTACACGGTCATCGGAGATCGGGTGAACATGGCCGCCCGACTACAGGCCTATGCGCGGCCAGGAACTGTGCTGCTCGATGACGCCACGGCGTTGCTGGTCGCCGATCGAGTAGCGCTCACGCTGGTTGAGCCTCTGGTACTCAAGGGCATGGGGACCCTGCAACCTTATTTGCTGACTGCGACGGGGTTGGTTGACCGAGCAAAAGGGTCTGCTATGGTCCCGTCGGTTTCTGTAACGCTCGAAGGTAATGTGCCCCCGGGTCAAGCAGTATCAAAAGAGGCGAAATGAGCGTGAACAAACTGTTTTTGCAGGCCTGCCGAGGTGAGCAGACCGAGCGAACGCCGATCTGGCTGAACCGTCAGGCCGGCCGCTACATGCCGGAGTATCACGCACTCAAAGGCGACACGCCGAGCCTGTCTTTCTTTACCAACCCGGACATGGCGGCCCAAGCAACGCTAGATGCTCAGCGCATCCTGGGAGTTGACGCGGCGATCCTGTTCGCGGACTTACTGCCCATTCTGGTACCCATGGGGCTGCAGCTCGATTACCTGCCAGGACAGGGGCCAGTGTTCGCAAACCCGGTGCGCAGCGCTGCGGATGTCGGCCGCTTGCAAACTTTGAGTGCGGTCGAAGCAACGCCCTACATTGCGCAGACCGTCAAGAACGTTCTCTCCGGTTTGCCCGCTGACATCGCGCTGATCGGGTTTGGTGCTGCGCCGTTTACTCTGGCCTCGTATGCGGTGGAAGGGCAGGGTTCGCGCAATTATGTGCACGTCAAGAAACTCATGTATCAGGCCCCAGAGTTATGGCGTGCGTTGTTAGACAAACTCACTGAGCAGTTGAGTAGTTACCTGCAGTTGCAGATGGATGCCGGTGCAGAGGCCATTCAGCTGTTCGATACCTGGGTCGGCACACTATCGGTGGCTGACTTTCGTGCTTACGTTAAACCCCATACGGCCCAGCTCATTAGTTCGCTCAAGGCACATCGTCCCGACGTTCCAGTCATATATTTTGGCACGGGCAATTCCCACTTGCTGGCGGACATAGCCGAGCTTGGCCCGGATGTGTTGGCGCTGGACTGGCGTACACCACTGGCGCAAACCCGTGCACAGCTGCAATTGAAGGCGGTGCAAGGGAATCTCGATCCGATCGTGTTGTGTGCAGATCGACCGACTATCGAGCGTCAAGCGCGAGCGGTTCTTACCGAGGCCGGGGCAGCCGGTGGTCACATTTTCAATCTCGGTCACGGTATCATTCCAGAGACGCCGGTAGACAACGTCAAGCATTTGATTGAGGTGGTGCAGACCCATCGCCTACATGACTGATCGTTTACTGGTCGGTGGATTTTGGCTGGCACTGCTATTTACTACCTACAGCGCGTTTGCTCCGCCGAATCTAGTGCGCGCCCCCCACTTCAGTGACATGGTGTTGCACGCGGTTGCATTCTTTATGCTGGCGAATTTGTTGCAAATGGCCTACCTGCCCAGGCGGGCCGCGCTAGCAGCGGCGCTGTTGGTGGGTTACGCGGTGCTGATAGAACTGGTGCAGCTAGGCTTGCCAGATCGCAGTGGCGAGATGAAAGACTTACTGTTTGGTGGGTTGGGCATCGTCTTGGGTTTGCTGGCCTACCGGGTAGTTGGCCAACGGTTGATTGCAGCGCTGCGCTTATGGCTCAACTGACTGTGCGCGGGCGATGATCTGCTGCCGCCAGATGATGACAGGTTGGCCGCACTCGCCTGATTCCAGCACGTAAATTTCGGTACCGGTGTCTACGCTGCGGTTCGCATCGATGCTGTAATCCGCTTCGAAGTCACTGTGCACGACTTGGCTGTGGGCGAATACATGGGCCTCGACGTTCAGAACCCGGAACCCGTGTAGCGTGGCCCGTGCAGCAAAGTCCTGGTAGGTTTGCAAAATCGCAGTCCAGCCGACCAGGTTGGCACCCAGATCTGGGGGCACCAGGACGACGTCCGGGTGGTACATGGTGGCTAGACTCGCCCAATCCGCCTGCTGCCAGGCTTGGTTAAGGGAGTTGATAAACACCGTGTGAGAGGAACAGTGGGCCATGTGAGCAGTCTAGTCACAGCCCACAGAGCCGTCTGGATGTGCATCACAAGTTGCGATTTGTCGGCGGTAGCGGGACTGAATCGCTCGTTTGTCGAGGCCAAAACGCTGTCGTATACTCAAGTCGGCCCCTTTGATCTGCTTCGATGACGACCTCTACCTACGCTCCAATTCTCGCGCTGACTGGCGGCTCATTTGCAAGCGGCGGCATTCCTGTGTCGCGCCATCGTGATCCCTGCGATCGTATTCCTTCCGCGCACTGGTTGCACAGTTCTACTGCAAAGGCGACTACCTCATTGTTTAGGAACACACCATGAAAAAACTC
The DNA here is from genome assembly GCA_051027215.1 of Pseudomonadales bacterium. GTDB lineage: Bacteria > Pseudomonadota > Gammaproteobacteria > Pseudomonadales > Azotimanducaceae > CALHVX01. The sequence goes on along the minus strand of JBPCXR010000258.1, from coordinate 28,408 downwards.
TATGTGGGTAACCTCCCCTGGCGCGTGGACGACGACCAGTTGCGTGCGCTGTTCGAGGGGTACGGCACCGTGCACTCTGCTTCAGTCATCACCGATCGGGAAACTGGACGGTCGCGAGGCTTTGGCTTCGTGGAGATGGATCCCAGTGCTGCCGACAATGCCATGAGTGAGATGAACGGCAAGGACCAAGACGGCCGGCCGCTGCGAGTCAACGAAGCCAACGAGCGCAGACCGCCGCCGCGCGGCCGACACTAGGGCAAAACCTGGCTCGAAGCGCAGTCGCGAGTAACAAAGCACTCAGCCTTGGTGCTGAGTGCCAAAGATTGTCTGCGCGCCCCATCGAAGCACCAGACCTTGTTGCAGTTTCTTGGTCAGGCTGCCGACGACCAGACCGTACGAGGCATCGATCATGCGTTCGAGTTCTCCTGGTGGAATGCTGCCGTTCAACACGACAGTGTTCCAGTGGGTTTTGTTCATGTGATACCCCGGCACGACGGCGTCGAAAATATCTCGAAGGATCAAAGCTTCATCGGGGTCGCATTTTAGGTTCATGCGCGCAACGGGCACCCCCGATTCGGATTCCTCGCCCAAGGTTGCGAACATCTTGCGATCGATTTTGAACACCGCCACGTCACCACCAAAAGGGTAGTCGAGCCAAGCTTCTGGTTTGCTGAGCAGGTATGCCTTGGCGACGTCGTAGTTCAACGGAGAAGTCCGACCGTTAAGTCTTGCAACGAAAGGTCAGTATGCGAACGGGAGTTCTGGCGTTAATCAGCGAATCACTGGCACCGCCAGCTTTGCTTCCGCGGTCACTAACTTCGCTGAGGGTCACATAGCCTGCTTTACCGCAGAAGGCTTTGGCCCTGTCGTAGCAGCGAGTAAAGCCGCCATCGGGGCAGTTTGTGCTGTGTACGCCGGAGTCGTTGGTGCTGACCGAGCTGGTGCAACCCGTCACAAGGACAATTGCGAGGGAACATAGCACCGAGCCTGGCATCAGTCGTGGTTTCATTGGCGCTGATCATCCGCTAGTTCAATAACTACAACCACTGCGGTGGCGAGCGCGTTCTCATAGCTGTCCGCTTCCCACAACCCGTCGATGGCGCCGGAGCCCTTGTCATGATGGATTTCTAGGTAGGCGGCGTCGGCCGGATGGGCACGCAAAAGGTTCGACAGCCCGGCCCGCACCATCGGGTCTGGAGCGCGATAGGCGGTTGCTTGAGCCGCCTTGCGTCGGCCGGCCAGCTGCACATCAATCCGCTGGGTTTCTATGAAGTTGGGCCACCATTGGGTATCAGCGCCAGTGACCACGGTCAGAGTGTCGCCTTCACGCAGGTAGCGAACTGGCGTGCACAAGGCCCGCCCCGACTTACGACCGCGGAAGTACAAGGCCACAATGCTGCCGCTGAGGAATCCATGCGCCGGAGAGTTGAGCAGCGTGCGAACGATGGGATTGATCAGCGCGAATAAAAACTCAGGTATCTTCACGGTGAGCTCCGGCGGGACTACTGCCCTGGGTGATTTCGCGCAAGCATACCGCCTTTCTGGATCAAGGCACCATTCGGGCCAGGAGCCGGTCTAGCTGGTTGGCAAACTGAGTGATGTCTTGGTTGTTCAGCGGGTCGGGCCCGCCGCTGACCATGCCTGCGCCACGCATTTCTTCCATGAAGTTGCGGCGCGCGAGATGGCCACGCACTGACTCGGTATCGAACAACACGCCCCTTGGGCTCAGGGCAATTGCGCCTTGTTCTACAACTTTTGCTGCCAGCGGAATGTCCTGGGTAATCACGAGGTCGCCTGCCGCAACCTGTTCTTCGATGTAATCATCGGCCACATCAAAGCCGCCAGGTACCTGGATCGCCTTGATATAAGGTGAGTTTGGCGTGCGCAGGTACTGGTTGGCGACCAGCGTGGTGACCAGTTTCAGGCGTTGTGCAGCGCGGAACAGTACCTCTTTGATGGGCACCGGGCAGGCATCAGCATCAACCCAGACCTGCATGCGCTCTAGGCTCGCCGGGAACGAAGTGGCTGTATGCGCACCGAGCTGGCCTCATGTGTCGCAACTTTGCTGATAGCGGGGGCCAGAATGTGGTCTATAAGGTAGGCCTCGTAGTCTGCTAGCGCGAACGGCGCGATGCTGGCCACCTCCAAATCCAATTGTAGACCCTGGTTCACCGGCAGCAGATTCAAATGCACAACTTGCTCGAGCAGATCATTCAGCTCGTCTTGCAGAGACAGGCGGGCGGCATCGCTGTGGTTGGCACCAGACAGGAGAAAACGAAACTCGAGCCGCGGTTCAGTGTCTTCAGTCGACTGTTTTTGCTCGGGAATTGTGAATTTACTCATGCTTGTGCCTTGGCAAAGAGTTGCCCTTCGATGTCGGCAAACGCCTTAAACTCCAGCGCGTTGCCGCTGGGGTCCTTAAAGAACAGGGTAGCTTGCTCTCCCGCCTGGCCGGCAAAGCGAACGTGGGGTTCGACGATAAATGTGACGCTGGCTGCGCGCAGGCGTTCGGCCAACGCCTGCCATTCAGGCATGGTTAAAACGACACCGAAATGAGGCACAGGAACGTCGTGGCCATCCACCGGATTGTGACCCGCAGCGCCTACCGGTGTGCCCTGCAAGCGGTGACACACCAGCTGATGACCGTAGAGGTTGAAGTCGATCCAATCGGTATCGCTACGACCTTCACTACAGCCTAGCAGAGTCCCATAGAACGCTCGTGCCCGATCGAGATCGTGAACTGGTATGGCTAGGTGAAATGGGGTTAACACGCTGGGCCCTTAAGCTCGAGACGATTTCCTTCAGGATCTTCGCAGTAGATGGAGGGTCCGACGCCTTCAGCTCCGTAGACTTGTTTAACTGAGCTTGGCTGGGCTTTGGCGTTACTCAGATGGGCGTGAATGGCCTCGGCGTCGAAGGGTTCGATGCGCAGGCAAAAGTGATCCTGGTTCATTCCGCCGGCGCTTTGCTGGGGCGCTGGACCACCTAGCTCGCCGAGTTCCGCATCGCAATCGACGATGTCTACCAGGCAGCTGCCACCGCGCAATTGCACCAGTCCGATGTCCAATGCGCGTTCGACCGTCAAGCCAATGATGTCCCGGTAAAAAGCGACTAGAGCATCACTATTGCTGGCCCGCAGTACCACATGATCTAGCTGCACAACGGCGAAAGGCACCTGCGACGGGATTGAACTGCTCAACTGGATTGCGCCAACACGCGCTTGATAAAATCCATATGGCTACCGACGAATAGGTCGGCAACCACACGATTGGCGATCTTCTGCTCTTGGTCTATGAGAAAAGTGGCTCTGCGCACACCGAAGCCCAGCGGCCCATCTACGCCGTAGGCTTTTATGGTTTGCTTGGCATCATCAAACAGCAGGCTGAACGGAAGAGAATAGCGATCGGCGAAACGCTTGTGGCTAGCCACAGACTGCGGGCTGACGCCGAGGATGTTGATGTCTTTGGCCGCCAGATCATCGCTGGAATCGCGAAAGGCGCAGGCTTCTGCTGTGCACACAGGAGTGAAGTCCGCCGGATAGAAATAGAGGACTACCGGGCCAGCACGTAGCTGCTCATGCAAGCGCACCGAAGTGCCAAACTGGTCGGGCAGCTCGAAATCCGGCGCTGAATCACCTGCTTTCAACATTGGCAGAACTCTAGACCTACACATTGCGCGTTTTTCATTGTTAGTCCTTCGGTGGTTCCGGCTCCAGCATTCGGTTCAGAATAACGTCTCTCAGTGCGGCATTGAAAGTACCGTTAGCCAATGCCATGGCCAGGGGGCAACCGGGGCTAGGCCGAACTAATTGGGGTCAACGTCGTAGCTGAACTGCCCATGGAACATTCCTGGTGCGGTCACCTCCAGACGATAGGCCCGTAGTAGCTCCACGGGCACACCACCAGGCGCATAGAACGTGAGGGTGGTAGAAGGCGTTAGCCACTGCAATTTGGGCTTGAAGCAAGTTTCGCTATAGCCGGCGAAGCGATAGCACAGAATTCCCCGGAACGCGGCGACGGGTCCGCTGTAGTGCAGTAGAAATCTGGGAGGGTGCTGAGGATCCAAAGTCAACGCGCTTTGCGCAAACGCGAGCTCAACGGACTCCGGCGCAATAGCTTCGGCGAGCGCCGGCTCAGCTGCCGCTACTTCAGTATAGCTGCTGCAGAAGGCGAACAATCCTAGCCAGAGTGAGCATGAAAAACGGATTGGTAACTGGCCCAACACTCGAGCGCGCTAGTCCGCGGTGGTTTTCGTAGCACCGCAATGATCGCAGCGATGGATGGTAACCAAGCGCCCTTGTCGTACATCGAACTGCTTCTTCTGATCGATGCGCCACTTGTGAAAACCGCTTTTGCACAACGTGTTGCGCTTGGCTTTGTCTTTATTGCGCTGCTTTTTCGACCGCGGTTTAAACGGAAGGATATCTGCCATGACGATTGCAAATTCTGAGTTAGGGTGGCGGCGCGAACTGGTCCAGCTGAGTGATCTGCGTGTGATCAGCAAAACTCGTCTTTAACACGGGCAGATGGGTGATGCGCTTAATCATGCTCGGTAGAGTATCGTCACTAACCCCTTCGGGGCTGGCAACGCGCTGGTATGGCCCGTCTGGCAGTGACCAGTCGAAGACGTACAGACCTAAGTTCGCAGCGTCATTCCATATTTGATCGGTTCCCCAATTCGGATAGACGATGCTCCCCGCAACGGTTTCATGCATGACGTGGAACTCGACGACGGTGGGTGGTACGAAGCCCTGGCCAGCGGTCGCAAACAGCGCTACTGCGCCATTGGCGTCCACGGCGAACCAGTCAAAGTCTTCTTGTAGATTTACGATGCTCATATTGATTCGGACCAACCGTAGCACGGATCCTCAGAATTCGCCGAAATCATAGCTGCGCTCGACGTGAGCGATTTCCACTCGATACCAGCGATACCAACGCTGGCGCCCGCTCTGCTGAGCCATCAAGTGTTCGCTGTGCGCCTTCCAGCTGCGGATAGCATCCGTGTCTTGCCAATATGAGATGGATACTCCTTGATTGCCCGAGCGCAGCGTCTCAATACCGAGATACCCAGGCTGAGTTTCGGCCAGGGCCTCCATCTGTGCGGCTGCTTCTGCGTAACCCTCTGCAGAGTCTCGCAGCTCCGATCGAAAGACGACAGCATAGTAAGGGGGTGTTAGCGATTCCACGGCAAGAGTTCCGAGTTAGTTGGAATGGTGAGTGACAAGCTTACCGCCGAATGCGACGCGATCCTTACCATGTGCAGCAAAGATCAGATGCACGTTTTCTCGGGGCCTGCTGAGCACCCGAGCGATACTGTCCGCACTTAGGCGTTCTGAGTCCTCTCGAATCACAATCTCTACTTTAACCAATGGCATGCTGCGTTCCTCGGCGCAGATAGATAGAAATTAACTAGCTGAATTTGGCGCCTAGTCGATTGCCAAGCCATGCCATGGGTAGGTAGGCAAGTACTAGATCGGCAGCAACGAACCAAATGGGCGCTGGGATCATCGTGCTGCTGACGATACCGCCACACAGGAATAATACGCCGACGATAAGGCCGTGCAGTGATTTGCGCGTTGCGGCGACCACAAAGGCGACCAGCGCTCCCACGCCAGTGCCGATGGCGTGAGCAAGAAATGGAACCAAGAAATGTTTGGGCTCGAACAGGTGGATCGCATTGGCGAGGCTTTCGCTACTGCTTACGTCAACCCCAGCGGGTGGCGCAATGACGGATGGCCCCATGACGATCAGGCCCATGTTTACCGCGCCGCCAACAACTGCGCCGAGAACAATCGCGAGGATGCTTCGGAGTACCTGCATGGTGACTTCCTTATGCTGCGTTCACTGGAATGTTATCCGAGAGACATATTCTCGGCGGGCGATCTTCCAACCTTGATTGGTTTTGATGAACTGGTCACGGTATTCGCCCACGGCGGCGAGGGACGCTCGCTTAGCGGCCGCAGCGCCGGGTGAACCGAGGTAAACCGACACATAGCTTAATCCTCGCGCTCGGCTTACTGATTCGGGGTAGATCTGCACCGTACTCATCAGGTGTGTGAGAAACGGGGAGTCGCTCGAATTGGTCGCTCGGGCTTTGAGTGCGGTGTGGCCAGTAAAAGTCTCACCGTTCATGAGCAGCACGGCATCTTCAGTAAACAGGTTTGCCAACGCTTCGCCGTTGCCTTGGTCTCGATACAGAGCGTAATCCATGATCAACCGAGCACAAGCGGCTTCGACGTTCTCGGCATTGTTGCTGTGCAGCGCTGTATCGGAAGCACAACCCACTAGGCCAAACAGGGCAAAAAGGAGACTGTGGCGAGCGTGGCTACGCATGTTCTAGCTACTCCGGTACCGGGCCGCGCACCTGCAGCCGATGAATTTGACGTGGCTGCTCATCGGCGTGATCGTGTACCGCAAAATGCAGCAGGCTGCGATTATCCCAAAGCACCAGATCGCCTTTGCGCCACTGATGTCTGGCCTGAAACTCCGGTTTGACGGAGTGCTCGAACAGATAGTTCAGTAAAGGCAGGCTCTCTGCTCGGGACCAACCAACAAAGCGCTGAGTAAAAGCTCGGCAGACGTACAATCCCGGGCGGCGAGTTTCATCATGAGTGCGTACCACCGGATGTACCGCGCAAGGTGCTTGTTCTGAATCTTGTTGATACTTCTTAGCCAACCCGGCCGCGCTGTGCTCCGCGTGTAGTCCTGCAAGCGTTGCCCGCATGCCCGTGGACAGAGCGGCATAGGCCAGTTGCTGATTCGCGAATGCCGTATCACCACCAAGCTCTGGCACGGCAAGAGCATAGAGCATCGTTAGCTTAGGCGGCGCTCGGTTGTAGGTCATGTCCGAGTGCCAGTGCTGATTGATGTCACGGGCTTTGCCGACGTTGCGCAGCTCGATGATGTCTGGATATTGCTCGAGCCCGGCATAGGGGTGCCTGACTAGATCCCCCCAACGCCGAGCGAATGTCATTTGATCTTCTGGTGCTAGGCATTGATCGCGAATCGCCAGCACGTGATGTTCGCAAAACCACTGGTTCAATGCTGACCATTGCGTATCGTTAATCTTGCGAACGTCTACATCCTCTACCAGCGCGCCGAGTGGCGCCGCAAAACGAGTCATACGCATCAGTGGATCCAATCCGACGATGGTTCGACCATAGCAAAAAAAGCTGCTGCGAGAGCGCGGAAGGCGTGGGGAACAGGGTGTGCTACTTCCCTCCGCCAGCAACCAGGCCGATTGCAACTCCGATGCCGCCGCATAGGGCGAGACCCGCGGCCAGATTATCCATGGCTAGACCGACCCCAGCGCCAACGCCGAGACCGATGCCCAAGCCAATCAGAATTGGGCGAAGGATTTTACTTGCCGCCGGTTCAGGTGTCGGCTTGCGATGCTTCTTCTTGCTCATTGGCGTTTGCACTCCCAGCTTTGGTCGCAGACCCCTGCATCCAAGCACAGTGATCGCCTAGGGTAAATACGGGTATTCTCTGTGGTCTGGCAGCATCGAAGAAAAAGGGGTGGTATGGGGCGTTTACAGGACAAGGTGTGTCTAATTACGGGGGCGGCTCGAGGTCAGGGCGAAAGTGAAGCGCGGCTATTTGCCGCAGAAGGCGCTAAGGTCTGGCTAACAGATGTACTGGATGAGGTCGGTGAGCGGCTTGCCGCCGAGCTCGGAGCAACCTATCGGCATCTGGATGTGCGGGATGAGGCAGCCTGGGCGCAGCTTGTCGCAGATATCCTCAGTGCCCACGGTCAGATCGATGTGCTGATCAACAATGCTGGGATATTCGCTACCGGTCGGCACTTCGAAATTGATCCTGAGGAATTCGCCCGGGTGATGGACGTTAACTGTCTCGGGGTGTTCTTGGGCATGCGGGCCGTTTCTCCTGCTATGCGAGATGCCGGCCAGGGCTCCATAGTGAATATTTCTTCCTTGGCTGGCTTGCGCGGCGGCATTGGCGCGTTTGCTTACCACACTTCCAAGTGGGCGGTGCGTGGCATGACCAAAGCTGCTGCGGTTGAAAACGGCCGCCGCAACGTGCGAGTAAATTCTATTCATCCGGGAATCATCAACACTGACATGATGCATCAGATTCCTGGATCTGAAGACGAGATGCGTTTGTCCCGGCGTGTGCCCCTGGGTCGCACCGCGACAGCGGAGGAGGTCGCGCGCCTGGCGTTGTATCTCGCCAGCGACGAAAGCTCCTATTCGACGGGTTCAGAGTTCCTCGTCGATGGTGGATTGAATGCGCTTTAGTTACTGCCGCTTTGCAGCGCGGCACGCATGACATTCTACTGCGGTGGCATCGATGTGCCCTTTGGTTTCCTCGTAGTACCACTTCTGATCTTGCGCCCGCCAGATTTCCCGCTCGCCGCATAGCCTGCAAATAAATGGTAGATCGATGTAGTACTCAGGTAGTGCGCCGTAGGTGTTCACGTGACTCAGCTTCTGCGGGTCTGCGGGCAGCGCGCTTGGGTGGGTTCGCTGTTGTTCTGGATGTAGTTGCTGGACTCTGTCTGCTTCGCGCAGCGCCTTGTCTGACGGTTTACGGCCAGTATCGAGTTTTTTCGCCATTGGTATCGCGCCACATAACCGTCCCATGAAGTTAGCAATGGTAAGCCAACGGCGCAAGATGGCTAAAGCTCGACTGCTTGAAGTGCCTGGGTTGCAAGAAGGTACTGCGCCGCCGAATTCGCTATTCTGGAGTGAACGTTACCAACAAAGCAGAGCGCCTAGCGGATGAAACGCAGTGACAGACTCCAGCAACTGCGAACCGTCGCCGCTCGCATGCAGCCCGATGCCGCTGGCCGGGCTAGCGAGTTCGCGCAGGTCCGGGATCACGCAGAGCGATTCCTTGAGCAGCTTACTGAGCGAAACGTTGTCGGGGCCCACACCGATCGGGCACAGGCGTTGGCAGCTATGGCGCTGTCGGCACAACCGAGCAACATTGCGGACGCGCTAACGATTATCGAAAGATTCGTCGACAACAGCGGCTATCACCTTGGTTCCAGCCGTTTCTTTGGCTATATCCCCAGTGGCGGTCTCTACGAGTCTGCTCTTGGTGACTACCTGGCGGACGTTTCGAATCGCTATGCGGGCGTTGGCCTCGCTGCACCTGGCGCAGCGAGAATGGAACAAACGCTGCTGCGTTGGCTGGCGGACGTTGTCGGCTATCCAAAGACGGCAGAAGGCGATCTCACCTCCGGTGGCAGCATGGCGACGCTGTCAGCGCTCGTCACGGCTCGCGAAGCCAGCAAGCTAGATACTCGCCGAATTCCGCAATCGGTGGTGTACGTGACCGCCCAGACTCACCACACTTTGCACAAAGCGTTGCAGATCGCAGGTCTTGCAGAATGCGTCGTACGAATTCTGGAAGTTGATGAGCGTCAGCGCCTCGAACCCCAATCACTGGCGAAAATGATCGATCGCGACAAGGCTCAGGGCTTGAAGCCCTGGCTGGTGGTTGCCACCGCGGGCACCACGGATGTGGGTGCAGTCGATCCACTGGATGCTATTGCTGATATTGCACAAGAACAAGGGCTTTGGTTACACGTGGATGCTGCCTATGGTGGTGCATTCGTGCTTTGCAATGAGGGTAAGAAGCGCCTCAAGGGCATCAACCGTGCCGATTCGCTCATTCTTGATCCGCATAAAGGTTTCTTCTTGCCTTGCGGCACGGGCGTAGTGTTAGTGCGAGACGGGCGTAGACTGTTTGAAGCATACCGGGCGCGGGGTGTATATATGCAGGACGTTGCCCATGACGATGAACGCTCGGCATGTGATTACTCTCCGGAACTTACCCGTCCCTTTCGCGCAATGCGCTTCTGGTTGCCGCTGAAGGTGCACGGCACCGAGCCGTTCGCTGCAGCATTGGAAGAGAAACTCTTGCTCGCGCAATATTTCTACGAACAGATCGGCTCGATTGCTAGTCTCCGGGTTGGTCCAACGCCGGACTTGTCTATTGTGAATTTTCGTTTCACGCCCACGGGAATCGATGCGGATGTTGCTGGCCAAGCCCTAATCGAAGCCATTACCGCCGATGGTCGGGTATTCATCTCGAGCACTCGGGTAAACGGCCAGTTCGTCATTCGATTCGCCATATTGAACTTCATGAGCCACCTGGAGGAAGTTGATCTCGCCTTGACGGTCCTTCGAGAACAGGTGGAAACGGTATCAGCCGAGCTGCGGGCGAGCTCTGCTAAAGATTGAACAAGAACACCGTAACAACAGCCATGGGAGCCACAACCCGGGCGAGTAAAAGCCATAGCTTGTATAAGCCCCCGTCGCCTACCCCAAGCTCAGATACTTGAATGTCTTTGGACAACCGCCAGCCAGCGAAGATGGCATAGAGCACACCGCCTATGGGCATAAGAATGTTCGTGACGAGATAGTCGATCAGATCGAAGGGGGTTTTCGTTGCGAAGGTTTCGATTGCACCCAGTGGATAGAAGTGTTCCCAGCTCGAAAAAGAAAACACTGTCACCAGGCCGAGCAGGAATGCCACGGTACCGATGGCCAGCGCCGCCCAAGTACGCGATACCCCGGGAATTTCGCTAACCCGGGCGGTCATGGTTTCGAGCATCGCAATGCTTGAAGTGAGAGCGGCAAAGAGGAGCATGACGAAAAAGGCGGTACCAAGTATCGTGCCACCGGGCATTTGCGCGAACGCGGTGGAGAGAGTGACGAAAACGAGGCCCGGCCCCTCCGCCGGATCCATATTGTTGGCGAAAACAATCGGAAAAATCGCCAATCCAGCCAGCAATGCAACCAAAGTGTCGCCCAATGAAATGGTGATTGCAGAGCGAAACAGGTTCACGTCCTTAGGCAGGTAAGCAGAGTAGGTGAGTACTGCGCCGACCCCGACATTCACAGAAAAGAAGGCTTGGCCTACCGCCGCCAAAACAATGGCAGGGGTGAGCTTGCTGATATCGGGTGAGAACAGAAAAGCGAGCGCCGCACTGAAGTCACCCATGACGGCTGCATTGATCACCAGCGCAACGAGCGTCAGAAACAGCAATGGCATCAGAATCTTCACGTAGCGCTCCAGCCCAGACTGGACGCCTCGAGAGACGATGAAGATCGTGGTGGCGATGAACAACAGTGTCCAAAAGATCATGGCGCCTGGATCGCGCAGAAACTCGTCGAAGTTTTGCGCAACCTCTGTTGCTGGCAAGCCGCTGACCCTGCCACTGGCAAACTTTACGAGGTAGGCACCGGTCCAGCCAGCGATGACGCTGTAGAAGCTCAACACCAGCAGATTGGCCAGTTGCCCCATCCAGCCCACAAGTGCCCAGCGCGGGCTGGTGTTGTTCTCGATTGCCAAAGATCGCATTGCTGTGGGTGCGCTGTGGCGGGCACGGCGGCCAATGATCATCTCTGAAAGCATGATGGGGGTGGCTACCAGTAGGATCGCGGCAACATAGACCAACACGAAAGCGCTGCCACCGCTGTTACCCAGGGTATACGGAAACTTCCAGATATTGCCCAGTCCAACGGCCGCGCCGATGGAAGCGAGAATGAAAGCCAGCCTTCCGGACCAGATTGCAGTGACCATTCAGTGCCTCAACTGTGACCTAAAGTATCGTACTTGTACCTCTGCCGCGATGCCACGCGTTAGGCGGGTTCGACGGGTACAGGCGCCCCTAGGTGCATTGCATCACATTGGTAGGGGAGCCGTTGCCGGCTCCCGAGCTGCAGTCAAGTTCGCTTTGGTTGGCTTAGTTGTTTGTGAGGAACACCCGCACTGGCAGATTGATCTCGTTGGAGCCGGTGTTCACCACCATCGTGCCGAGCAAGGTTTGACCCGCTTGATAGGTATTTGCGGCATCTGCCTGGATGGTCCACTCCATACGATAGGTTGCCAGGGTTCGGCTCAGCAGATTGCCGAGCGAGCTGTAGATAGGAAACAGCTGCTGAGCGTTTTCTGCGAATAGGTAGAAGCCGTTGCCGCCCTCAGATAGCTCGCGTAATACGTCCACGTTTACCTCATCGCCCAGGCCAACGGTGAAGATGTCGACGCCAAGATCTACGCTCTTCTGAATTGATTCAGCAACACCACAGGGCGGCTGATCAGTGGGCTGGCAAACGGAGTCATCGCCGTCGGTAAACAGAACCACGGCGAAACGGCGATTATTCCCTGCTGGGGCGTTGGCAGCGGTATAAGCCAGCTCTTGATCCAGCGCGGCATACAGCGGCGTGGCACCGCCTTCCAGTTCAGCCAATTCATCGATGTCAGGAAATACCGTTTCGGCGGTGTCGGATTGGATGAAATCACTTAAGCGAGTAACCGGTTGGTCCGGAATGAGAGCGGGCGTGGTGGGGTTTTCTTGGGCGAATGCAGAGATGGAGGCAAAATCGCTTGCTCCCAGGTTATCCATGAACACCTTGGCAGCGAACAGCCGTGCCCCCGATGGATCGGTGTCGCGGATGCTACCGCTCTGGTCGATCATGAGCGTTGCCGCGTAAGGGACGGGAGGCTGCCCCGGGACCAGCTCGAAGTTCGAGGAAGTGTTGCCCACAACGATATAACCCGTATCTGGGGTGGATGAAGTACCGCGGAGGCACTCCACTTCTGCAGGGTCACTGTCTGTGCAGGGTAGAAAAGTGAAATCACCAGAAGTCAGATTTTCGATGGCAGTGCCTGGTGCGGAGTCATCGTCAACAACAAGCACATCGACGGAAAAGGTGAGTGTTTGGCCGTCGAAATTCTGCAGTTGCTCTGTCAATTGCGCGGTAAACAGTCCGGCAGCAGGTTCGGTGATGCGAATGAGCGTCACCGATAGAGCAGCCTGTTGGTTGGCCGTTACCGAGGCATTGCCAGAACCGTCCTCAAACCCTTCGGCAGTGACCTCGACTGATGCTGAGCCTGGGGTTACTGAGCCGATGGTCGCGATGCCGCCGCTGGTCGTTGTGCTGTTATACGTTGTACCACCGACTGTTACGACGACGTCAGCGTTAAGTACCGGCCCAGCTAGATCGTCGACGACTGTAACCTGAATGGTGCCGGTAGGCGGAACTCGATTACCGCCGCCACCACCACCACCACCGCATGCCGCGAGAAACTGCGAGAGGGCTACGATCATTAGCCATACACCAGCATTGTGGAACCGGGCTCTAAGGCCTGTTCGGGCTAGTGTGCCGGCGCTTGCTGTGCGATTCGTCATTTCTTCGTTCCTTACACGATGGCTTCGCATGTGCCAGCGTGTTGTAGATGCAACTACCATCGCTGTCGCTAGTGCGAGTTATTCGTCGAAGTTTGCTGGGTTACTGCTTATGGTTGCGGGAACCTTGTCGCAGGATCTGTATTGGATCAAGCGGCGTGCTGAAACCGTATTATGCCTTGTTACTGCGGTAGCCGCGGTATGACTGTGATACCGCATGACTCGCTAAGTAATTTACCTTACCAAACTGCGTACGAGACTTTGCTGGCTGGGAATATATCAGCGAATCGTCTGATTATTAGCGAATTGTGTATGCGGATTGTGGGTTAACGCTAGGCTTCCGGTGTCTCCGGCTACTCGCGCGCGCTAAGGTACACGAAAGTAGAAAAATTGCCTAAATAATCCAATTTGGTTGACGCAATCGCTGCGAAGAGAGCGTTAGTGTCGAATCGAGAATCCAGCCCAATTGTTCAACAATGCGTTTGCGCTCACCGCTCGTTCCCAAACTTGAACTGCCCTGTTGCCGCTGCCATGGCGATCTGCGCTTGCTTTGGATCACAGCGCGCTAGTCTTTCGATAAAGCGACTTGCCTGCCGTCCTTTAAGCACCTTTGCCTGCTTGCCTCTCGCGTAAATAATCACCCGCTCTGATTGAGTGACGGTAAAGCTGAAAGGTGCATCTGCTAGTGGATCTTCTTCGGTCATGGTCTTTCAGTTCGGTCGGCACCAGATCGGGCTACTGCTCTTCCTCGATGCTGTGACACACGGTATTTAAGGACAGCAGTGTCGTCTTGGTGTCTTCGTACTCCGTTACGTTTATTGCACCAATCTCCAGCGCCGCCTTTAAGTCAATGAGCTGCTGACCAATCGATACCGTGCCTAGATCAATCTCGTTGTGACCGCCGTTCCAACAGGCGGCGCTGACCATGCACAGCAAAACAAGGACGATAAGGTTTCGCATGATCAGTTCCTCTGGCGCTTGGCTTAGTCATCAATAGTATCAAGATATTCTGCGATATCAGCTTTGCTCGCAACTGACTGCCAGGATTCGATGAACAAAGATTCGAATCGAGATTTCTCGAGTGTGGGTCTGACCAGCTTACGAATGAATTGAAGTGTGATCATTGGTAAATCGCCAAGAGGAAAGACGCTAAAACGTTGGTTGGGGTTCGAGGTCTTTGATATCCCGATGGAATGCAACGACCTCCTCATAAACCGCATTCCCCGTATTGACCGCCCGATGCACCTCGGGTTCAGGGTCATCCCAGCCCGCCATTCCTGCATGTACCGGTATGTCGAAAAAGCGGCCTGAATCCCGATATTCAACGCGAAGTTGCGACCCAGCAACCACCACAGAGAATCTCCGACAGCGATCGCAATGCCAGGCAGAGGATTCCCCTGGTGCTAAGGTCATACGGCGAATCACGAGCATCGGCTCATCGCTGATGGTTTCAGTTTTCATCGTTTGAACTGTTCGAGCATATGCAGACAGATTTTTTCATGTGTTTCAGTAGTGACGTCACTTCCTCGACAGCCGGATTGCGGGTAAACCTGATTACGCGCGAATCGCACTGAGCGCTTATTGCGATTCTGAACCCCGCGCGCTGAGGAAATCGCCAGATGAGCAAGAGCAGCCGGGGAAGATTTTTAGTTCTGGGCAACCTGCGGGAAGTTCTGGCCGGCTTCGAAAAAGGTACCGCAAGTTGCGTCCTCCTGGATAATGCTTTTGCCAGCGTGGTTTTGCCTGAGCCAGCATTGCCTGTGACGTGAATTCGCATCGGGGCTATTCGGAGTCGATATCCGGCATTATCGTTTGATAGTGCTCAACGGTAGGAAACGGGTCATAGAAGTGATGCAGCAACGCCTTCCAAGTCTGATATTCAGCGGACCCTCGAAAACCCACCGTGTGATCCTCGAGTGACTGCCACTGAACCAACAACATAAATCGGGAAGGCGCTTCCAGGCATCTGTTGAGCTCATGCCGAATATACCCGGGCATGGAACTAATAATGGTCTGCGCCTGGCTGAAGGCCTGTTGAAACTCGGCTTCCTGGCCGGGCACAACGTCTAGTATCGCGAGTTCTTGAATCATCTCTGCCTCGTATTGCCTGATGAACCTGGGCTGAGGCCTTACTCGCCAGCTGCAGCATAGAACTCAACAAAGAATTCCACTTTGCCCTGGGGCTCGACTTCATGAGGTACAGCGGGCTCGACCACACCGTGATGGTTCTCGGAAAGCAGCACTTCCTCGAGTTGCGGTTCGAGTATTCGATACAACAGCTGACCTTTCAAGATAACAATCTTTCCCCAAGTGCCGGCCTTGGTCTTATGGGCTCGAGTTAAGCCCACAGGGACGGATTGTTCCGTGAATGTCGGCGTACGTTTGTATGGTGCTAACTCACTCGGCAGTGTTTTCATCTTCTCTGCTAGTCAAATAGATATAGGCAGGCATACATAGGAACCAAAAGAATAGAAAGCCAAGCAGCCATGCGGTTGCGCGCGGAATGTTCAAGGTAGGGTTGTGGTACGCATCCCAGGCAAACAGGCCTATACCCGCATACCCAATGCTCGCGAAGACCATGAATCCGGTGGTGGACCGCGGTTGCAGAAAGGTCATTACGGCAACATTGAGTAGCATCGCAATAAACACCGGGAACAGGAAACCTTTGCTCTTGCGCTATAGCATAGTTAGCTATTACCGGTTGCGGATGGAGGTAGGCGTTGTATCCGGATTCGTGATTCGCCGCCACAAACTGGACAATGCCCTAACACACATGAATTGTTGCTTGCGCTGTAGCAGCTGGATGAACTTCGACTCACAGAGGGTAGCGATCAGAATGTTTTCCGATCGAAACGCTGGATTAGTCGTAGGGAACGAATCGGACATGTCTATTAGACCACCAGATGTAGGCAATCAAAGAAATATAGCCTGTCAGGGTGGGATAGCGCCATGGCTGATCAGCGAAGCACCAGCCCAACGTAAGAATCAAAGTAACTATGGCCAATACCAACGCAACGACTTGCCGCTGTTTAGTGAGCGGATCGACAGTGATTCTGCAGTGGCAGTGTGAGCAGGTTCGGTACGGGCGTATAGAAAATTGTTTCTGCAGTACCTCGCTCGGAATGCGGTGGTCGCAGGCAGGGCAGCGAATCAAACCGAAAGCCACCAGATAAGCCAGATTGACAAAGACAAAGGAATTGCGCCGCCAGCGCGCATGAGTCGGATCGTTAGCCGTGCTTTCGGATCACTCCTACCGCCAAGGTACACCCAGGAGCCGAGATAAATCGTGATTGCGAAGGGCAGTAGCCACCAGCCAACGGTCATTTTCGATGATCTCCAAAGAAGGCACTGCTGAGGCGTTCTACAGCGCTGCTGGATCCTCAGGTCGAAAGGAGGCCATTGCGCTCTCTGATTCGAACCCGACGACATAGGTCGCGGGATCCGGACATCGAGCGGCATGTAAGGTTCGAGCGGGAATGACGATTAGGTCTCCAGCCACCGCCTGCAACAAGCTATCGGTCGCGACGTCCTTGGTTTCAAACGAGCCAGCAAGTACGTAGATTCTGAGGCTGGTTTGGTGCCAATGGATATCTTCCAGATCGCCGGAAGCGAGCGCCCCATCTCTAGGGAACAGATGTAAGGATTCGATCAGGTCCAGCGCCTGATCTCTGCCATCGAAGTGCTGCTTTGTTACCGAAACGCCCATTGTCTGACCCATCACCTAATGAGAGTAAGTGGTGGAACTGTAACGCTCTGTGCAGGTCTAGGCTAGCTTGCGACTCAGCGCGGCCACCATACAGTGAAAATAACAGCAAGACGCATCGCCAGCCATCAAGTGCTGCCTGACTGTTCGAGCATTTGCCGTTCAAGCTCGGGTGGCAGGTTGTACTGCACCTTTGTAGTGTGGACCTTGCTCGGGTCATCGTTGAAGGTGAACGTTACTGTATAAACCTGCCGATATTTCAGATCCACTACTGGCGGAGAAGTGACGACCAAATTACGGCCAGTCTGGTGGGTAAATACTTGAACCATCGGCGATGCGGCATCTGCCGGGTTTTCGTAATTCACCCTAACGGCAACTGGTAGGGTGATCGTCTCTGCGAGTTCGATGGTGATTCCGTACGTGAAATATCCCTCACTAACGGTAAACCCACCAGCCACGTCTTGTGCATACGCTGAACTGCTAGGTCTCGGTGTAGCGTTGGTGCACGATTGCAGTAGCAAGATTGCCAATATCGATACGCTGCGTAGCATGGGTTTTTCCTCAAATGTCTAATGTAGTGGATCAGGGTAGGTCTACTGGCCTGTTCCAGCACTACCTCAGGGGTCTTCCTTAGACTAATCGCTCTTCGTCTTTAATGCTCACGCCTCGCTACCAGGTAACTCAGAGCTTAGCTGACTACTTCTTTGTTGAATTCTCATTCGTACAAGGAGTATGAATTGCTGAAACGCGCCGGCGGTGATCAAGGTCAGCGCGAGAAAAAAGGGCCATGGCTCCTTGATTCGAACGGTGTTAATCAGCTGAAGTACGAGCATGCAGACCGCAAGAGTATTGAAGAAGGTCAGTAGTGCGAGGTTTACTTGGGCACGTTCTGCTTGTTCCAGCCGGGTTACTTTCACCACGTCACGGATTAGCCAAGGGGTGCCGACCAAAAAAACCGCTGCGCTAGCCCAGCGCCAGAACAAGCTAGGCTCCGCGATATTCAGGTGCAACAGCGACGCGCCAAGCAGTGAGCAACACAGAAGCATGCCTGAGAGGGTGAACAAGTTAGAAAGCCTGCGCATCTCGAGCGGGCTTAGGGACTCCATTGATCGTTGTCCGAACGCAATGACGATGCCAGAAAAGCCCGCTAAAGCGATGGCGATCTCAGCAAAAATCGATAGCGTCTCGTGGGGGTCGGGCATAGTCACTCCGCGTAGGGTTTAACGCTTGGCTACCCACCTCCAACGCTAAAGTCTCGTAGGGCCGGGGTGTGGCTAGGAATTGGGTATGGGATCTAGTTGTACCATCGCCGAGCGCGATGTATCAAACAACAGGCTAATCCACGAATCGCGCCAACCATACTTCTTGCGCATCAGCTGCCTGATTAGTTGATGATCTGAAGGAGCGCGGTTGACGACGAACGAATAGTTACCATCCAGACCGTCGCCTCTAACCGAAACCTGATCCGAACCTGCCAAGTCCTGGACCCAGGGGTTGTCTGGGTGTCCGGCCTCGAGTGTAAGACGTTGTTGATGAACGACATGCCAGACGTGGGTAACCCTTGGTTGCTGATTTCCATCTAGTGTCTGGATAGAGATGACTCCGTCGATCTCAAGGGCCAGGTAAGTTAAGAGCAATGCCGCCAGTAGCGCCAAGAACGGAATCGCCAGGAGTAACTTAAGCATGCCTTCTTCGCAGCACTAGGCTGCACCTTGCCAGTCTTAGAACCTTACCTTCCAGCTGTACACGACCTTGGCCGCAGGGAATATGTCTCACTGACTGGCGCCAGCACCTATATTGGCGCATATTCTGCTCACGGATCTGCAAGCGGTGGCAAACATGAAAATTCAATCTCTTGGTCACGTGGTGCTCAGGGTAACAGATCGCAAACGCGCTGAAGATTTCTACCAAGGCGTGCTGGGCATGTCGGTCTGTGCTCGGTTTGACGAGCAGGGTATGAAGATGACGTTCTTTAGCCTAGGCAACCACCATGATCTAGCAATCTCCGAAGTGCCAGATAGCGCAGCAGCAACGAAAGACGGCCCGGGTTTGGATCACGTGGCGTTTTGCATCGGTACGGAGCTAAAACAATTGCGTGAGGCGAAGTCCCATCTCGAATCGGTCGGTATACCCCTCCAGCCGATAGATCACGAAGTCACAAAATCGCTGTACTTCGACGATCCCGATGGCAACACCATTGAGTTGTATGTGGACGTATCTGATGCGTGGAAAGCGGACCCCCAACGAGTTGCCCAACTAGCGCCTTTGGAGCTTTAGAATCGCGGCTCCTGCTGCGCGGTCTGCATCATACGACCCGGTAACGGCTTCCATAAAATCTACCAAACTGAGTTTTAGCTAAGAAGGTGGCAGATGCCGCTAGTACGCATAGGAGAGCCACTATGTCCACTGAAGGTGCGATAACGACAGCGTTACATGACCGAATTTTGACGATTACGGTTGATCGGGAAGAAAAGTTAAACAGCTTCACCCCGGCGATGTTTGATCAGCTTTCAACGGCGATCGCTGAATTGGAGCAGTCAGAAGATGCTTGGGTGGGCGTACTCACCTTCAAAGGCAAGCACACCACTGCGGGGTTAGATCTACCAAAATTTGCCGGTTCGATGCGGGACGGATCGCCAGACGGAGAAAGCTCTGGTGAACCCCAGGTGGATGCCTTCTCGATCCAGCGGCGTTGTACGAAGCCGCTGATCATGGCCGTTCAGGGTATTTGTTACACCATTGGCATCGAGATGATGCTCGGTGTTGATATTGTCGTGGCAGCAGAAGATACGCGATTCTGCCAACTTGAACCCAAACGAGGATTGGCAGTGTTTGGCGGGGCCCACGTGCGTTACGTACAGCGCGCAGGCTGGGGGAACGCGATGTACCATCTTCTTAGAGCAGATGAGTTCGACGCTCAAAGGGCGCTGGATTTAGGCTTTGTCCAAGAAGTGGTACCTGTCGGCGAACAAGTACAAAGAGCAAGAACACTCGCCTCAGAGATAGCCGAGTGCGCGCCAATCGCGATACGAGAAATCAAGAGAGCATCGTCCATATATCTCGAGCAAGGTGAGAGGGCGGCGTTTCAGGAGATCGCAACCATGCGCCAGCGTACCGCAAACTCGGAAGATTTCGCTGAAGGTATTGCGTCATTCCAGCAGAAGCGAACTGCGGTATTCAAAGGGAAGTAGTGATTCACTACCCGCATCTTTGTCAGATTCGCTTTTGCAGGGTAACGGGTGCCTAGGGTGTTTGCGCTAGTGAATCCGAAAGCCCGCGTAAGCGAACAGCAATATTGCGCCCCAGACGGCGATTGAAGGAACAAGCAGCGCAGCACCGAGCACAACGCGCCACCAGGCTTTGTCTAGCGCTACCCAAACAGCACCTATGACCATAGATGTTGGCACAATGAAAAGTAGCAGCGCAAACCCTACCTCGTCCATGCGGAGTTGCTGTGGATGTGCGGAGACTCCGTATAACCAAACGATCGTGGTGATCCCGAACGCCACTAGCGCTGAGTTTTTAACATACTGTGTATTTGAATCACTCACCTTATGAGCTCAGGAATCGCTGGACGTTTGTTTGTTCGCTCGTTTTAACACAAACGCGCTTGCTAGCCAGAAAACTCATTGAGTGCTGCAACCGCTGCTTCCGCTTGTTCAGACTGAACGAAAATGTGGTCATGAAAATAGCCGGCAATGACGTTCGCGCTTATTCCGTGACTGGCAAGTTTGCTCGAGAACGCCGCCGTTAACCCAACTGCGTCCAGGCTGGAGTGAACGTTGAGCGATATACGCTTGAACACGGACTCATACTCGATCTTCTGCTCATCCGCACTCGCCCTTGTGATGACGAGCGTTAGGCCTTCACGTTCTGAGATTGAGGCAATGGGGGCTAAATCCCTGTGGTCACCGTAACTTGCGTCTTTGTAGGAGCAAAATACGAACTCCTCTGGGCTCAGGGTTGGGGACATGACAGACAGCAGCCTGTCTAGGTGCTTTTCACCCGCCATGAAATGCGCCATGAAAGCGGATCGGCCCCGTAGGTGTTACGGATCCAAGCGTGTTGACCATGAAATACTCTTCTGATTCTCCGGGAGGTACGTTATCTGGGGACAAGCTAAATCCGAACCGACGATAGTAGTCTGGATTGCCTGTTAGGATGCAGCCTATGCCAGCGAAATCCTTGAGTGAGGTGAGCCCTGTGTTAATTAGCGCAGTGCCGATGCCCTGCAATTGATCTTTCGGTAGCACCGAGACAGGCCCGAGGGCATACCATCCAGGCGTTCCATCTTCTGGATACGCTGGAGAAAAAGCGATATGGCCCACAACTAAGCCGTCCCGCTCAGCAACAAGAGAAATGGAAAGCGCTTTTCTGGCTCTTAACTCGTCGATGAGTTCGTGTTCATCCCCATCGGAGTAGGGCATACCCGAGAAGGCGCGGAGCGTAAGCTCTCGAATGGCGGCAAAATCAGTGGGTGATTCGGGCCTGATGGTAAGTCCTTTCATATCGACTCTAGCTATTGCTTTTTTCAACGGCGGGAATGTACCCCAGATTTACTGGGCGGATCAGCGAGTATAGCCATACCCCAGGCCAGATCGAGAGCCATAGCGCACCCACCCAGATCGGGGAGAAGATCATTCCTATCAATAGATAGGCGATTACCGCGAGTAACGGGGAAACGGTTTCTGCAGAGTCGGTGGCTTCGAGCGGCAGAATTCCCAGTAAAACGAGTGCGGCTACGAGCAGGGTGCTGGATACGTGGAACACAAGAAAGCCGATGAAAATCAGTTTAAACGTAGTACCGCCTGAGATTCGTTTGACCAAAATTTGGGACTGCATGAGTCAGGCAGCGCTTGGTGGAAGACGCCGTGAATGCAGAAAGGCCGTACCTGCTGGTGTAACGGAAACTCGTTGATGGATCACAGCGACGTATCGCGCTTCTAAGGAGTCTTCCCAAATCGCGAGCCTCGGGCAAGAAGTACGCCACGCAGCCATAACCTCAGCGTAGGGTTTTGCGTCAGGGCCAATCCATTCGAGAAGATCGAGAACGAGGCTTTCATTTTCCATTGCTAAAGGCCACCTTCAGGCTCGGCTATTCGCCAACTTGCCATTTTGTGTACACCGGCGAAGCGTTTGGGTGAAGCTCCCATAATGAACACGTACAGGCCACCGTTGTGAATGATTGGGCAACACGGATGTAGCCGAGGCCCACCATCTTTTCTGACTGTGGCAATGAAGCCCAGGCCAATTCCATACTGGTTTATGAGACCTGCGCCGACCTTGGACAGCTCGGGCTGCGATTTTTCGAACTCTGACCAATTGACGCTTGGCATATCTCACCCTAGATGCTCAGCTGCTTGGTGGCGGCGGCATGCAATCTTGAGTCCTATAGGGCCTTACATCTACCCCGACATAGCAGTATACGCTACCGCATCAGCCGACCGTTTGATCTGTTGCCGGACCAAACCGTTTCGCTGCGCGAGCGCGCGCCTTTTCGGCTTCGGCCTCGCGGTTTTTTGCTGGCGACCTGGAAACCAATGAGTCCAACAGCTTTTGTACAGATTGCGACACTTCTGCAACCGCAGCATTAAAGGCAGTTTCGTTCACCTTAGATGGATGTGTTGACCCGCTTATTTTTCTTACGAACTGTAAAGCTGCGGCGTCCACTTCTGACACTGTAGCGGGAGGCTCGAAGTTATGGAGCGTCTTAATGTTACGACACATGTCGATATTCCTGGCCGGTGTTTAGTAGTGATGGGTGGCGAAAACCGCACGAATGGCTATAAACGGTGGGAGGAGTTGGTGCGAACCGCCACAACGCTTTGCGCGATTGTATAGCCCGAAAGGTGCTCAACTACAAGGACATGTACTTCTGCATGAACGCTTCAGACGGCTCACAGTCGGCGCTGATGTCGAGCAACACGCCGCTGGGATCTACCGTTAGGAAGCGGCGCTGACCGTATTCTTCATTTCTGGGCGCCATCACAATAGTGAGCCCCATAGAAAGGGCCCGCTGATAAATCTGATCGCAGTCCGGGACCACGAAGGCAATGCTGAACCCCTGTGGGGCCTTGCGGAACTCTTGAGGAATAAGCTCGTGGGAGCGCGGCTGCAGTGTCAGATTCACAGAGTCGTTCGCCGGAGAGGAAAGCTGGACCGCCCAGTCGCTATCGAAGATGACCTCGAGATCGAGAAGTTCGACATAGAATCGTTTTGAGCGCTCAAGGTCATCTGTATAGACCGCCGTGATCATGTCAGTAACCATATTGACCTCCAACAAACTGGTGGGCCTGGCCGGCTCTAGAGTTCAGCATCGTGCGTTTAAGGCCGCGTCCAACCTGGACGCCATGCGACAAAGGCCTGTTTGTCGTCACCTGAAAATCCACAGGCTCTATAGAATGCATGGGTAGACTCTCTGTTTGATCCTGTTTGGAGCATTACTTTGTAACAGCCGGCCGACCAGGCGGCATCCAGGGCATGATGCACGACTCGTTTTCCAAGACCGTTGCCACGAAGGCTTGCCTCTGTGATGACGTTCTCGATGACGCCATAGGGGCTAGCAGAGCGCGTGATGTTGGGGATGATGTTCAAGTAACAGCTTGAAGTGAGTTTGCCCGAGTCGCCCTCTACGACGTATAGCTGCAGCCGATCATCATCGAGTATCAGATTGAAAGTGGCTCGATCCTTACCATTCGTCAGTACTGGGTCATTCGGTTGCAACTGACGATACAGCTTCATGACTTCGTCGAAATCCAAGGTGGTCGCTGTGCGTAGTTTCATCAAGTCATTCCCGATTAAGCAAGCAGCCAAATTGAAAATACGATCTGCTGTGTTGTTGAGGGCGAGACGATACCAGAAACGCCTAAAACTGGACGGGGGAATCCTTGCAGGGTTTAATCCTCGTTCTCTCTTGCTTGGATATTTTCTTGCGCATGGCTGATCTTGCCGAGAGCTTTAAACGATATCGTCAACTGGTGACTCGCCGTGCGGGAATTTCGCTTGCGCGGATGGGTATCGTTGTTGAGCGCACGGTAAAAAGTCAAAGTCTGGACGCTTTGATGGTGCGGCGCCTGGCTGAGGTAAAGCGCTCAGGAGGGGAATTCTTCTTTCTGCAGATTGGCGCCAACGATGGTTTCTCCCATGATCCGATTAATGCCTTCGTTTCTGCGAATCGTCTAGCAGGAATCGTGGTTGAGCCGCTGCCCGATGTGTTCGAGCGGCTTTGTCACACCTACCGTCGGCATCCGCAGATCCGCAAGTTGAACCTGGCGGTTCACGAGGAATTGGAGCGAGTGACCTTGTATCGCCCGGACCCTTCGCGCAGTAGCAGTAAGTCTGGCATTGCCTCACTCAGCCGAGAGCGTCATGAGTTTACCCATTCTCACACCGGCATAGGCGCAGACGACATAGTTTCCCTCGAGGTCCCTGCCATCTCACTGCCGAACTTGTTAGAACAGGAAAACGTCGATCATCTAGACTTGCTTCAGATCGATACCGAAGGCCATGACATGAAGATTCTCGCCGGACTGGATTTTGCTCGGTGCAGGCCGTCGATCATCCATTTTGAGCACGGTGTATACAGTGGCGTGCCAGCGCGGGATGAACTCCGAGAAACCCTGACGAGATTGTACGACCAGGGTTACTCCATCGCTATGGAGCGGGTAGACGCCCTAGCTTGGCTACACGCTGACATTTCGAAAAAGAAGCGCGGCGCCAGCGTCTAACCCGGCATTTTTGGAGGAAGTTCCCACAAAGCGCGACCGTAGTTTTCCGCAGCCTCTTCCCATACCAGCGAAACGTGGGTGATGCCAGAATTGATGTCGCGTTGGAAGCGTTGAATAGGATTCGCCAGATAGGTGGATGTTGCTCCAGCCATGAGCGTTAGGGTATTGGCCACTTTGCCAACCAACCGTGCGACGTAAGCCGCATCTCGTTGTGATGCCAGGGCGTCGATTGGCGATGGTGGGCCGCCGACCTCGCTCCACTTCATGATCTCGGCCAGTCGATGGCGCATAATCAACTCTGCGGCATGTATATCTGTTATGGCTTCAGTTAGCTTCATTTGATTGGCGACGCGTTCGACCTGCTGTTCACCGGTGAACAGTGCCTTTTTGCCGATCAGCGTCTTGCGCACTGCTTCAGCCATTCCCGTGGCCATGCCGATCAACGCAGACGGAATGCCCCAAACAGCTGCCCAAGCAAACGGCAATTGCGATAGCGGCATGCCGTGAGCCTTGCCACCTGGAGTGTTGCCTGTGGCTAAATCCATGATAGAGACGCGGCGATGCTCGGGTACAAAAACGTTATCGAGAATCAAGTCCTTGCTGCCAGTGCCACATAGGCCAGATACGAACCAGTCGTCTTCGATCGTGGCATCGCTACGGGGAATCATCATCCAATCGAGGCAAGTGGGGCTTGGCTTCATGATCATGAACCAGCTGGCGAAGTCGCAGCCGCTGGAAAACTTCCATTGACCAGACAGGCGGTACCCACCTTCGACTTCCTCCATCTGGCTGCGAGGTGCGAAGGACGCGGTCGAACAGATCTGATCGTCGCCGCTCGCCCAGTACTCCTCTTGCGCCTGCATCGGAAACAAGCTCACTTGCCAGTTGTGAAGAATGAACAGGTTGGCGACCCAGCCGCTCGAACCGCATGCGGAGGCCAAGGTGCGGATGCACTCTGCGGCTGTATCGATGCCGAGTTCGAAACCGCCAAACCGCTTCGGCTGCATGATTTTGGTGAACTCGGCGGCGCGAAATTCCTGCACAGTTTCGTCCGACAGGCGGCGGTCATTCTCAACTTTGGCCGCGCGTTCTCGCAGGCCTGGTAGCAGCGCTTCAGCCCGGCCGACCAGTTCCTCCTGGGTCGGTACTTGCACTTTCAGCGCGGTGTTTTCAGTGGTGATGCTCATATGCGCCTCTCCCTGGGGTGTGGATCGCTCTGGCCGTATGCCTACTACAGTTCAATATTGCACGAAAAAGGCGCGGTATCACCACCCAATAGGCATTATTCTCTTTTTGTGCAAGCTGAACCGCTGAAAACGACCCTACGTTTAACGCCTTTTGAATTTCCGCGCAGTCGCTTGCGAGTATGCGTTGCCCTCGCTGCGACAATCGCTTTAGGATTGGCGACCAGAGTGGATGCGTTGCCGTGGCCGGAGTTCGTGGCCGCAAACTTTGGCGATGCTCTTTGGACCGTAGCCGCGTACCTCGGCCTGTGCTTAGTCTTTCCGCAATTGAATCCGGCGAAAGTGGCGATCCTGGCCGCGTGCATCAGCATCGTCGTAGAGTTCTCGCAAATGTCTACCTTGCCGTGGTTAACCTCACTCCGAGAAACGTTGCCAGGTCGCCTGCTATTAGGCACTGGCTTTCTGTGGATAGACATCCCGCGATACCTGTCCGGCGCCTTCATTGCGTTTCTTATCGAATGCTATTGGCAGCCATTAACAGCGGAACCTGATGCCTAGTCGGCTGCCCAGCGCAATCTCAGCTTAACCAATCGGGTCGCAGGAGCATGACGAGCGCGAGTACGAGCATCACAGCCCCACTGAGCAGCTTTAGGTAGCGACCGCTGCGCTCGCTGAGTCTGTTACTGCCGAGGGCAAACACCGCAACTGCCACCATGACGGAATCATCAATCAGATAGCCAAGAATGTAGAGGCCGAGGTAGGCGTAGTATGCCGTCCCACCAAGTTGTTGTTGGGTGAGTACGGCGGTATAGATTGCGGGAAGGCCCGCCGTGCAGAGTAGTTCGACGAAATTGACTGCAACTGCCAGCACGGCCACGGCGAAGAGCGATGCCGGTAGGGCCTGGGCGTTCAGAACGCGTCTAACGTGTGAGTATAGTCCCGGCTTTGCGTCCTCGGGAATGGTAAGAGAGGGTCCGCGACCCCAGGCAAAGAAGTCTTTAACGTTGATCACGCCGATTGCCAGCGCAACTATCGCTAGACCAATGCGCAATTGATCAGACATGCCGACGAATAAAAAGACATTCAGCCAGGCTGCCAAAAAGGCGTAATACACCACACCGCTGGTGAGTACGAACGTACCGGCGACCAAGGCCATGCGCCTGCGATCTTTTAGCCGAGCCAGCAAAGACAGCAGAAACAGTAGTATCCACATGGCACATGGATTGAACCCGTCGAGTAGCCCCATTGCCAAGGTGAACAGCGGCAGTCCGAGGCGTGATGCACTGAGCGTGCCGAAAGCTTCGGTCTCAACCGAACCACGCGATCTCGTCGAATTGTCGATGAGGGCGCGCAGTTGCAGGCCAATATGATCAGCGTCATCGAAGCCAACGAGTACCTCGGTGCCGTGAACGAACGTAGGTACGCCAGGCGGCCAAGTACCAGCGCGGCGACTGACTTCGATCAATTCGTCACGCGCGACTTGATCCTGATCTACGGTTTTGTAGATCACCCGCACCGTTGGATCATCCCGTACTAAGCTTGCGAGAAAGACTTTGGCGTCTGCACAGTGTGGGCAGTCGTTGCGGACATAAACGGTTATGAGCTTCGTTTGATTAGCGGCAATGTCCGTCGGCGCTGTAGTGGCATTGGCGAAGCTCCCCGGTGGTAGCGAAAGAGCCACGAATAGGCCGAGGATCCGAAAGGGAGTGTAGAAAGTCGAACTGATCAATTTCACAGCTACCAGCTTGCAACTCCGGTTGTCGACATGGGTAGCATTCGACTAACTGTTCTGGCTTGCTGCTTGGGGGTAGCAGCCAACCAGCAGTCGATACTTCTTCGTGCTCTGTCCTTTCTCCGCTTTGGACGCATTTGTACGCTCGACGTCGTTCAGCAGCTGCATGATTTTCTTCCGCAGCTCTTCTATCGCTGCGTCATCCGCTTCGATTTCAGCTTGGGCGAATAGAATCTCCTCCTCGGCTACGTTGGCTGCCGGATCGGCGAGCTTCTGATCGGCAACTTCGCCTATGTAGGCTGCGACCTCCTGGCCAATGTTGCCTAACATGCTCTCGATCACGCTTCGTCCGGCTAGTTCGGCGGCCACAATTGCGCCGGCATCGCCGAATGCGTCAGGGTCGACCCGCATACGAGTCGCAACGGCGGAGAAATACTTCTCAGTTGTGCCGCGTACCTGCCGAGTGCTGATGAGTTCAATAAGACCTGCTTGTTCCAGTATTGCTACATGATGGTAGAGGCGGGTTGCCTGGTACCCCAATTTCTCGGCTACTTGTTTGGTTGTTGTTGGCTCGATGGCGAACTGCTCCAGAATCTTCTGTCGCAAGGGGTTGGCGATGGCCTTGAGGCGGTCGATGCTATTGATCGAAAACGCATTGCCAGCGGTGGCCGCTGAATCGCGGTTAGGCTCGCCAGGCTGCTTCTTCAACTTTTTCGGCATGAACGACTCCTGGCTTGCGGTGTTCGAGCCGATATATTAGCATTTACCTTATTATTCAATATTAATTGAACAATATGGAAAACCTGCTTATCTGGGACCACCTGTTCGTAGTCGCGGTGATTGTGGTGTTCCCCATCTATTCCCAGCTAACTTCTCACCGGGTTCTGGAGGATATTGGCCG
>JBPCXR010000257.1:0-6808 GCA_051027215.1 Pseudomonadales bacterium | reverse complement strand
GTAGTGTACTGGCCCAGATGATCAAAGATGAGTAGTTGCGTGAGAGCTTCGCGTTCGAAGTGCAGACGTATCTCCTGAAACAGCGAGTCGGCCTGTAACGGCGTCAGCAGAAAAACATCCTCAGCCGAGACATCGTCACCCGGTAAGAACACCACATCGAACTGATCGTTCAACGTCACTTGCTCCTGGGTCAGCAGGGCAACCGGTGTTTCGCTCAATGCTTTAGACATCGGTTTGATCATGACCTGAGCAAGATCAGGATCGTAAATGCGCATCTCCTCGGCATTGGCGACAATGATTTGTGGATAAGGTGCATCCACTTCCCAACGCAGCCGCGGACGCTGCATGGCGATTTCACCAGTGGATTCCTCGATCACGTCACCGCGTGCGCCCTCGATGAACTGAGAAAAGTGCGCTCGATAGGCATCCAAGGAATTGAGTCGATCAGCGAGCAAGCTACGCGCATCGGCGGCATCCTGTACTGGTTCGACGTCAGTGTCGCTGTTCAATTGTGCGGCTTGCAGCACGCCCGACGCACCCCCAGCAAAACAACAAGCCAACAGCGCCCGCGCACCGATAACCCGGGCAATCTGAGTAAGTCGAAACCTCGTCACGCTAACCCTCTCGATTAGGAACCAGTACCTCGCGACTGCCGTTGCTGCTCATGCTGCTGACAACACCAGCCATTTCCATGGCTTCAATGAGTCTGGCAGCACGGTTATAGCCAATGCGCAGCTTCCGCTGTACTGATGAAATCGAAGCGCGCCGGCTTTCAAGAACGAACTGCACCGCTTCGTCGTAGAGCGCATCCTCTTGCTCTGCGCCCTCAGAGTTAGACTCCAATGTGACGAAAGGTTCATCGTCGCCAGCACCGGTGAGAATGTCATCAATGTACTCCGGCTTGCCACGCTGCTTCCAGTCTTGGACCACCCGGTGCACCTCATCGTCAGAGACAAAGGCACCGTGAACCCGTATCGGGACCGCGGTGCCGGGTGGCAAGTACAGCATGTCCCCATGGCCCAGCAGCTGCTCAGCGCCGCCTTGATCGAGGATGGTTCTGGAGTCGACTTTGGAGGACACCTGGTAGGCCATACGGGTCGGTATGTTGGCCTTGATGAGTCCGGTGATGACGTCAACGGATGGACGTTGAGTCGCCAAGATCAGATGAATCCCCGCAGCCCGCGCTTTTTGGGCAATGCGCGCGATTAGTTGTTCCACTTTCTTACCGACAATCATCATCATGTCGGCAAACTCGTCGATGACCACCACCACCATGGGTAGCTTATGCAACTCCGGGGCAGGCTCATCGGCATCTGCAGGCCACAGTGGATCGCACAAAGGCTCATCAATTGCCCGTGCTGCCTCCAACGCTTTGTTGAAGCCCGCGAGGTTTCGCACGCCCATGGCCGCCATGAGTTTGTAGCGTCGCTCCATTTCCGCCACGCACCAATTCAGCGCGTGGGCGGCTTCTTTCATGTCGGTTACCACCGGCGCCAGCAGATGCGGAATGCCCTCGTATACCGACAGCTCCAACATCTTGGGGTCAACCATGATCAGCCGGACATCCTCCGGGGTAGACTTGTAGAGCATGCTTAGCAACATCGCGTTGACCCCCACAGACTTGCCCGAGCCTGTAGTTCCTGCGACCAGCAGATGCGGCATTTTGCTGACGTCTGCGACCACCGGCGCGCCGGCGATATCACTACCTAAAGCCAAAGTTAGTGGCGATGCGCTGTTTTGGAACGCATCGCTACTGAGCACTTCCTTAAGCTGCACCATTTCCCGATGCTCATTCGGAATCTCAATGCCGATTACGGACTTCCCGGGGATGATCTCGACAATGCGAACGCTGATCACCGCCAGGGAACGCGCCAAGTCTTTGGCCAGCGCGCTAATACGCTGGACTTTGATTCCCGGCGCTGGTTGCAGCTCGAAGCGGGTCACCACCGGACCCGGCTGAACGGAAACCACTTCGGCAGATATGTTGAAGTCAGCAAGCTTCAGCTCGAGCAGCTTTGACATCGCTTGCAGTGACTCTTTGGAAAAGCCTTTGTCGGGCTCAACGATTTTTTCATCCAGCAGCGATAGCGCGGGCGTATCGTCCGTGCCAACGAACAATGGCACTTGCGAAGCTTTGGGAATGGGTTGCTTTAAGCGCGGCCGTACCTCCGCGCTCGACTGGTTCGCCTGTACCGCGACCGGTTGGTTTGTATCGGCTCTTGCAGTGGTGATGGCCGGCATCGGGCGCAGACTACTTTGCCCCTCAAGACGCGCTTCGCGTCGCTCCGCTACCCGATCGGCCCGCAGTGCCCGCTGAGCTCGATGCTCTCGATAGGCGTCCAGTCGCCGATCCAACCAATGCACGGTAGCTGTGGTGCGGGCGTGGAGCCACAGCCCCAAGCGTTCAAACACAGCCAGCCAGGACAGCCCAGAAGCGGCCTGGACTCCGATTACCACCGCCGTTAGCGCAATGAGCGTCAAACCGATCCAACCAAAGACCGGAACACCGGCAGCCGCCAGCCAAGCACCGAGAATGCCGCCCACTCCTGCTGGCAGCGTCGCCACCGGCAAAAAGTGCATCGCTGAAAGCACACACAAACCCAATACCACGGCGATCGTGCCAAGCGTTCGAATTCCCAGCACCCAGCTACTCCGCGCGCCGGATTCGGCACGGAACAGCCACAGGCCAAGCAAGCCAATCACCAGCGGCAGTAGCAAGGCTACCCGTCCGAACAGATAGAAACTGATGTCAGCGAACCAGGCGCCGCTCTGCCCTACCCAGTTGGCGACGTCGCCTCTGGCGCCTGCGAAGCTGAAGGCCGGGTCGTAGGGCGAGTAGGTGGCGATGGCCAACAAGACAAATACCGACAGCGCCAACATGGCGAACAAGCCAATTTCTCGAGTGGGTAATCCTCTGGTGGACACGGTGACTCCTTTTCCCTGACCAACATTGTTAAAGCTGCCTCGCCAGCAAACCTGGCGGGGTCCGGCGGAGTGTAGCGACTCACATCGGCGAAGCCAATAAATCATTGAGATCAATCTGTTACGCCAGAATCTTAACCTCTTGTGGGATCATTCCAGCGGCTCACAGCAGATCACCTAGAGTGCTATGATTTGCCCAATCGCCAATTTTCCGGAGAAACAAACATGCGTCCTGACAAGAAGAAAGTCGTCGACGAAGTCTGGGATGATGCACGCATAGACAGTTTTTTGGACAAAGAAGCCATGGGCGATGAAGCCGCAGATCACAGCATTCTGCTAAACGCCTATCGCAGCATGCGCCCAGAAGATTTCGCCAGGTTCCTGCCGCGTTTTGTCGGCAGCGGCCGCAGCGTCGACGCGCTGAGCAGCAAGGGTGAAACCCTTGCCGCTGTCATTGCCACCCATCGCCACAGCGAGCCTTTTCTGCTGGCGTTGAAAAGCGCGAGCGCCGGTATTTAAGCCGCACGTCGATCACCACCGCGCCCATGAGATCACAGAGGACACTGCCATGGCTTGATCCAGAGCCGGTGCGATTTCCCGATCCGAGAACCGCGTGGAGCGCTCCGGATGGACTCTTGGCGGCCGGCGGCGCGCTGTCTGTCGAGTGGCTTCTGACAGCCTACGGTCAGGGCATCTTCCCCTGGTTCGATGACGACAACGGTCCCATTCTTTGGTGGTCACCGGATCCACGAGCGGGGCTGGAACCGGGCAGCATGCATGTCTCCCGCAGCTTACGGCGCGCTGTGCGATCCTGGCTGCGCGAGGGCACGGCCTGGGCCAGCGTTGATCAAAACTTTCCCCAGGTGATGGTCCGCTGTGCCGGGCCTCGCCGACAAAGCTCGGGGACCTGGATTACTGCCAAAATGCGTAGGGCATACACAGATCTACATCGAGCTGGCCATGCTCACAGCGTCGAGATTTGGCGCAACGAGGAATTGGTCGGCGGCATATACGGCGTCGCAGTGGGTCAGGTGTTTTGCGGCGAATCCATGTTCAGTGGCTGCAGCAACGGCTCTAAAGTCGCATTCTTTATACTTAACGAACTGCTCCGGCGCAGGGGGTTCAAGCTGCTGGACGCGCAGATGCCCACCGAACATCTCTACAGCCTTGGGGTACGTGCGATGAGCCGCGATCGCTACCTGGCACTGATCAGACAGTTCGGCCAAGCAGCAACGCAACCAGGCGCGTGGTCGCTAGACTCCGATCTTGCCAGCCTCTCCGCACTCAGCGGTGGCACATCGACAAATTTGGCATCGACCCTATGAACGAGGAATTGGGGCAAAAGCAATTCTTTGTAACACCAGGGCACCCCTGCAGCTACCTGGATAATCGCGAAGCCACGACGCTGTTTTTGGATCCGCGGGAAACCGTTAGCGCGAAGACTTATGAAGTGCTGAGCGAAAATGGCTTTCGCCGCAGCGGTGGCCACCTGTATCGCCCGCACTGCCGCCGCTGCCAAGCCTGTATGGCCACCCGCATTCCTGTGTTGGCGTTTCAATCCCGGCGCCGCCATAGACGGGTACTCGACAAAAACGCTGATCTGGCTGTAGTGGTCGAGCCGGGTCAGCTAACAGACGCGCACTACGAACTCTACGCGCGCTACATCAGCACGCGGCATGGTGACGGTGACATGTATCCGCCCAGCGAAGATCAGTTTCGATCCTTCCTGTTAGGCAGCTGGTCCGAGACCTTGTTCGTTTCAAGCTATTTGCGCGGCCAGCTGGTTGCGGTGGCGGTCACTGACCGCCAACCTCGAGGTTTATCGGCCATCTACACCTATTTTGAGCCTTCACTGCCGAAACGCAGCCTAGGAATGTATTCCATATTGCAGCAGCTAGCGCTTTGCGAGCGCTGGGCACTGCCCTATCTGTACCTAGGGTTTTGGATTCGCGACAGCCCGAAGATGAGCTACAAGCTCGATTACCGACCAATTGAAATCCTCGTTGAAAATCGCTGGCTGACCCTGAGCTGAACAGCGCCACTGGCCCATTTTGCCTTTCGCTAGGCGCTCAGGCAGAATGCCGCGTCCGCCTTTACAGGCACCAAAAGGAAGCACTCCGCGCGCCGCCGGCATAGCCCAGGCACGCAGCGATTATGGCGAAAGAAGAACAAATTGAAATGGATGGAACGGTGGTCGATACGCTACCGAACACCATGTTCCGCGTTGAGCTGGAAAATGGCCACGTTGTCACGGCCCATATCTCCGGCAAGATGCGCAAGAATTACATCCGCATTCTCACCGGCGACAAGGTTCGAGTCGAGCTAACGCCCTACGACCTCAGCAAGGGTCGCATCACGTTTCGGAAGTAGCTGGCGCCAGCGTCGGTTCCGTTGTGAGCTTGAGCTCGCCGTTCTCTACCGTCACACGCACGGTACCACCACCCTTCGACAGATCTCCAAACAGTAGATCCTCGGCCAGTTCCCGCTTGATCTTCTCCTGAATGAGCCGTTGCATGGGTCTGGCGCCCATTTTCTCGTCGTAGCCTTCGCGGGCTAACCACTCTCGAGCTGCCTCGTCGACTTCCAGCTGAACCTTTTTGTCATCCAGCTGTTGCTGTAGCTCGGTGAGGAACTTGTCCACAACCGTAGTGATGACGCCGCCGCTTAGCGGATTAAATTGTACAACCGCATCGAGCCGATTACGGAATTCCGGGGTAAAGAGCTTTTTGATCGCCTCCATGCCATCGCTGCGGTTGTCTTGCTCCGTAAAACCGATTGAGGTGCGGCTCATGTCCGCTGCGCCAGCGTTGGTGGTCATGATCAAAACAACGTTACGGAAGTCTGCTTTGCGCCCGTTGTTGTCTGTCAACGTACCGTGGTCCATGACCTGGAGCAGCAGGTTGAAGACTTCCGGATGGGCTTTCTCGATCTCATCCAGCAAGACTACGCTATGCGGGTGTTTGGTTACTGCCTCAGTAAGCAGTCCCCCTTGATCGAAGCCGACATAGCCAGGTGGCGCACCAATCAGGCGAGAAACCGTGTGCCGCTCCATGTACTCCGACATGTCGTAGCGCAACAGTTCGACACCCATAATGTTAGCGAGCTGTCGACTGACCTCAGTTTTGCCCACACCGGTGGGGCCGGCAAACAGGAAGCTGCCCGTGGGCTTGTCGCCGGATTTCAATCCGGCGCGCGAGAGCTTGATGGCCGAAGCCAGGGTATCGATGGCCTCATCTTGACCAAACACCACCATCTTCAGCTTACGGTCGATGTCTCGCAGCGCTTCTTTGTCAGAAGTCGTCACCTGGCTAGACGGGATTCGCGCGATTTTCGCGACTACCTGCTCGATGTCACCGGCACTAATGCTCTTTTTGCGCCGGCTCGGCGGTTGCAAGAGCTGCGCAGCGCCCGCCTCATCGACAACATCGATGGCCTTATCTGGCATGAAACGATCGTTGATGTACTTCGCTGCCAGCTCTGACGCGGTACGCAAGGCGCGGTCCGTGTAACGCAGTTGATAGTGATCTTCAAACTGTGATTTCAAGCCCTTGAGAATGCGATAGGTATCATCCACGTCGGGCTCGTTAACATCGACCTTTTGGAAGCGTCGTGACAAGGCTCTGTCCTTGTCGAAAATTCCGCGGTACTCCTGGTAGGTTGTGCTTCCCATGCACTTAATTTCACCGGAAGTCAGAACTGGCTTGAGCAAGTTCGAAGCGTCCATGACACCGCCAGAGGCAGCGCCAGCACCGATAATCGTATGTATTTCGTCGATGAAGAGAATGGCGCCTTCATCCTTTTTGAGCTCGTTCAGCACCATCTTGAAGCGCTTTTCGAAGTCTCCGCGATACTTCGTGCCCGCCAGCAACGCTCCTAGATCCAACGC
>JBPCXR010000256.1:0-31633 GCA_051027215.1 Pseudomonadales bacterium | reverse complement strand
CGCTGGCCTGGCTCGTATTCGAAGCTGAGGTTGCGGAACTCCACGGCGCCTTGCAGACGGCCGGGCAGAGCGCGGGGATTTGACGGTTCGTGTATCGACTCGTCCCAGTCCAGCGCTTGGAATATGCGCTCACAGCTGGCCATTGCTCGAAACAGCACATTGGTTTGTTCACCCAGGGCTACGACTGGGTGGAACAGCATGTCGATAAATCGGGTGAAAAGAATAATGCCGCCGAGAGTGATGCTGTCTTGGACCACAGCGCCTCCGCCGAACCAAAGAATTGCCCCCAGGGCGATGTGCGCCATGCTGTCGTTAAACGCACCGTAGAGCGTTTCCCAGCGCACGCTGCGCATCTCGTGAGAACGATTTTCTTTGTTGATCTGTTGGTAATGGCTCGCATTGGCTGGCTCTCGACCAGACAGCTGCACCACGGCCAACCCTGCCAGGTTTTCTTGCATGTACTGATTTAGTGCTGACAGAGACATGCGAACCAGGCGGAACAGACGCCGGGTGGTACGGCGAAACAGGTAGGTGGCGGCGGCCATGATCGGCAAGGCGAGCAATAAGATCAGGGTCAACTGCACATCCACCGCCAGCATGATTGCCAGGGCGACAAAGAAAGGCACAAACTCACCAACCAGCGTGCCGACCCCGCGCAGTAATTCGTACAGGGCTTCGATGTCATTGGTCACGCGAGTCATCACCCGACCCACAGCAACCCGGTCATAGAACGAAGACGGCCGAGTTTCCAGGTGTCTAAACAAATCCAGGCGCAAGTCGCGCAAGCTTTTCGTGACAGCGCTGGCCAGAGTCAGCCGATGTGCGTGGCCGGTGACGGCCCAGGCTAATTGCAGTAGAGCATAGACACCGCACGCTGCCAGCAAAGGGTGAATATTCAGTGTGGCAACCAGCCAGTCATTGAGATCGATCATTCCCAGGTCTGGCGCCGGACCTTCTGACGACTGACGAATGATGTGGTCGATTAC
This sequence comes from Pseudomonadales bacterium, assembly GCA_051027215.1. Lineage (GTDB taxonomy): Bacteria > Pseudomonadota > Gammaproteobacteria > Pseudomonadales > Azotimanducaceae > CALHVX01. The sequence continues at coordinate 30,647 of JBPCXR010000256.1, read as the reverse complement.
CACCAACGAAATAATGATGGGCAACAGCACCTGGAGGGTGGAGGTCAACAAAATGAGAATCGCCGACAAGCCGAAGGTGGCGCGATAGGGTCGCATCCAATGTCCGAGGCGTTTTAGCAGCGACCAGTCGAGCACCGCACCAGAGATTTCCGCGTCAAACAGACTGTAGTCCCTGGCTTGACTCATGCGGGAACACCTTCGGGATTGCCCGGATCGAAACCCGTTGGGTCGTCGGAGGTGTCCGAGCCCTCGCGCTGAATGCGCTCGAGCTCAGCATAAAGCCCACCGGCAGCCAGCAGTTCTTGGTGACTGCCCACCTCGACGATGCGGCCAGCATCGAGCATGACGATGCGATCTGAGGTGCGTGCTGTGGATACCCGATGGGACACCAGCAGTGTTGTGCGTCCGCGTCTGACTTTTTTCAGCTCAGTAAGAATGCGCTCTTCGGTTTCTGTATCGACGCTTGAAAAGCAATCGTCCAGTACCAGCACTGGGGCATTGCGGATCAATCCGCGAGCCAAGGTTGCGCGTTGTTTTTGTCCTCCCGACAGAGTGACCCCACGTTCACCCACAACAGTGTCTAGGCCTTCGGGGAAGCGCTCGATGGTGCGACCCAGGTCTGCGGCTTCTGCCGCCGACCAGATGTCGTCCTGGCTGCGTGCCGGCTCGTCGTAAGTTAAATTGCTGCTGAGTGCGTCGCCAAACAAGAACGGGTCCTGGGGGACCATGGCTACTTGCTGGCGCAGCTGGGTGAGCGGATAGTCCTCAACCGAGTGGCCATCAACGGTGACGCTCCCAGGCTCTGCAGGCAACAGCCGCACGAGCAGCTTCAGCAGGGTGGTTTTGCCTGCGCCCACGGCGCCCATGAAAGTGATTGACTCGCCGGGCTCGACCGCGAGGGTGATGCCAGAGAGCGCGGGCTCCCGGGATCCGCCATAGCTGAAGCGTACGTCGTTGAAACGAATCGCCCCGTTGATAGTTGCGGGTGTTTTGCCGCTCGGTTGATCCGTTACCTCCGGTGATAAGTCAACGACTTCAAAGAGTCGGTCGCAGGCGACCGCGGCACGCTGAAACAAGTTGACCATAAAGCCAGCGACCCGAAACGGTTGCACGACCATGTTGACGTACATGAAAAACGCCACCAATTCGCCAACGCTTAAGGTGCCTTGCTGAACCTGGTAGCCGCCGTAGCCCAAGATGGTAATGGAGCAAATGGCGGCAAGGCTCGGCATACAAGAACCCATGAGCGAGCTGATGCGTTCCTGACGATAGAAGGCCTGCGCGTATGCCTGATTGGATTTGCCAAATCGAGCAATCTCGTTTTCTTCCTGGGCCATGGCCTGGATCGTGCGTATACCAGACAGGTTTTCCTGCACTTGCTCGGACAACGTCGACAAGCCTTCTTGTACGTTGACACTCGCGATACCCATCTGCCGGGAAGACCACAGCGCGTAGTAGTACACAAAGGGCATGGGTGGTAACAACAACAAGGTGAGAGTCGGCGAGAGGTACAACATGAAGCCAAACCCGACCACGGTCGCATACACCAAAATAACGACGAGAATCGTACCCATGGCAATGAATCGCTGGATTAGGCCAATGTCGGCGACAGCCCGGGTCATCATGTCGCCGATGCTGTGTTTGTTGAAAAATTGATTGCCTTGCAATTGCAGGGTCTGGAAAAGGTTTTGCCGCAGATCAAAGGCAACATACAGCCCGGTGCGACGAACGCTGTAGCGAGCAATGGTGACCACTGTGTAGCGACCCAGCACAGCGCCCAGAATGCCGAGCACGGGCCACAGCAACCCCTCAGGGCGAACAGTGGCGCCAGCTTCGATGGCGTTGACCAGCAAATCGATGCCTTGGGAGAGAAACAAGGGAATCATCGCCTCGAACAGCCGCGCAATACCGAAGGCACCGATGCCTATGCCCAGACGAGCGCGATAAGGACGGATAAAACGTTTGAGTCTGAGCAGTGACCGCCACATGAGCGCGGGGCGCTAAAAGCTTGCGCTGTTAGGGACCCTGGGGAAGGGAATTGCGTCGCGAATGTTGTCCATGCCCGTGAGGTACAGCACCAAGCGCTCCAGACCTAGGCCAAAACCAGCATGGGGCACGGTGCCGTAACGGCGTAAATCGCGGTACCACCACAGCTCTTCACGCAAGACATCGGTCATGCGCGCGTCCAGCACCTCCAGGCGTTCCTCACGCTGGCTGCCGCCGATGATTTCGCCAACGCCCGGGACTAGCACATCCATGGCCGCAACAGTCTTCTTGTCATCGTTCAAGCGCATGTAGAAGGCTTTGATATCCGCTGGGTAATCAGTAACGACCATCGGCCCGCCGACGTGTTCTTCGGTTAGATAACGCTCGTGTTCCGATTGCAAGTCAGCGCCCCAGCCGACCGGGAACTCGAATTTGCGCTTAGCCCTGCTAAGGATTTCAATTGCCTCGCTATAACTGATGCGCTCGAAAGTCGAGCGCTCCACCCGTTCTAGGCGTTCCAGCACGGTTTTGTCGATTTGGGTGTTAAAGAAGGCCATGTCGTCAGCGCGTTCGTCCAGCACTTGGCGGATTACCGACTGCAAAAAGTCTTCAGCGAGTGCAGCGTTGTCGGTGAGATCAGCAAAGGCGATCTCAGGCTCGATCATCCAAAACTCAGCCAGGTGGCGAGAAGTGTTGGAGTTTTCTGCTCTAAAGGTCGGGCCAAAAGTGTAAACCTTGGTCAACGCGCTACAGTAAGCCTCGACGTTTAGCTGACCGGAAACGGTGAGATAGGTTTCGGCGCCGAAGAAGTCTTCCTGGAAGGTTTCTCCCTGATGGATCTGATCCAGGGTCGAAACTCTAAACAGTTCACCGGCTCCCTCGCAGTCGCTGGCGGTAATAATGGGGGTGTTGACCCAGGTAAAACCGTGGCGATGAAAGTAATCGTGGGCGGCGTGAGAGACGCTGTTGCGAACTCGAGCGATGGCGCCAAAGGTGTTGGTTCGCGGTCGCAAGTGCGCAACCGAGCGCAGGTATTCGAAGCTGTGGCGCTTTTTCGCAATGGGGTAGCTTTCCGGGTCGTCCACCCAGCCAACGACGCTGACCTTCTCGGCCTTGAGTTCCCGGTCCTGGCCGCGACCAGTCGACTCCACTACGGCGCCGCTCACCGCTACTGCGCAGCCAGTACCCAGCTCCAGTATCTCGCTGTCGTAGTTGGCGAGATCGCCGTCGGCGACCACCTGAATGGCATCGAAACAGGAGCCGTCGTGCACGTGAAGAAACGAAAAACCGCCTTTGGAGGTGCGGCGTGAGCGCAGCCAACCCTGTATGGTCACCGATTGCCCCACAGGGTGTTTGTGCGTCAGGATGGATTGCACGGATACCGCGGTCACGAATAGTCTCCTTGAGTGGCAGCGAATCATAATGGATTTAGGGTGCCTGGCGTACGTTGATCGTTGCCAGGCGCCGTTTCGAGGGATCTTTCGATCCCTGCGAGGGTCGGAATTGGTATGCGAATTGGATATCTCATCAGCGCCATCGTGGTCGGCTTAGTTGTGATTTTGGCGTTGCAGTATCGGGATGTTTGGTTGACGGGTTGGGGTTTCTTTGCCGACGAGCCACCGATTATCGAGCCTGTGCTGAGCATTGTCCCGGTTTCACAACCTGCCGTGCCCGAGCGCGTGCAACCGCCGCCAGCAACCACCGCAGCGCAGCCACCTGCGCCGGTGGTGCCACCGTTGGCAGAAAGCGATGACTATATGCGAGACCTGCTAACGGCATTTTCGGCTCCGCCAGCATGGTCCGAGCAGACTGACCTAGCTCGGCGCTTGGCGGTGGTGCTGAGCAGCGCGGCGGCGGGTGGCCTGCCTCGCAGTCAACTGGGTTTTTTGCAACCAGAAGCAGGGTTTCCTGCCCAGGCCGTGGGTGACGACGGCAAGTCCTTTCTTTTGGATCCTGTTGGGTTTGCCCGCTTCGAGCCGGTGGTGGCCATCCTCACAGCGGTCCCGGCGCAGAGTCTCGCGCGCATTTTTCTGGCCAGCGAGCCGTTGTTGGTAAGCGCTACTGCTGAGTTGGGTGAAGGCGAGACTGTTCGAGCATTGTTGAACCGCGCGCTAGATGAGGTACTGACTACGCCGGTGTTGACCCAGCCGGTGGTGTTGAAGCAACCGGGCGTGCTCTATGAATTCGCTGATCCCGAGCTAGAAGCGCGCAGCGATCTGCAAAAGCAGCTGTTGCGAATGGGCCCGGGCGCCGTCTCTGCGCTGCAAAGTTATGCCCAAGCGGTGGTGCAAGCATTGAACGTAGAGTCAGCCGAGTTACGAGGCAGCGAAGCTGGCCAAGCCCCTGAGGAGGTTCCATGAGAGACTTATCGGGTAAAGTGGCCTGGGTGACTGGAGCTGGATCTGGCATTGGTGAAGCAGCGGCTCGAGCACTGTCAGCTGCAGGTATGCAGGTGGTGCTCTCTGGGCGCAGCAGAGACAAGTTAGAGGCGGTCGCAAAGGCTACCGGCGCAATAGTGATGCCCTTGGATGTTGCGGATCGTAACGCCGTTCAGCGCACCGCGCAGGAGATTGTCGAACGCTTTAAGGCCCTGCATCTGTTGGTATCCAGCGCCGGGATCAACGTCAACCAGCGTAACTGGCACGATGTCTCGCTCGCGGACTGGGACCAAGTGATTCGCATCAATCTGGATGGCGCTTTTTACTGTGCCCATGCGGTACTGCCGCAAATGGTGCAACAGCAGGACGGCTTGATCATCAATATTTCCTCTTGGGCCGGCAAGCATGTCGGCTCTGTGACTGGGCCGGCCTATACGGCAGCGAAGCACGCCATGAATGCCATGAACGAGAGCATCAATGTGGAAGCGGGCATCCACGGTGTTCGTGCTTGTGCCATCTGCCCGGGTGAGGTGTCGACACCGATTCTCGACTCACGGCCGGTGCCGGTGAGTTCCGAAGATCGAGCGCGCATGGTGCAAGCAGAGGATTGTGGCGAGGTTGTTCGCTTTTTGGCAGAGCTACCCGCGCACGTCTGCATTAACGAGCTCACTATTTCCCCGACCTACAACCGAGCCTATGTGGCCCAGGCCAAGGCGTTACAGCGCGGCTGAGTTAATCGCTATTGCCTTTGTCTTGAGTCTCGGTGCGAAGGGCGCTGAGGTCTAGATCGCTGCGAAAAGGCGCGTGAGCTTGAACGTGCTCGATGTCCTCCTGCACATACTGACGCTCGTTTTCTAGATAGTCGGCGACGGCGCGACGGAACCCTGGGTCAGTGATCCAATGGGCGCTGTAGGTGGCTTCAGGCAAGTAGCCCCTCGCAACTTTGTGACTTCCTTGGGCGCCCGCCTCAACCCGTTTCAACCTACGGGCTATGGCGAAGTCGATGGCCTGGTAATAGCAAATCTCAAAGTGCAAAAACGGGTGATGCTCTATGCAGCCCCAGTTGCGACCAAACAGGGTCTCTGCGCCGATGAAATTCAAAGCACCAGCCACGTAGCGACCCTGGCGCTTCGCCATGATCAAGAGGATCTGATCGGGCATGGTTGCGCTGACTCTAGAAAAGAACTCCCGGTTTAAATAAGGGGATCCCCATTTGCGCGAACCGGTGTCCAGATAGAAGCGATAAAACGCATCCCAATGGGCCTCGGTCAGATCGCTGCCGGTGATCCACTCAATTTCCACCCCGGCTGATAGTGCATCACGGCGTTCACGGCGCAGGTTCTTGCGCTTTTTTGAGGCCAACTCGCTGAGGAAGTCGGCAAATTGCCCGTAGTCGTTGTTGTGCCAGTGAAACTGCTGATCCATCCGCAGCAGGTAATCCTGTTGCCCAGCCAATTGCCACTGACTCTTGGGCATGAAGGTCAGATGCAGCGACGAAACCTCTACTTGTTCGGCAGCTTGTCGGCAGGCCGATAACAATTCTGGCTCAACGGCTGGGTCTGCGCTTAGTAAGCGAGGACCGGTAGCTGGGGTAAAGGGAATGCTGGCTTGCAGCTTCGGGTAGTAATGGCCACCGGCACGGTGCCAGGCGTCTGCCCAGCCGTGGTCGAAGACATATTCGCCCTGGCTGTGGCTTTTCAGGTACATGGGTACGACGCCCAGGGCTTGGCGGCCTGCGTCGCTGTCGTCTTCCAGTAGCAGATGGAACGGCTGCCAGCCGGTTTCCGAACTGACGCTGCCGCTGGCTTCCAGGGCGTGGAGAAACTCATGAGTAACAAACGGATTGGCTGGGCGATGGCTTGGGTTGGCGAGCGCATTCCAGCGCCCGGAGGGTAGGTCGTCGATTTGCGAGAGTATGCGGGCTTGTCGAGACATTTTAGTAGATACCCGCCGACAATCCCGCGGCAAGCGTCATGCCCAGGGTCTCGGCTGCAGCAAGATGCTCTTCAGTCACGGTACCTCTGGCGATCAGAGGCTCTTGAACTTCGACCAGCGGGTACCCGCCAACGATGCGCTTTACCGCGCGTACCGCACCGCTGCCATCGTTCCCAGCGCTGATGAAAAGGGCGTAGGGCAAGGGTTGTAGTTGGCCTTCGACTTCGTAGAAGGTTCGGTCGAAAAAATCCTTCAACGCACCGGACATGTAGCCGAAATTCTCAGGGGTGCCCAGCAAGACGCCGTGGGCCCACAACAGATCGGCGGGACCGGCGTCGAAGGCGCGTTTACAGTGCACGGTTACGTCGCTGAGGTCGGGATGGCGGGCACCAGCAAGCACGGCGTCGGCCAGCTGGCCGGTGTTCCCCGTTTTGGTGTGGTAGACCACGAGCAAATGCTTCGCTGCTGTTTCGACCAGAAATGCCTCGACCTGTGCAGGCTGGGTGCCAAACTCTGCGATGAGTATACTTGCGCGCCCGCAGGCGGTTGCGAACAGGTCACAGGATAGCGCATGAGTCAGGACAGCCGTCAAATCTCTCGGTCCGCGGTGCAAGTAGCCGCGATTCGCATCAACGGTCAAGTCAACTACACGCCCTGTGAACATTCGGTGACCTTGTCGGCCCTTACTGGGGCACAGGTGTACCTGAAGTTCGAAAATCAGCAGTTCACCGCTTCCTTCAAAGAGCGCGGCGCCCTGAATCGGCTGCTGGCTCTGAGCCCAGCAGAGCGCGGCCGCGGCGTTATAGCGATGTCCGCCGGCAACCATGCCCAAGCGCTGGCCTACCATGGCCAACGCCTGGGCATTCCGACCTGCATAGTCATGCCGCGCATCACGCCTAATGCCAAGGTTGAACAAACCCGGGTGTTTGGCGCCGAGATCATTCTCGAGGGTGCGCAGTTCGATGAGACCCTGGCCTTTACTCAAACCTTGGCCCGGCAGCGCGATTTGACTTTGATTCATCCCTTTGACGATCCAGATGTGATTGCCGGGCAGGGGACCCTGGCACTGGAGCTAGAGGAGCAGGTACCGGATGCGGACGTTGTCATTGTGCCCATTGGCGGTGGTGGGCTTGTTAGCGGCGTTGCCACGGTACTTGCGTCGAGCCCTCGTCCACCCTCCATCGTTGGCGTACAGATGGCCGGTTACCCGGCTGCCTACAGAGCATTCTATGGGCAGACCCCGAGTGCGCCGGGTGCTGGAACGGTAGCCGAAGGTATTGCGGTGAAAGAGCCGGGTGAGTTGACCTTGCCAGTCATTAAACAGCGAGTTGAAGACATCTTGCTGGTCAGCGAAAGTCAGGTCGAGCAGGCGATTTTTGATCTGCTCGAGTACGAAAAGACCGTAGTGGAAGGTGCTGGGGCCACTGGATTAGCCGCGTTGTATGCCAACAAGCAGCGATTTGCCGGCAAGAAGGTAGTGCTGCTGCTCAGCGGCGGCAACATCGACATGCTCATCTTGTCGTCGGTATTGCAGCGTGGCCTGGTTCGCAGCCATCGGCTAGTACGTTTACGCGTAGAGATTCAGGACATGCCGGGCGCATTGGCAGATCTGACCCGGGTGTTGGGTGAGCTCGATTCCAACATTATGGATATTGTTCATCAACGTGCATTCGGCGGCTCGTCGGTTCGCGCGACCACGGTCGAGCTGGTGTTGCAGATGCGTGGTGAAGAACAGGTAGAACAGGTTCTCGAAGGCCTCGCCAACGCTGGCTACTTAGCCCAGCTGGTCGACGACGAGATCGCTGACCGCTAGCTGCTAGCCTGCACTAAGGGAGTCTCGAACCTCGGGCTCCAGAGCGATCACCGAACTGCGCAAGTGCTTCGGCGCTTGCATACTTTCTTCGGCTTGGATCCGACTGATCCGCTGCCGAACCATCCCATGATAGACCGCGGGTACGGTGTACAGCGCCAGGATCGCCGAGCCGGCAACACCACCGGCTATTGCCGTGGCTAACGGTGGCCAGAAAGTGCCTCCGAAAACAATCAGGGGAATGAAACCGCCAATGGTGGTCACTGTTGTTGAGATGATGTGTCGACTGGCATCCAGCACCACATCCGCGGTTCTTTGCCGATCGCCGCTAGCGACTTGTGGGCTGGCTTTGAGCGCTGACAGAACGATGATCGCGCCGTTGATGGCTAATCCCACCATGCCCAAGATGCCGATGAACGCGGTATAGCCTAATGGCCAATTGAACAGCCGCAGACCGAACAATGCTAAGCCCACACTCAATAGACCCACCAAGCCAATGAGTAGTGCCTGGCGAAACGAATTGAGCGACAAAACTACGACAGCAATCATCGCAATGGCGAACAGCGTGAATACGCTAAGCAGATTCCCAACGGACTCAGAACGCGCTTCTGCTTCGCCACCGAGATCGAGTCGATAGCCGGGCGGCAAAGTGAAGTTGGAGTCTGTGAGGCGTTGTTGGAACTCCGCCATGACGCCCGCCGGGAGTGTAAATGGCACGAGGAACGCCCGAACATTGGACACTCGTTCGCCCTGGTAGCGGTCGATGGCGCTGGGCGTAGGCCGCAGCACCCACTGCCCCAGCTGATCCAGAGGCACGCTGCCGCCATTGGCCGTCGGTACCGGTAGGGTAGCCAGATCGTTAACATCATCGCGCTGGTGGTCAGGCAAGCGCACCCGCACTGGGACCTTGGTGTTGCCTTCCTGCACCGCACCCGCGGGCAAGCCCACCAAGGCGCTGGCCAACAGTGCCGGTAACTCGCCGGTTCGCAGCCCCGCAGCCGTCGCCGCGTGCTCATTGGGCTCGAACACGAGTTTTGGTTCGGTAACGCTTAGGCTGGCCCGGGTATAAGTGACTGTCTCGAGTTCTGACAAGATCAGGCGCAGGCGTTCACCCAATTCTCTGAGTACCGCAAACTCGGGGCCGATTACCCGAATCTCAATGGGGGCAATAACTGGTGGGCCTTGTTCGTAAGGCAGCGCCAGGACTTCGGCATTGGGCAGTGCTTGACTTAGCTGACGTTGCACAGCGGGCAGGATTGCCTGAGTGGTCTGAGCGCTGGTGGTATTAACCCAACCACCGGCAAAGCTTGCTACGCCATCGTTTTGCAGAATGACGTTGTAGTAGGTTCGCGGCGGCGCTTCGCCAATGCTCCAATAGGCGTCGGTAATGCCAGCAGTCGCCCGCAATAGCTGATCAGCTTGGGCCACCGCAGCCCGGGTTTCGAAGATCGACGCCTGTGCGGGCATGGCGATCTGCACCTGGAACTGATCGCGATCCGCAGGCGCGAAGAACTGTTGCGTCAACGTTGGCGCCAGGGCGAAACCGACGAAAGGTAGTGCACAGCCGAGCGCAACACCGAGCCAAGGGTGTTGCAGCACCCAGTTGATGCTCCGGCGAAACAGCTCGGACAATTTTGCATGGCTGTAACCGTTCTGCCACCAATGTGCGTCAGTCGCATTGTCATTGGGAAACCGCTGCTCTAAGAACCCGGCGATGGCGGGTACCACAGTCATGGCCAGTAAGAACGAACTCAGCAATGCTAGCGACACCGACAGTCCAATCGTTCCGGTGTAGTCGCCGACACCACCAGGTGCTAGAGCGATGGGCATGAATGCAAACACCGTGGTTAGCGTTGAGGCTCCCAACGGTATGCACAGATGGCTGGTTGCTTGGCCAATGGCAGCCGCGATTTCAGCGCCGTTGCACCGGCGTAGCTTGTAGTCTTCGACCACCACTATGGCGTTGTCGATGAGTAAACCCAGCGAAATGATTAGGCCGGTAATCGACATCTGGTGCAGTGGAATGTTCATGAAACTCATTCCCGCTAGTACCATGCCGGCTGATAGTGGCAGTGCCAAACCCACGGTCAACGCGGAACGCACGCCCATCAAAAACAGCAGCACCGCAGTCACGATGAGCAAAGCCAGCAAGAGGCTGAGCAACAGCGTAGCCATACGTTCACCGGTGTAACGGTTCTGGTCATAAACCACGGTTAGCGCTATGTCTTGAGGTAACTCGGCACGAAACTTCGCTACGACTTGCAACGCCTGGCGCGACCACGCGTCGATGATCATGCCTGGTTCCATTTTCGCGCTGACGAACACCAGGTCTCGGCCTGCGTGAAACGCCAGGCTGCGGGGCGGATCAACTTGGTGTTTGCGCACAGTTGCAATATCGCTGACACGCAATGCGCCGTTGCTGCCGGTGGCCTGTTTGACCGGTACTCTGGCGATACGCTCGACTGAACTCAGTTCAGCGTTGACCTCTACCAGCATGTCGGTGTGGACGCTGCGCAAGCGTCCCGCTGCCTCTTTGGTATCTGCGCCGGCGATGGCCTGGCCTACTTGTGCTGGCGTCAACTCGGCCGCTGCTAGCGCGTACGGATCCGCCGTTACCAGCACCTCTTCTTCGATTGCGCCAAAAATCTCGGTTTCTTTGGTGCCGGGCTGGTTTGCCAGGGCAATCTTCAGCGCTTCGGCTAAGCGCGCTAGAAGGCTTGCTTGCAGCGCTGTTTCGCCGCGCCACTGGAGGGCAACTGTGAGTGTTGCGGCAGCGGCGTCAATGACTTCCAGTTGTGGCGCGGAAGTTGCCGCTGGCAAGTTCGGGGCAGTGTCTGCGAGGGTGTCGCGCACTTCAGCCCAGATGATATCGACCTTGTCTGCCGTCATCCTGTCGTATAGATCGATATTGATGATGGAGTAGCCGGCCCGAGAGGACGACGCCAACTTGGAGATCTCAGGGATTCGCCGGAGCTGGGTTTCTAGCGGTTCGGTAAGCAGTGCTTCCACCCGACTCGCCGTTGCGCCTGGGAGAAAGGTGGTGACGGTGGCGTAGCGGTCAGTGAGCGTTGGGTCTTCTTGTCGTGCAAGAGTTGTTATGGCCACTGCACCCAGCGCACTCACGAACAGTACCAAGAGTACCGACAGCCTTGGGTTGGTAAAAAACGCGTTGGACAGCGAGATTTCTAGCGACGGTGGGCGGTTGCTCATGCTCGTGCATTAACCCGCTTGCTTGCTTGCGCTGTTAACCCGTTGCCCTGGGACCAGTCGCTGAACCCCGGTGGCTACGATCTGATCCCCGGGCCGCAGTGTGCCGCGAACGAACGCCTGGGTGTCTTCGGAGTGTAGGATTTCCACCAGTCTCCGCTCCACCACTTCAGATGGGGTAACCACGTAAACCCCCCAGAGTCCGCGATCGCTTTCAGTTAGTGCTGTTAGCGGTACCCAGTAACCGTCTTCGGTGACTTCGCTAGACACCGCGAGCTCCACCACAGCGCCGATGGGTAGTCGAGCGCTGTGGTCGTTGGCCAATCGATAGACCGCGGTCAGAGTTCGGTTGCGGGCATCAACTTCCGGCAGAACGGTTTTCAGCGTCGCGGGGAAACTTTGGTCGGCCCAGTGCAGCTGATGAGAAGCATCGGCCTGAAGGTTAACGGCCAGCTGTTCTGGCAGGCCAATGTGGGCTTCTTTGTTTTCAGTCTCTACCAACCGCAGCACTGCTTGCCCAGGACTGATCTGGGCACCTTCGTCTGCATAACGGGCTTGCACCACCCCAGCGTAGGGCGCACGGATATGGGCCTCGGCGAGAGCGACCTTGGCTGCCTGTATCTGCGCCAAGGCTGCACGGTGGCTGGCGATGGCGACTTTGCGGCGTGCCTGTTTCGCTTGCAGCGCTAAGCGTCGTTCGTCGTATTGCTGGGCCGAGACGTGGCTGGTTTCGCGCAGGTTGGCGAAACGTTGTTCGGTTTGTTGTGCTAAATCGGTTTCGGCATCTAGCGCAGCGACGTTGGCCTGGGCCACTGCGGCTTTGGCTTCGGCTTCGGCCAGGGTTGCTTGGCGGCTGGCGATGTTCAAAGCAGCCAACAGATCTCCCTGATTGACCGCGCTACCAATATCGACCTCGATTGAGGCGAGCTGTCCGGAAAATCGGAAACCGAGTTCGGATGCGCGGCCAGCGACAATCGTGCCGGCGTAGGTGCGTTCCGAGGCATAGCTGTGGCTAGCGACGGCCTTGACGGTGCTAACTCGAATTAGCGAGGCTCGATTCGGGTCGGCGCTCGCCGTACCAACCCAGCAACACCACAACAGCGACTGCAGCGACAGCGCAACGATGGCCACACGGCGCAGCCCGGACCAGGGCCCGGTGCCATAGCGTTGCAGGTGGCGGATGTGCATAGTCGAGTTACTGAACGATGTTTACAGTGTATACATGAGCAGAGTATCGTAGCCTAATGTTAGCGATGTCAACATGGAAAAAGCGCTCAATCACTCGGTCTCGGGGCGTGCTAGCTCTGCCAGGGTCTGTGGGACGCGGGAGATGCGGGTGAGCAAGGCGAAGAACGGCGCTAGCTATCACCACGGTGATCTGGCCAACACGCTGTTGGACGATGCCCTTGAGCACATCACCCAGGAAGGTGTTCAAAGCCTGAGCCTTCGCGCACTGGCACGCCAAGCGGGCGTCTCGGCCACCGCACCCTATCGACACTTTGCCTCCAAACGCTGTCTGTTGGCGGCACTGGCCACCCGCGGTTTTCGGCAGCTAGAGGGCGTAATGCTGGCCGCTCAGCGCTCTGCCAGCCCTGCAGCGAGCTCGGCAGCGGCTGCAGAACGAGCGCTCATGGCCATGGCGTTGGCCTATGTACAGTTTGCTATCGATCATCCCACCACCTACCAGTTGATGTTCGGTTCGGTGCTCGAGGATTTTTCGGAATACGAAGCGCTGCAGCGGGCAGCGGAGCAGACCTATGCAGTGCACTACGCAACACTGCTGGAAATTCAAAGCGCTGGCATATGTTCTAAGCTCGAGACCAATCTTTTGGGCGGGACTTTCTGGGGCGGTGTACACGGCATTGCCAGTTTAATCATTGGCAATCGCGCCATCGGCACGCAACTGCAGGGCGTTGACCTGCGGGCTCCAGGGGCGCTGCAAGCGATCGTTGCACTGCGACGAGACCCTGAGCTGGCATTGCGGACGATGTTTCTGCCTTTGCTACGCCAAGGCATGCAGCAGCAATCCTAGCTGCGCTGGGTTCGACAACCAGTTAACCTCGACGCCTGTGCATTCGAATTTACCCTAAGGAGACGCCAACCATGCGGCTTGAAGAACCCCGTATACAACCGCTGCAACAGGAACAATTGAGTGACGAAGCTGCGCAAATCATGCAACCGTTTCTGCAGAACGGTGAACCCTTCAATATCTTCAAGACTTTGGCGCATCATCCAGCGCTGTTCAAACGCTGGTTGGTTTTTGCCAATCACATTCTCGGCAAGTCGACTTTGGATCTGCGTACGCGCGAGTTGTTGATATTGCGCATTGGCTATTTGTGTCAGGCGGGCTACGAATGGAGTCAGCATGTGCAGATCTCCAGAACCGGGGGCATGAGCGATGATGAAATTCGCTCCGCAAAAACGGGCTCGCAAACCCCAGGCCTGTCCGACGTAGATCGATTGTTGTTTCAGGCCACCGAAGAACTGCACAGTGACGCGTTTGTCAGCGATGCAACCTACCAAGGGCTGGCGAAACACTTTTCAGCACAGCAGTTGTTGGACATCGTCTTTACCGTGGGTCAGTACAACCTGGTATCGATGGCGCTGAATACCTTTGGTGTCCAGCTTGATGACGGATTGCCTGGCTGGGAGGTCTGATGCGCTTATATCTAAATAGCTGATTAATTTGAAATTTTTATAACCTAATAGTGGAAATTTAGAATATATAGGCAGTATTATTGACATATAAATTGGATGAATCCACAAATTTACATTTTCAGTGTCACCTTTGGTAACGAATGGTTGACGCAGCCACTTCTATTGTCGACTATCGTTGTTGCAACAGTCATAAAGACTGAAAAACTTGCATTCTGGCCTGTACTTCAGTGTGCAAGGCGAGGCTGGTAGCGCCTGTGTTCGTCCGTCCGCTAGAACAGCGGATGGTAGAACAGTTGATGACAGTTGATGGTAGACAGCAGATAGATGATCTGTAGACAGGCGGACCGTTAGACAAGTGCAAATGCGGCTGTGAAAGGCAGCCGTGGACGGCGGCGGAAGACGTGCGGAGGACCCGGATAATATGCGATATGTGAACGGAGCCATTGGCGGCATTTTCCTGATTCTGACCGTGCTACATGCTAGTCAGGGGGAGACTGCACATTTGAGCTGCCTGTCCATGCTCGCACTGGCCACCACCCTCGCGTTTGTCACCTTTATCCCTTCTTTGCCTGTTCCGCTGTCGCGCGCTCTGGCGGTTGTTACTGTGGCAGTCATGTTCTTCTTCTTCGCCGGCTTCTTCACTATGGCGTCCGGCTTTGACAGTCAGTGGTACAAGTCTGCTGCTGCGTTCGAAGCCATCGCCTTTTTGCTGGCCGCATTTTGTCTGTTGCCTGTGCTCTCAGACTTCAGCTGTCGACTCAAAGCCGACTGTCCCCGTCGTCGCGCCAGCGCTAAAACCAACAAGGGCTTTTTCAGCGTACCTCGCGATTTGCAAAAGCAGATTTCCTGAGCAGGGCTTAGGCCCAAGCCACCCACAACTGCGCGCCTCCGGTATCCTTACCAGAACCTAGTTCGAGAGCCAGTCAGTTACCATGATTCCCCGACGCTCAGTCTTGTATATGCCTGGTGCGAATGCTCGTGCCATGGAAAAAGCGCGTGGCCTGGATTGCGACAGCATCATTTTTGATCTGGAAGACGCAGTAGCCGCCGATAGCAAAGAACTTGGGCGACAGCAGGTTTGTGCTGCGCTTGAGGCTGGGGGCTACGGCGAGCGAGAACTGGTGGTGCGCATCAACGGCTTGGACACTCCCTGGGGTGCTGAGGATTTGGCCGCAACCGCTGCGCTGCCCATCGCCGGTATGCTGTTTCCCAAAGTTGAACGCAGCAGCCAAGTGCAGGCCATCGATGCAGCGCTCGAGGCTGCGGGGCAGTCTGAGCTACCGCGCTGGTACATGCTCGAGACGCCGCTGGCGCTGCTGGATCTGCGCGATCTAGTGAGCCAAAGCCCAAAGCTAGCGGTACTGGTCATGGGCACCAGTGATCTGGTCAAAGAGCTTCGCGGCAGCCATGTGCCTGGACGTGCAAACCTTGCCTATGCGTTGCAGTCCTGTATTGCCGTTGCACGAGCCCATGCTGTAGATATCCTTGACGGCGTGCACTTGGACTTTCGCAACTTAGAAGGGGTGTCTGCTGCCTGCGAGGAAGGTCGGGCCATGGGCTTCGACGGCAAGACGCTCATACACCCGGCGCAGATCGAGGCAGCCAATGCGGCCTATGGTCCGGATGCGCAAACAGTCAGCCAGGCGCAGCGCGTGCTAGAGGCTTGGCAGGCTGCCCAAGCTGAAGGGCGGGGCGTGGTCGAGTTGGACGGTCAGCTGATCGAGAACCTGCATGCCGCAGAAGCAGAGCGCACGCTGGAGTTTGCCCGGCGAATCGCTGCGCGTCGTAGCGCTTAAGCGACTTCGCGCCTGACTGCGGGCATCACTTCGGTCAAATAGGCATCCAGTGCCTCCTCATCCCATGGCGCCCGCAGCGCAATGTTGACGTCAGTTGCACCCGCTTCGACATAGCTGAGGATTCGTTCCACGGCTTCTTCTGGTTGGCACAACAACGCACCTCCTTCGATTCGATCCGCCATGCTGCCCCAGTCACCAGACAGGCGCGCACGCTGGCGCTTCAGGTCTGCCTGATTCAAGCCGAGGTTGAACATAAGGTTCACCCCCCGACGCAGCGTGCTCGGTTCCCGCTGGCCCTCTTCACACCAGTGGTTGAGCACATTGTTCAGGCGCGCAAACTCATCGGCTGGCAGGTAAGCAGCGTTCCAACCATCGGCGTGATCCGCGACGATGTTCAACGTGCGTTTCTCACCCACGCCACCGATCCAAATTGGCAGCCGAGGCTGCAGCGGTACCGGTAGGCAACTGGCGTCGTCTACCTGGAAGTGTTTGCCAGAAAACGTCGTGCGTGGCTCGGTAAGCATGCGACGAACAATCTGTACAGCTTCGCCCAACATATCTAGGCGCGTGCCGATGTCTGGGAACGGATAGCCATAGGCGGATGCCTCCCAAATGTGCCAGCCAGCACCCAGACCCAACTCAAAACGGCCACCGGATATGTGATCCAGCGTCGTAGCCGCTTTCGCCAGCAACGCCGGGTTTCGGTAGCCGACGTAAAACACCAAGCAGCCAATGCGCGCATGTTGAGTTTGAGCGGCGAGTGCGCCAAGGGTTGCCAGCGCTTCAAAGTGGGGTTCGGTACCGTTCTTTGGTGGCGCTTCGTAGAAGTGATCCCAGGCCGAGATCCAATCCACTTTGTGATCGTCCAGCTTGCGCCACAGGGCGCTCATAGCGCTCATGGAAAGATTCTGCTGGCCAACGTGTACGCCCAATGACACCGACATAGCTTCTCGCTCTAACTGGCAAACCACTAGCATAACCAAATCCACCGCACAGAGCCCTTGGCTGCTGTGGAAAGCGGTAATTTCTCTGGCGAACGCTGGTAGGGCTGCTATACCTAAAAGTAAGACCCAAACACACACTCTGTGCGCAGGTCTTGCCCGCCCCGGTGACTTCTCCCCCTCCCCAATCCCCAGTCGCCGGGGCTTTTATCTACAGCCGCAGGCGCGGCGCTTAATCAGTTGGAAGAGGACAGTGCTGAGGTGCCTTTGCCTCGTAGTCGTGCAGCAACCGCTGCCTTGGCTTGGCGAAAGTGGTGCGGTAGGGCGAGCATTGCTGGCGTGGCAATGAGTGTCAGCAGCGTTGCGAAGGTCAACCCTGAGACAATGGCTTGAGACAGCGGTACCCAGAAGCTGGACATCTGTCCGCCATAGATGATCTGCCGGTTGATTAGATCAATGGAGAGGTTGCTGGCTAGCGGCAACAGCCCGAATATGGTTGTGACCGTCGTCAACATGACCGGCCGCAAACGCTGCGCCCCAGTGCGCACGATGAGCGCCAGGTAATCTAGTTCTGGATGCTCCCGACGCAGATGGTTGTAAGTGTCGATGAGCACGATGTTGTTGTTGACCACAATGCCTGCAAGCGCCACAACGCCGGTGCCGGTTAACAGCGCGCTGAACGCGCTGTCGAGAATCAGCAGGCCCAGGAGAACTCCGGCAGTGGACATGACGACGGCAAATAGAATGAGCCAGCTTTGATACAGGCTGTTGAACTGGGTGACCAGCAATACAAACATGAGTAGTAAGGACATACCGAAGGCGACTTGCACGAAAGCCATGGCCTCGGCTTGTTCTTCGTTGGCACCGCGAAACACGATTTTTAGCCTAGGGTCCCAGTCCTGGCTGTCGATCCAGGCTTCGATCTGTTTTACCAGGGCATCGGCGAGTACGCCCTCGGCAACGTTGGCTCTTATAAATTCCACCGCGACTCCATCAATTCGCTGAATGGCGTCAACGTTGGGGGCGGGCATCCGCGAGACGAAATTTGAAATGGGGACTAACCCTTTCGGCGTGCTGATTTTCAGATCATCTAGCGATGAGACCCCGCGAAAAGTCTCTGGGTAGCGCACTCGAATATCGACCGCATCGTCGGCGTTGTCCGGTCGGTACTCGCCCACCTTGACGCCGTTGGTGACAAGTTGCACGGCTATGCCGACTTGAGAAACGTCTGCGCCGTATAGCGCTGCCTGGGCTCGATCAACATCGAGTTTCCATTCGATGCCAGGCAACGAGCGGGTGTCGTCGATGTCCAGGATGCCATCGAGCTGGCTGACGTAGTCGAATACTCGTGTTACTGCCGGCTCTAACAGGTCGCTGGACTGAGAGGAAAACTGAATCTGAATGGGCTTGCCTACCGGCGGACCCTGCTCCATCTCGACAATTTCCACATTGATGCCGGCAAGTTGGGCGGTGCGGTCGCGCACGTCCTGGAAGATTGCCGGACTTTTGCGGACGCGATCGTTTTCATTCACCAGCTCTAGAAACATAACGCCCACGCGGTCGAAACCATCCCTCGATGAGCTACCGGAAAGCAAGGTATAGGTGTTGAGGTCCTTAACTTCCGGCACCTCTAGCAAGTGTTTTTCGACCTCTTTCACCAGCTCGTTGGTTTCGTCCGCAGATAAATTGCCCCGAGCGCGGACAGCGACCTGGGCAAAGGTCGGATCCGAGTCCGAGAAAAACACCATGCCTTTGCCTGCCACCCCATAGGCGACGAAGCTGGCGACTAGCAGCGCTAGGGTGAGCAGGAAGGTCAAGGGCGCGTAGCGAGTGCTGATAGAGAGAAGACGCGCATAAAGCCCAGTGATCGAGTTCAGTCGCGTAGGATCGCCTTCCTCTAGTTCTTTAAGCGTGCGCACAGATTTTTCGTCTCGCGCTCCGGCCTTACCGAACAAGGTTCCCAACATCGGCCCAAAGACGAGTGCGTAGATGAGTGAGCCCATGAGTACCGCAAAGACCGTGACTGGTAGGTAGCGCATAAACTTGCCAGGGATACCAGGCCAGAACATGAGTGGTAAGAATGCGGCCAGCGTGGTGGCTACCGAGGCGATCACTGGCCAGGACATGCGCTTGGCGGCCAGGGAGTAAGCAACTCGGCGGTCGAAGCCTTCAGTCATTTTACGGTCAGCGTATTCCGTCACGACGATGGCGCCGTCAATCAGCATACCGAGGCCCAAGAGCATGCCGAACATCACCATGAAGTTGAAGGTGAAGCCCATAAAGTAAATGACCACGAGGGCCATCAGGAACGATACGGGGATGCCGAGCCCGACGATGACCCCGCTGCGAAAACCCATTGCCGCTACCACCAGCACCATGACCAGGGCTAGCGCAGTGAAAATGTTGCCCTGCAGTTCGGTAACCTGGCTCACTGCCCAAGGTGCCTGATCCTGACTGTAAAACACATCAACCTGCTTCGGGAATGACGGCCGCTGGGCTTCCACCAGCTCGCGGACTTTGGCGATGGTGTCGATAACGTTGGCGTTGGCGCGCTTTTTGACGCCAAGGGAGATGGCGCGACGCCCATTCACACGGGCGTAGTTGGTCCGATCTTTAAATGTTCGGCGCACCGAGGCCACATCCTTGAGCGTAACCACAGCATCATCGCTGGCTCGAATAGGCAGATCGAAGATGTCTTCGGCTTCTTCGATTACGCTGGGGACTTTCACCGAGAAGCGTCCCTGGCCCGTATCGATACTACCGGCGGGGATCAAGCGGTTATTGCGGACTATGGTGGTAATCAGCTCTTCGGAAGAGATGGCATAAGCTTCCAGGGCCGTCGGATCGATCACTGCTTCCAGCAGCTCTTCTCGATGACCGCGCATTTCTGCCTCGAGTACCGACGGGATGGTCTCTATCTCATCCTGGAGCGCTACAGCGATGTTATAGAGCACCCGTTCTGGCACGTTTTCGCCGGCGATGTTGACTTGGATCAGCGGGAAGTCATCAGCACTTTCTTCATTGACGATGGGTTCTTCGGCGGTACTTGGCAGCTCCGGCCGCACTCGATCCATGGCCTCGCGCACATCCAGCTCGGCCTGGTTCAGATCGTAGGCCGCATCAAACTCGACTATCAGTGTGGCGCTGCCTTCTGAAGCGTAGGCGGTAAGCTCGTCGACGCCTTCGACTTTACGCAGCTCAAGCTCTGCTGGCATAACCAGCAAGCGCTCGCTGTCCTCGGGAGAAATGCCTTCGTGGAAAATGAAGATCGAGTACATCGGCACTTCAACGTGCGGCTCGTTGGCAATGGGAATGGCCCGATAAGCAAAGTACCCAGCCAGGACCACCATCAACAGCAACAGACCGGTGGTCCGAGAGCGGTTGATTGCGACGTCGATGAATCCGGCCATGACGGGTTACTCTTAGGTTCGCGGCGACGGGCCGCTAAGCTTCAGCGTATAGAAACCGCGGCGCCGGCAATCACCGGTGCGCTTTTCGGTTGACTCTGATTGGCAGACTGAGGGGTATTGTTTTGCCCGGAACTAACTGACGGATCCCCGTCGCTCGATGGTGATGCAACTGGCATGTCTTGCCGCGCTTCATAGGTGACGTCGACCCGTTCGCCAGGCACCACCAGCTCCTGGCCGACGGTAATGATGGTGGCGATGTCTGGCAGGCCAGTGACCCAGGCGCCGCTGGCGTCACTGATCAGTACATCGATCTTGTGAAACTCTACCCGATCTTCGGCATTCACTATGCGAATGCCAACGCCGCCGTCATCGTCTAGCGCGAACAGGGCAGGGCTTACTCGATGCGCGGGTACGGTTTCGATAGGCACCAATATGTCGGTGGTGATGCCACTCTTGATTGCGCCATCGGCATTGTCGATTTCGATTTCTATGGGATAAGTGCGAGTTTCCGGATCGCTTTGCGCGCCGACGAATCGCACTGGGCCTGCGACTGTTTGACCGCTGGTTAAGATGCCCTGAGCATTGATTCCGGACTGCACGTTCTGGACTTCTTTCTCGGGTACCCGACCAACTAGCAACATAGGATCGAGATCGATGACTGTGGCGCAGGTGGAACCCGGACCCACATAGTCGCCGATCTGCAATGCCACATCCTCAATGTAACCGGCAAAGGGTGCCTTGATGCGAGTGCGTGCCAGATCCAGCTCACGACGTTCAAGATTCGCTTCGGCGGTTGCAAGTCGTGCCTTGCTTTGGGCTATGGCCGTCTCAGACTGAAAGCCTTTGGCTTTGAGTTCGAGGCTACCCTGATACTCAATTTGCGCCTGTTGCAGGGCGGCACGAGCTTCCCGAAAGCCAGCTTCTCGATCTTCCAAGGAGATTTTGCACAGCAGATCGCCGGCTTCAACGCGATCACCGCGCTCGACGGGTCGAGACACGATACGACCGGTGGTTTCGGCTTTGACTTCAACGGTTCGCTTGTTTTCGGTGCGGCCGCGTACCCGAACTGCGCGAACCTGAGGCTCTGCTTGCGAAACCCGAGCGCGAACCTGGGTAGGAGCAATGTCTTCTTGCCGTGCCGCACGCTCGCGATTTTGCTGGGCGAGTGTCTTCGGCGCCTCGGGTTCGGGGCGATTGATTTGGCCGGAAAAGAGCCATAAGCCGATGAGCAGCCCGATGGCGGCCGCAGTGATGTAGGTGGTTCGCATGGCGCTATTACCGGTGAGATGCTACGAAAAGTAACACATTTAGGCTTCTACAGACAGTTTAGGTTAGACCAATTTTCGGCCCTAGGTTGCGACTTGGGCCGTGAATTGGGGGAGAAGGGCGCCTGTAGGGCCGGTTCAGGCTAGGCCTTAGCTGAATCTCTGCTGGCCATACGCTGGAACCAGGTGTGGATATTGGCCAGCGACTGGTCATAGGGCTGTCCCACGGCCGCACCGAACTGCAAAAAGCAGAACAGGAGTACGTCTGCTAGGGTGACGTGATCCCCAGCAATATTGTCACGTCCGGCCATAAGTCCGTCGAGCCACTGAAGCTTCTCCCGGGCGATCTGCTTCAGGCTGTCGGCGGCTTCCGGAATGGTGATCATGCGATCTTTGAATATGGGCATGCCCTCGCTGTAGCGAAAGCCGTTGGCCAGATTTTCGCAGATGTTGAGGTCCACTCGGCGAGTCCACATGCGGGTAAGCGCACGTTCCTGGGGCGTGGTACCAATCAGGGGTGTGCCCCCTTGGCAGTCATCAATGTACTCGCAGATTGCGGTGATCTCGGCGATTTTCGTGCCGTCGTCGAGCTCGAGACAGGGCAACTGTCCAGAGGGATTCTTCTCGAGAAAGCCGCCCTGACGGTTTTCGGCAGCCATAATGTCTACTTCGACCAGTTCCAGTGGTTGCCCGGCTTCTGCCGCAAACATGCGCACGACGTGGGGGTTGGGGCCCTGAGAGTTATACAGTTTCATGGTGATTTCCTTTGCCAGATTTTGTTCAGCTCGAATGGGTTTGCGGTGCTGAGCTGCTACTAGATGGAGATCAGGGGAATGTGGAGCGCTGGGTTACCACTCTCCGGTATTTTCCATGCTGGCCCAGGGTTCTGCAGCGGCTAAGGCTGCACCCTGCTGCAGCAACTCGATGGAGATGCCTTCGGGTGAGCGCACGAAAGCCATGCGGCCGTCTCGTGGTGGGCGATTGATGGTCACACCGCCATCCTGCAGCCTTTGACAGGCCGCGTAGATGTTTTCGACTTCATAGGCCAGGTGGCCGAAATTTCGACCGCCTTCGATGGCGACCGGATCCCAGTTGTGGGTTAGCTCCACCTGTGCCGATGGGTTTTCTGGAGCGCCTAGGAACACCAGAGTGAAGCGACCCTCTTCACTGTCGTAACGCCGCAGTTCCTGCAAGCCTAAGAGCTCGCAATAGAAATGCATGGCCGGTTCCAGTTCGTTGACTCGAACCATGGTGTGCAGGTATTTCAATGACCCAGCCTCCCCCTGTGCTAGCAGAGGGCATCATAGAGGCAGATCAAAGCGCCGGAAAGCCCAGCTGCAGCTTACGGCGCGGGGAAGCAAGAAAGTCGAATGGGGGCAGCGCCTGGGGCGCTAGGACTAGAGTACGGTGACGGTGAGACCGATGCTCGTTGCAAGGCTCAGCAGCGCGCTAACCAGCAGCACGATCTCGCCAGCGCTCAATACGTCGGCGGCTGTGGAGTTTTGTAGGTAACGGGTACCGTGGGCGTAGTCGTGGGTCGGCTGACCAACGATTGCGGGTTTCAATAGCTCAAACATCGTCTATCTCTCCGTGCGTTCGGCAGTGCAACAAACTTCGTTGCCAACGATCCTCGCCCCTGTTTGCGAGATCGCATCATTCGCCGACCACTAATTTAGGTGCTAATCCTGCACCCGACGGGGAGTAAAACTGGAAGGACTATGGATTATTCGAGAATGAGAGCAGACGCACGTTGCTTTTGTGAGGCAAATGCGCGGAATTGGTAAGCTTGCTTTGCAGGAATTTGCTAAGCGTGCTCTTCCTGCACCAAAAGCCTTTGAAAGGCTCGATCGACGCTGCGGGGCATTGGTCTGGTTGATTGACGACGCGCCCGGTACTCTTGATCTAAATTGCGGTCGTGACGGTGTGCCCCTGGTGCACTGGAGGCGTTGTCTTTTGCGTTGCTTGGCTTGGTACGGCGTTTCACAGGCTGACTCACGAATAACTACATGCTGCTTGGCAACAGCATCGTGGTGACTGGACCAATAACTCGAACGCATACAAGCTAACAGACTTATGTATTGGGGGCGCATGACGAATGCAAAGGGATTGTAACGTTTCAACTTACCTGCGGTTTTTGGCTGTCCGTTGCCGTTCTCTGGCACAGCGGTCAGGGTTTGCGCTATTGCTGGTGTTGCTGGCGGGCTGCGTAGTCAACCCGGTAACGGGTAAACGCGAGCTGGGGCTGGTCTCGTTCGAACAGCAAATCGCCATGGGCAAACAACACTACGGCCCTTCGCAACAGATGCAAGGTGGACGCTATACCGTAGACCCAGGCTTGACCGAGTATGTGAACCGCGTCGGGCAGCGCGTGGCGGCGGCAAGTGAAGTGCCACTACCCTATGAGTTTGTCGTGCTCAATAACTCCGTGCCGAACGCTTGGGCATTGCCCGGGGGCAAGATCGCAATCAATCGCGGATTGGTCACCGAGCTGCGCAATGAAGCGGAGCTGGCCGCGGTGCTTGGCCATGAAGCTGCGCATGCGGCGGCACGTCATGGTGCGCGAGCCATGGAGCGTGGGATGTTGCTGCAAGGCGCCATGGTGGCGGCCATGATCGGCGCGCGGAACACTGACTATGCACAAACGGTACTAGGGGCCGCACAGATGGCGGCTGGCCTCTTAACTTTGCGCTACGGCCGTGACGCCGAGCGTGAGGCGGACTTTTACGGTACGGAGTTTATGGCGCGGGCCGGCTACGATCCTTATGCGGCCGTCAGTCTGCAAGAGACGTTTGTACGCTTGTCAGAAGAGTCGGGTCGATCGAAAAAGCAGAACGGCTGGCTTGAAGGCTTGTTTGCCAGTCATCCACCGTCCACCGAGCGAGTAGCTAACAACAAGAGCATTGTTGGGCGCTTGCGTGAGCAGTACCCTCAAGCCAAAGAGTATGGCGCTGACAGGTTCGCAGCGTCTTTGCGAACGCTGCGTCGCGATGCCCCGGCTTATGCTGCTTACGACGAGGCTCGCAAAGCGCTCAAGGATGACGATCTGAACACCGCGCTGCGGCAAGTGCAGGTCGCTCTGCGGGGCCAGCAGCGGGAGCCGGCCTTTCACAATTTGCGTGGCGACATCCGCCTGAAGCAGAAGCGCTACGGCGATGCGCAGACAAATTATGAGCGTGCCATTAATTTGCGGGACGGATTTTTCGGACCTTACGTAGGCCGAGGCCTGGCGCGCAAGGCCCAGCGACAATACGCGCCCGCGCGCGCGGACCTGACACGCTCGGTTGAGTTGCTGCCCACTGCGGTAGCCTACAACGCTCTTGGGGAGCTGGCGGAACAGTCTGGAGATGCTGACGAGGCGGTACGCTATTACCAGGCGGCGTCCCAGGCCCAAGGTGAGGCTGGTCGCACTGCGTTGGGTAATTTGCTCAGGCTAGATGTGCCGCGACAACCTGCGCGTTATGTGCAGGCGCGGATTGTTCAAGACAATCAAGCACGCCTAGTGTTGCAGGTGGTAAACACCACACCGGTAGACATGCGCAATGTGGTCATACAGGTCGAGCTATTAGGGGCAGACGGTCGTGCTCAGCGCTTTACCTCCAGAGTTCGCAGTTTGCAGGCGAAGAAAACCCTGCAGCAGCTGATTCCGGACACTGGATCAGCCATTTCCGACGGTCGAGCCTATGCGGTGGCAGCGCAACCGGCGAGCTAGCGTGAAACGCCGCAGCCTAGCAGCACTGAGCTGGACGTTTCTGCAGTAAACTCGAACGAGCTTGCCCTGCGGGCTCATGCCAAATTGGCGTGAGACAGGGCCAGGGCTTTAGCGCCCTCAAGGTCGTAGTGCATGCGCGAGACAATGCGTTGGGCATACAGCCCGCCACCGGCTTGAATGTTCGTGACTGCGTGCCAACCGCCCAGAGAATCTGCAGTCATGTCGCGAATGGCATGAAACAATTTGGTGCGGTAGGTGCCATCCACCGATTGCATGGTGCTCATGTACTTGCGAATCAAATGACCGGTGTCTTGGTTTTCTAGATCGGCGATGCTCGGCGCAGTGAGAATGCTGCCCCCAGCAATGTCGTGTAGGTGGCGAACCATGAGAGAGTAGTTGGCCGCGCCGTGGTATTTGCCGACGTTGGTGTACAGCTCGTTTGGAAACGCTGCGCCGTCGGAAGTGATGCTGCAGCTATCTATGGCGGCTTCCAAGGTTGCTCGAATCAGGGTGGCGTTGATCATCATCTCTGAGATCTTTTCCTTGATGTGGCCGACCTTGTCGATGCCGTTGGCTTCAGAAATGAGCTGCGCAAAGCCCACCAGAATATCGTAGCTGGAGGCCATGGCGGCGAGTCCACCCAGCCGTTCCCACAGGCCTAATGAGTGGGCGAAAACTGCAGCGAGCTCTGGCACGCCATCGAGGAAAATACGCTCGTTGGGCACAAATACGTCATCGAATATCACGAAACCTTCCGGCGTATGCTGGTTGCCGGAGATCGGAAAATCGCGGGTATCAGCATGTCGTGGTGCGTAGGTAGTATTGACGATCTTCACCCCTTGCGCATTTACCGGAACCATGCAGGCGATTGCGTAGTCCTCTTCGCCCGCTTTCATGCCCTTGGTGGGAATGGTCATTAGCTCATGGCCCATGGAAGCCGCGGAGATGTGCAGTTTCGCACCGCGGATGATGACCCCGTCTGCGTTGCGTTTAACGACCCGCACATAGGCGTCTGGATCGTCCTGGTTCCCTGGTCGGCGGCTGCGGTCGCCTTTGGCGTCGGTAATACACTGAGTGATGCGAACATCGCGCTGCTGTGCGTCGCTCACCCAGGCTCTAATTCGTGCAGCGTTTTCTGGCAGTTGCGCCTCGATGCGATCGGCGGCGGTGAGTAGGGTCATGATCGAGGCGTAGGTGACGTGAGTGAGCAGGTCGACTGACTCGTGCAGCTCTACCTGCTCGCGTAGCTGCGCCGCTGAGCAGGGGACTTTCATGAACTCACCGATAGCGTCAGGAGCGGGATTGTAGAAGCGCTCGTAGCCTTTGGCCGCGGTTTCTACCGTCATTCCTAGAAGCGGATGAGTGCAAACGTTGTCGACGCGCTCACCTTCGAAAAAGGTCTCGCGCCCGTCGTCCAAGGATTCTCGATATTGTTGTGCTGTCATCATGGGCAATGTCCCGTGCTACTGTTGTGTTGTTATCGTTGCACCCAACCACCGCTGAACGGGATGGCCTGGCCGACAAAAAAGTCGCTGTCGTCGCTGGCGAGAAACAATGCAAACTTCGCATCTTCTTGAGCGGTGGCCAGACGACCTAACGGCACCTGCCGAGCAAGCGATTTTTGAAACGATTCTCGATTGCGCAACGACTCTGGGTAGTAGACAGGGTTCTCGACGTAATTCTGGGCGATTAGGTTGACCTGAATGTTATGAGGTGCGACTTCTACACCCAGCGCCTGCACATACCCAACTTGAGCGGCTCTCGCGGCGCTATAAGCTGCCACAGTCTTTAGCCCTTTGAGTGCGACTGCGCTGCCATAAACAACAATCTTGCCGCGCCTACGTTGTTTCATCTGTGGCAACAGCGCCCGACACAGCCGGTGCAGTGGGTGCACCATCATGTCAAAGGTCTGATGCCAGGCAGCATCATCTAGCGCTTCGGCCTCTCTACCAGAAAAATTTTCTGACGCCAAATTGGCGATCAAAATATCTACCACGCCCACCTCGGCAACTAGCGCATCGCAAGCGCCGTTGGGGGTTAGATCCCGGTTGTCGGTGATCACAGTAGCGCCTTGGGCGGCGAACAGCTCGCTGGTCGCCGGACCCATGTAGTCGTCTGCTTGGGTGATCAATACCCGCTTGCCCTGCAGAATCGTGCCGCCAGACGGCTCTTCCTGTGTGCTCAAGGACCCCTCCCTACGGTGTCTTCCGTCACCTGGATATACTAACTCGGCTTGCAACTCAACGGACCCCAGCATGGCGATTCGAATCTACGACCATCCACTGTCACCCTACGGGCAAAAAGTGAAAATCGCGTTGTTGGAGAAAGGCATTGCCTTCGAGGTGCAAATGCCGGATGCCATCGGCAGTGGCCAAACCGCCGGTGAGTTTGCCAGTGGCAGCCCCCGCGGTGAGGTGCCGCTGTTGGTGCACGATGACTTTTGCGTGTTCGATTCGACGATCATTCTGGAGTACATCGAGGACTGTTGGCCGCAACCGCCCTTGTTGCCGGCAGAGGCCGCAGACCGTGCGCGAGTTCGTATGCTTGAAGACGCCATGGACACACACTTCGAAGCCATCAATTGGGGTCTGTCGGAGGTGCGGCACTTTGGCCGCGCTCACGGCGCCGAAGCCCAACGCATCTTCGATCTAGCTGAGGAGCAGGTGCGTGGATGGTTCGACTGGCTGAATGGGCAGCTTGGCGAGCGTTCCTGGTTCAACGGCGACGCTTTCGGCTGGGGAGATCTGAGCGTGTTGCCCTACTTGAACGGTGCAGCTGGGTTTGGTTTCACGCCGTCTCAGGCATCGCTACTCGATTGGTTGCAGCGCGCCAATGACCGTCCGAGCAGCAAGGAAGTGACCCAGGCAGCGGCGGCAGTGTCGTTCGACAGCGAAGCCGTGAGTCTTGAGGCGGTGCGTGAGGCATTGGAGCGGGGGTTGTTCAAGCGCGAGTACCGGGACCACCGTCTTGAATGGATGGTGAAAACCGGAGGCTTGGAAGTGGTTGCCGAAGGCTTGGCCAAGGACAACATCCGCTTTACCGGATCGTTCTAATCCTCTGCGTAGGGTTGTAGCCAGCACCGCCCAAAAACGGCACCGGCCACGGGGTAAGCGTTAGCGCGAGAGAATGGTCACGCCAGACAAGCCCGGCGCGCCGTAGACATGGGTATAGCCGGTCTTCGGATCGTTCGGGACCTGCCGCTCTCCGGCTTCGCCGCGTAGCTGCAGGGCCACTTCATAGACCTGGCGTAAGCCGGATGCGCCCACCGGCTCGCCGTTGGCGAGGCAGCCGCCGTCGGTATTTACCGGAAGTTTGCCGTCAATCTCGGTCCAGCCTTCATGTAGCCATTTTTCCTGGTCGCCGTCGGCACAGAAGCCGTTTTCAGCCATGTGCATGATTTCAGCCCCAGACTCGGTGTCTTGCAGCTGTGCAACCTGAATGTCTTCCGGGCCAATGCCAGCCATCTCGAAGGCACGCTGTGATGCTTGCACCGTTGGCGCATCCGCGCGGTTCAATGCTTGTGCCTGGGAGAACACCTCGAAGGACCCAAACTGCCGGGTCTTGACGCTCACTGCCTTCAGGAACACAGGATTTTTGGTGTACTGCTTGGCCTTGTCGGCGCGACAAAGAATCATGGCGCAGCCACCCTCTGCCGGCGAGCAGAACATGTACTTGCGCAAGGGGTCGCAGACCATGGGCGAGTTGATGACGTCTTCGTAGCTGAAGGCGTTTTTACGCCAGGCCATTGGGTTTTTCGCACCGTTTTTGTAGTTCTTGACCGCAACTCGTACCAACGCATCTTCTGAGATGTCGAACTCGTGCATGTAGCGCTGAATCTTCATGCCGAAGAATTGCGGGGTGAGGGCCAGGCCGACATCACCGTACCACTTGCCGAGGCCGCTGCCTTCGGGGTCAACGGTGAATGCACCACGAGGATGCTTGTCGAAGCCGACCGCCATGCCGATGTCGAACATGCCCGATTGAATGGCCATGTAGGCAGATTGCAGGGCACTGCCACCGGTCGCACAACCGTTGGCGACATTGATGAACTGCAGGCCAGTCAAGCCGAGTTTCGACACCATGGAATCGGCGCTCCCGGCTGCCGAGCTGCCGCCGTAAGCGAACTCCATGTTGTTCCACTCCAGGTCGACGTCTTTCAGCGCCTGTCGAGCGGCGTGTACG
This sequence comes from Pseudomonadales bacterium, assembly GCA_051027215.1. Lineage (GTDB taxonomy): Bacteria > Pseudomonadota > Gammaproteobacteria > Pseudomonadales > Azotimanducaceae > CALHVX01. The sequence goes on along the minus strand of JBPCXR010000256.1, from coordinate 1,370 downwards.
CCTTGTTCAAGGCCCGTAACCCCATCCGTGCGACCGAAGGGGTGCATACCGATTCCGATGATTGCGACGTCCATAATGTTGCCTCTCGTTGTGCTGTCTTTGATTCAGTGCCGTTGTTTAAAGCTCATCGACTGGGGTGAAGAAAAACGAAACGACGTCTTTGCCATCGCGCTCGATGTATTTCTCCACCACAAGCTCCATTTCCATGCCGATCTTGAGCTTGTCGATGTCGTTGGTTTTGATGCGGGTTTCGACCCGGACTTGGTTCGGTAGCTCGACGTAACCGACGCCAAAGGGCTTAAAGGTCTCCGGCGTCTCTGGCCCCTCGTAGGGCGGTCGATTCGGCAGAAACCCTTGAATGGTCCAGGTCCACAGGGTGCCGCGCCGAGCCATCTCAATGGTCTTGGTGTCTTCGCCGCAGCAGGCGGGGCAGCCGGATTGGGCGGGAAAGGTGACCACCCCACAGTTGTTACATTGACTACCCAACAGCCGGGGATCGTTGGATGGCCAGGTGAACAGGCCTTCGGCGATGGGCACAGTGTTAGCAACGCTGCTCATAGTGCTTGGTACTCCCTTATAAGAGGCTCAGTGTACGGCGGAGCTGATGCAACGAGCAATGGTCAGACCAGCAATCGGAACGGTGATTCCAGTAAATCCTTGATACTGGCCAGGAATTGGGCAGCCGGAGCGCCATCGAGGACCCGATGGTCCCAAGTTAAAGAGAGTCGCAAAACGCTCTGTTTGACTGGCGTGTTGCCGTCCCAAGCGACGTCGTCGCGAATTCGGTTTACCCCAAGAATGCCAGCCTGTGGGCTGTTGATGATTGGCGTGAACGAGTCGACGCCAAACATGCCCAGCGCCGATACGGTAAAAGTGCCGTCTTGCAGGTCGTCTAGGCCGAGGTTGCCGTCCCGTGCGGCGTTCGCCAACCGCGCGCTCTCGATCGCGATCTGCTTGAGGCTCAGGTGGTTGGCGTTTTTCACCACGGGCACAATGAGCCCTTCTTCTAGGGCCACCGCCATGCCCACATGTACGCCGCCATGAAGGACGATCTCGGAATCGCCGAAGGAGGCGTTCATGAGTCGATGTTGCTCTAGTGCTTTGCCGGCAGCGCGAATGATCAGATCGTTATAGCTCGGTCGAATGCCTTCTCGCTCCCACTCGGCGATGAGTTGGTTACGCAGCTTGATCGCGTCGTCCATGATCACGTCCATGTCCATGGTTAACTGCGCCATGGTCTGCAGGCTGTCGTGCATGCGTGCTGCAATGGTTTTGCGCATGCCCCGCACTGGCACAGACTCGCTCGGGCCCGCGACAGCAGCCGGCTCGCGCATGGCTGCCGGTGCCATCGGAGCACCGGAGCGGGTTGC
>JBPCXR010000255.1:0-61327 GCA_051027215.1 Pseudomonadales bacterium | reverse complement strand
GGTCATCGCGGTAACGCGGGCTTTGAATCGCATGTGTTTGCGAAGGCCGAATTTGTCAGCCACGAAATTTAGGTAGCGCAAATTCTCAGGCTGCGAAGAAAAGCGTTCCTTCCAATGCCATTCGTCGAGTACTTCCTGGGAAAAAGAATAGCCATAGGTATAACTTTCAGAATCGAATCGTGCTCCTGGGTAGCGATTGCGATACCAAGTGCCACCCAAATCCTCTTCTGCTTCCAACACAATCGCATCGATTCGCTCATCGATGAGGCGTTTGATCTGATAGATGCCGGAAACTCCCGCACCTAAGACAACCACTTCGTAATGTCGTTTTTCCGTCATGCATCGTCCGCTGAAACTGCTCGCTCACAGACGCACCGTGGGTCTGCGATCTATATGGCTACTTTACACTAGAGCCCGGGCCCTACGTTCATCGGGCTGCCGTCGCTAAACCGCGACAGTCGAAATCGCGTTAGATCATGGGCGGATGTTTTACCCGTCACCAAATCCGCCATTACCTGGCCAGCACCAGGCCCTATGCCAAATCCGTGGCCGCTAAAGCCAGTGGCGAGAAATAGCCCGGGGTAGGAGGCTACCGCGTCCATCACCGGCACAACATCAGGAGTTACGTCGATCATCCCCGCCCAGGCTTCTGCGAATGGCACATCCGCAAGCGTCGGCAAGCGTCGCGTCAGTCCCTGGCGCATCGCTTGCAAGGCTTTGGCGGAGGGATCTGGATTCAGCACGCGGGTTTGTTCGAACGGCGTGGTTTCATCCTCTTGCCAACCGCGCACTGGTAGTAAACGGTCAACGATGTCAGCGCCGAAGCGCAGGCGAATAAAGCGCGCACTGGCTCTTAGCGCCGGCAAAAATCGAAAGAAGTGACGGAAGCTGTCGGCGCCAACGAAATGCTCATTGGTGCTGCTCGACGCCACCGTGTAGCCACCATCCTGACGCCGACGAATGGCAATTTCCCCCAGCGAGGCATTCCCGGCGTAGATCTCCGCTGCTGGCGCCGTTCGCGCAACCGTGGCTCTAACCGTTAACTGTGGCAAATTGACCTTCAGGTTTGCCATAAACAAGGTGGACCACGCACCGCCGGCACAAACCACTGACTGCGCTCGTACCCGCCCTTGTTCGGTCACCACCCCTGCCACCCTTCCAGCTTGCACATCGATCGAGCGTACCGCGCACGCCTCTCGTACTAGCCCGCCCGCTCTGCGCAGACCACGAGCCAGCGCAGGGACCGCCTTAAAGGGTTCGGCGCGTGCATCGCTGGGAGTGTACATACCGCCCAGCCACTGGCCAGGTTTGTCTTTTATCAACTCATCGACTTGGGGGCCGGATAACATTTTGGTGTCGAGTTGATGCTGGGCTGCGATATCTAGCCAGTTTTCATAGTTCGCGAGTTGGGCTTCGGTCTGTGCCGTATAAAGAACACCCTGCCGGGTAAAGCCAATGTCCTCGTCTAGTTCGCGGGCCAAAGACTGCCAATGGTTGATGCTATCGATGACTATGGGTAGCTCCGCCGCATCCCGCGCCTGTTGGCGGATCCAGCCCCAGTTACGGCTCGACTGCTCACCCGCAACACGACCTTTGTCGCATACGAGAACCGACACGCCGCGCTTAGCGAGAAACCACGCGGTAGAGATGCCAATCACACCGCCACCAATCACTACGACATCTACGCTATCGGGCAGTGGGTCTTGAAAGGTCACCGGCACTTGATCGCTGTAGATCACGCTGAGTCCCTTGGGCTATCGTTGGTTAAGACAGCCGGGATAGTACCAAGTCGAGCGATTCGATCAGCTGATCCACATTGTTTCTATCGAATACCAGGGGCGGGCGAATTTTCAGCACATTGCCAAAGCGGCCACTCAGACCGATGAGCACGCCTTCAGCCTTCAGCGCGTCTGGAATCTTACTCGCGAGCTCAGAGGCTGGATCTTTGGTCGCTCGATCAGTCACCAGATCCAGTGCCTGATACAGGCCAAGCCCATGAACATTACCAATGACGCTGTGCTTCTGTGCCAAGTCTTCTAGCCGCAATCGCAGGTAGCCGCCAACATCTGCGACGTGCTCGGGCAGCTGCCGCTCCGCAATTTCATCCAGCACCGCCTTGCCAACCGCCGCCGACACAGGGTTGCCGCCAAAGGTATTGAAGTAGAACGACGATTGACTGAACCGCTCCGCAATTTCTCGGGAGGTAACCACACCGGCCAATGGATGACCGTTACCCATTGGCTTGCCCAGGGTAACGATATCCGGCACCACGTTGTAGTGTTCGAAACCCCACATCTTACCGGTCCGGGCGAAACCTGGCTGGACTTCATCTGCGATGCACAGACCCCCAGCGGCATGAACCTTCTCGTAGACTTTGGAAAAATAGTCCTGGGGGGCTTCGAGCCCGCCTTGAGAGTCAAACATGGTATCGCACATAAAGGCAGCGGTGCCTTGCCCTCTCTGCGCCAATACGCTGATGGCCTCATCGATCAGATCAGCGTAGTGCGCACCCGCTTGTGGATCATCGGCGAATGGACCGCGATAGCAATTCGGAGGTTCGACCGCTACCACATGCTCGGGTCGATGCTCTTTGCGAGAACCTGCGGTAGATAGCTCAGAGATTAAGGTAGAGTTTCCGTGGTACGCATACTCCATCACGATCGCACCGTTGTTTCCGGTTACGGTGCGCGCGATACGCATCGCCAGCTCGTTGGCTTCTGTACCTGTGCAGACGAACAGACACAGATTCAATGGGTCAGGAAATGTGGCGGCAAGCTGCTCGGCATAATCGATCACCGACTCGTGCAAATAGCGGGTGTGGGTATTTAGCACTTGGGCTTGATCGCTCAGAGCCTTGAATACTCGTGGATTGCAGTGACCCACACTCGGCACATTGTTGTAGCAATCCAAATAACGCTTGCCATTCTGATCGAACATCCACACCCCTTCACCTCGTACCAACCAGACTGGGTCGTGATAGAAGAGTACGCTGCCGCTGAGATGCTCCGCTCGCCGGTGAATCAGATCGATGTTGGCAACTCCGCCACCCTCAAAATCTGCCATGTTGCCGTGCATCACCCCGAACCCCCGCGGTCGATCAGATGCCTTCGACTCGGCCCGGGAGCCTTCCGCGGTAGAACGATTTTTTGTTGAGTCGCCCACTTTCACTACTCCTGTTGCAGATAATCTTGGGCTAGCTCATCTACGGCAGCCACAATCATCGGGGTTATCGACTGCGCGGTTTCGGTTTCCTGCCGAGTATGCGCCCAACCAAGATAGGTTGTACCACGCAACAAGAAGAACATTGGCAGGTGGCTCAGGTGCTCATCCGGCAATGGACGCGACTGCCGATAACCCGCAAGCAACGCCCTAGAAGCCTCATCAAAATAGGGTTCACCCAGAAGAAAGAACAGAGAAGTTGCGATATCGAATAGATGCCAGCCATAACCGGCATCGTCAAAGTCGATCAAGCAAATACCGGAATCGCTTCGCAAAAGATTCTCAGGTACGAAGTCGGCGTGGATTAGGCCATATCGATCCCGATTCTTGCCGAACGTCTTCAGCTCCTCGAGCGCTTTCACTTTCGCCTTTTGCAGGCGCCGGCGCTGCTCGTCACTGAGCGCAGCGAGTTCCCAGTATCGGCCCCAAAACGGCTCATCTCCCAGTATTCCCTGTTCGTCCCAGGCGTGGCGCGCAAAACCGGCGGGCTCGGTCCAGGCCTCAGAATGCTTGTGGGTCAATGCCATCAGCCTTCCGACTTCGCTGTATGTCGAATATACGTCCGTAACTTCGACGCCTTCTTCAACAGAAGCGATGGGCTGACCTTCGAACCACTCAAGCAGATCAACCTGCCTGGGTTCCGGAACCTCATCAACTTGTACATGGATGAAGGCGGCGCCATCAACTGTCGGGATCACCTGTGGCGTTCGTAGCGCTTCGCTGTTGATTGCCTCAATCCACTGCAATTCTGACCTGAGCTCTTGATCTGTATGGTAGTTGGCGCGGTGAATCCTTAGTGCGTAGCTTTGCTCTGCACTAGTGACGCGAAACACCGCGTTCTCTCGATGCTTGATCATCTTCACGCTCGCATCAACGAGCTCCCAGCGCGACAGCGCAGCGTGGGCTAGTCCAGCCAGCCGCTGTGCCTGCTCTTCTGGCGTGCATTGATAAAAATCCTTCACGATTCACTCCCTGCTGGCGCAGCACGATCATAGATCACCTCGCCACCAAGTACCGTCTGTAAAACTCGTGTTGCATGTACCTCGCGTATTGGCACTTTGAGCAGGTTCCGATCCAGTACGATAAAGTCCGCATGTTTGCCCGCCTCCAATGAGCCAGTGCTATCTTCCTGATAGAGTTCATAAGCACTCCCAAGCGTGAACATTTGCAGTGCTTCCTCGAGCTTGATCCCATGCTGGCGGCCAAATGCCTCCTCGGATCCACCAGGTCGCTCACGCGTCACCATGGTTTCAATCGCCGGAAACGGATTCGGATCGAATACCACTGGCCAATCGCTACCCGCAGAAACGTGGTTCCCATCATCTACTATGGCGCGCATTGGAAAGGCCCAATTCAACCGATGTTCTCCCAACTCCTCGCGCAATATTTCGGCACCTTCGTTGGGGTGCCAGAAATAGGGCGAAAACTCCGCTATGACGCCGAGTTTCTTAAACCTTGCAAGATCTTCCGGATTAACGAAAACCGTGTGGCTTATAACTTGTCGCACACCGTTCCCATGATCTTCGACAGCTTTCTCCACCGCATCCAACGCCAGTCGAACAGCGCCATCCCCCACCGCATGTATCACACTGCCTATTCCCTCGCCCTGTAGCCGAGCGACTTCAGCCATCACCACCTCTGCCGGATTGCGCAGTTCACCGGTAAAGTCTGTGCCTATGTACGGATCGATCAGAACCAGGGTCTGCCCACCGGCAGAGCCATCCAACACGAACTTGACGTAGCGCACTTGCAACAGCTCGCTTTCGAAGTCGACTCGACGCTCGATTACCTCCCGCGCGGCTTGCTTTGCTTCAGGAGTAACAAACTCCACGGGGTGAGCCAGTGATACCACAACGCGCATGTGCAAAGCGTCGTCGTCCGCTAACTGTTTCAACGCCTTCAGGGTCGTGGGAAATGTCCAGACTTCGTTGATTGAGGTTATGCCGAATGCAGACAGTTGGCTAAGGGCTTTCGCCATGCCCTCGGCATACTGATCAACACTCAGAGCCGTTGCGCTTTCGACGATCAGACTGGTTGCCAACTCCCGCAGCACGCCAGTAGGCTGACCCGATGCATCACGTTCGATGGTGCCACCAACAGGGTCAGGGGTTTCTGCCGCAATGCCCGCCAACTCAAGCGCGCGACTGTTGGCCAGCATCGCGTGGCCACCGACATCCCACAGGGCGATGGCCTGATCGCTTACCAATTCATCCAACGTGCTGAAGTGCGCCGGAACATCGGCATTGTCGCCGATGTGATGCGTCAACCAAGGTAGGTTGCCACCCAGAATCCAGTCTTTGTCCGCGTTGTCTGCAGCGTACTGGCGAATAGCTTCAGCGATCTCCTGCCAGGACCTATCTGGATCTGTGCTGAGATTCTGATTGAACTCGGCAATCATCTGAGTGTGCACATGGGCGTCTTGCAGGCCAGGCATCACAAAGCGACCGCCAAGATCTACGACCTCTGTGTTGGGACCAACTTCTGCCAGCACCGCTTCGTTACTACCGACGCCAACTAAGCGGCCATCGGTTACCGCCAATCCGGCGGCCCAGGGCTGCTTGGCATTCAGCGTATAGATCTCACCGTTGATGTAGACGGTCGAGACGCCGGTCTGCTCGTCGTTGTGATGCGACCCGCACCCGGCGATCGCCAACACTGTTATTAGCAAGATACTTGCAGTCCTCGGTGTGCCGGCGCCTCCATTCATATAGGCCCACATAAGTCTCTCCATCGGACAAATCGTTAAAATCGAATATATTCGATATTTCTTTAAAGTCAAATTAGTTCGACTTTGTCTTCAACGCTGGGATATAAAGAGGCATGGCTGAAGCGAACAGAGAATCCAAGCGCGGCACGACGCTGAACCGGGATACCGGGCGCGGTACTGGCACCTACGCGAAAGGCATGAAACGTCGGGAGCTACTGCTCGATGCGGCCGCAGACTTGCTGCGAGAACAAACCCTAGATGAGATTTCCCTGAAGAATATTGCCGAGTATGCGGGCATACCGATTGGCTCTGCTTACCACTTCTTTGGGAATGCCCAGGCGCTGTACACCGAATTGGCGAACCGATTTATGCTGCAGCTCTCCGTGTCGATTGCACAGCCCTATTCCGGCAGCAGCACAGAATCCTGGCGAGCCTTGTTCGATACCGCAGTTGAGCGAGCAGCGTCGCTGTACGCCAAGCACCCCGCCTATCGGCAATTGATTATCGGCGGCAAAGCACCACCAGAGATCAAACTCGCTGACCGCAGCCATGACGAGCGAATCGGTGAGCTGATGATCGCCATCATTTCCAGACACTTCGAGTTTCCCGACTTTCCCCAAAGTCGGGACGTGTTTTTTTACGCCACCGAGATTGTTGACCTGATGTTTTCTCTGTCGGTGATGAGAAATAGCAAGATCACGCCCGACATGATCGCAGAAGCCAAAAAGGCGGCTGGCGCTTATCTAAGCCAGTATCTGCCAGACGCGCTTCCTAAAAAAGTCAGCGTAGCGACAGTTAAGGATCGCTATCCTGGCTCGGTTTCGTCAGGCGCTGAATGAGTCACTATGTGCAGGAAGTACAGCGCCGATTGCAGCAGTGGGAATGAAATGCCGAGCAAGAAGAAACCGCCCGCCGTACCAACGCGGAACCCAATAACGTTAGCCCACAAAATCAACGTTCCAACGATCGTCAGGCCAGCCATTGTGTAAGAAAAGCCTGGCGCAACAGAAAACCCAGAATCACCCAGCACCACCCTTGCCCGCCTCCCTGAGGAAACGGCGATTAGCGTCCAAACCAGTGCCAGCAGACCGCTCGCCACACGCCAGGATGCATCTTCGGACTCCGTGACAACGAAGATGAGATAAGGAACGAAAGCAAAGACAACCACGCAAAGGCTGTACTCGATCATCACCCGCGTTCTGTAGTGATTGATGCGCAGTACAGTGGAGCCGCGACTTTGTACGAAAGACGTGACGATCGCCGAAAAGCCGGCAAAGGCAGCAGCCACTTCAGCAAACGTTAACAGGTAGTCCTGATGTTCCATTGTGCCGTTATCGCACGCTCAACTTTCGTTGATGCCCGCTAACAACGCTTTGAACGTTTCCTCAGGTTCGGGTCGGTGCGTGTAGTCCGCGCTTACCTCAACGTCTATGACGACGCCATCTGCTCCGACAGCGATTCGCGCGGGCATTGGTAAGGTCCAGCTGGCTTCGCCATGAAAGTCCGGCAGGTCGAGCCCGAAACCCTGATACAGCTCAACGAGATAGTCCGGCAGCTGAAACCGAATGCCGAGCTTGTTCGCGTAGTTGTTTTCAAAGTCGGTGAGCAGATCAATTTCCAGGGGTTTCTTTTCGAGCTGGACTTTGCTGCGCGCCACTGTTTGCGGCGTTAGTGCCACAATGCTGCCTCCAAGGTCGCGGACTTTGGGCAAGATCTCTTGCAGAGCGTACAGCTCCGCCATGCAGTAAGGTCACCACAGACCGCGGTAAACCGTGAGGATCATGGGACCTTGGGCTAGCAACACTGCACTGCTGACGGCCTCACCGTTCTGGTTCGGCAGCTCGAACGCGGGCAACGAATCACCCACTTGAACAACCCCAGAAAGGATTCCGCTTTCTTGTAGCTCTTTGGTCGCACGATGCATCAGCTCCAACGTTGGCGCAGGAATGTTCTTTTCTGCGCCGGAACGAATAGCATCTAGTTTCTCGGTCAAACTCATGGTGATTTCCTCTTTGGACGATACCTCAGCCGAATTTTCGGCATAGCTCGCGAATGTATGAGCCATTGTTGTCGTGCACCGAGCCATCTTCGAACTCGACCTTGATCGCAGCAACCGGGCACACCCACGCGGCGCTCAAGATTTGCAGCGTTTGCTCGGTACCATCAGGCACATCCGAGACGATCAGCGGCCCACCGGCTTCTGCACGGTCTTGCAACAGATCGGTTGCCTCATGAATGCACTTGCGCTGGTCGAGACAGGCGTCGGTATCGATCCAAAAGCGTACGATTTTCGGCGGGCTAGAATCCGATGTCATGGCAATTTTCCCTTGGCTGGGCCGCCATATCCTAGAACAGCACTAGAGCGGGATCCAATCGATACCATTAACGTGCTAGGGGATAGTCCACCGCCCTAGTCTTTTAGCAGCCCGGCCATGAGTTCTTCTTGCAGCTTCAGACGCTCAGGATCCGCCTCTCCAAAGGCATCTAGAATATGCCCAAATCGAGCGGCGGTTGCTTCCTTCATTTCAGGATGCGGAAACAGGTAGAGTTCATTGTGCCTAACGCCGTGCAACACCAGCTCGCTCACTTCGTCGGCGTCGATGCCCGCACCCATGGCAAGCTGCATGATTTGGTTGTGGGTCTGTGCGGCGTTTTCGGCCGCTTGGGAGTCTGGTGCTAGGCCATCGGGCCGTGTACGTTCACTCTCGAGGATGCGCGTGCGCACCATACCGGGGCAGAGCACCGACACACCAATGTCGCTTCCGGCCAGGTCGCCTTGCATGGCTTCAGAGAGGCCAACCACCGCGAACTTGCTGGTGTTATAGACCCCGAGCCCTGGCGAAGTGCTCATGCCCGCCATCGACGCAGTATTGACTATGTGACCACCATTACCACGGGCTTGCATGCGCGAGACAAAGGTCTGCACACCGTTGACCACACCGCCGACGTTCACGCCCATCACCCAATCCCAGTCTTCATAGGTGACGCTACCAATATCGCCGCCCCGATACACGCCTGCGTTGTTGCACAGCACGTCCACTGGGCCAAACTCCTGCTCCACCTGATCGGCAACAGCGGCGTATTGCTCGCGATCCGTCACGTCGAGTTGCACCGCGAACACCTCGCTGTTAGCACCTTCGAGCGCCGCTTTCGCGTCTGCGAGCGCACCTTCGTCTATGTCCGCAATAACTACCCGCATACCGGCGCCGAGAAACGTTCGGGCCATGGCGAAACCAATGCCACTCGCGCCACCAGTAATAAAAGCCGTCTTGCCTGCAACATCCTGCATGTTTGCCCCCCGTTGAATCTGACCAGTTCCTCCACATTAGTGTGCCACGCCCGATCCACTTTTCAATGTGCTAGGGTCCAATTGGATCAATATGCAGGAGCAGACTATCTACACTCTCCACGGCGCCGCCTCTTCGCCATTCGTACGCAAGACATGGCTCTTTCTACATGAGAAAAACCTTAGATTCGAGCATCGACAGCTCGACCCACTGAACAAAACCGAACGCTTTCTTTCGATGAATCCGCTTGGGCGTATTCCCGTGCTCGAAACCCAAGATGGTCAATTCGTCTCCGACTCTTCCGTGATCTGCGACTTTCTTGAGCACACTCATCCGCAGCCACCGCTGTATCCCAGCGAGCCACTTGATCGCGCCCGAGCGCTCTGGTTAGAGGAATATGCAGACACAGCGCTCGCCACGGTCTGCGCCCGCATTTTTTGGATGTACATACTCCTACCGGTACGCACAGGATCGCCCGTGGATCCTAATGAGGTCGCTACATTCCAAGCTGAGGAGTATCCCGGAGTCTTCGACTACCTGGAGCGCATTGCACCCGACAGCGCAGGCATTGTGGGCGATGCCTTCAGCATTGCTGACATCGCTCTGGCGTCGCCAGTGAAGCTCCTAGATCTCGCCGGCGCACCACTGGACGCCACCCGTTGGCCGCGCTTTGAGCGCTACTATCGGCGCACGATTGCACGTCCTTCCGCGCGTTCTATTGAGGCAGAGGACCTGGCCACCACTGAAGTCTGGCGAACCACAGGCAATGCACCAACGTAAGGCGTCATAGCGATCAGGTGCTTACACTTGGCTGTTTAACTGCTCCTGGTCAACCCAAGACGCATGGAAGCCAAAGGGCACCCGGCGAGGGATGAGGATACGAGCAACCGGACCTTCATCGAACTTTGCCGCGTCCAGCACAACGCATTCCGATTGCTTCTCGTTATCGTCCCAGACAAAGCCAATGACCCAGCCGTCATCTTCGTTGGTGCCGCCGGATCTTGGCGCAAAAATGGGCTCACCGCCGAAGCGGCCGGGGCCGTAGGCAAAGTGCTGGTCGGTTTCGTTCACAAGGTCGTATTTGATAATGCCATCAAAGCCGAGTCCACCAGGTGGATTGGGCATGCGACCGCTGTAACAATATTGATTGCGATGCCCCATGTAATTTTCGTTGATCCGTGGAAACTCGCTACCCCAGTTTGGATCGAGCAGTTTCTCGGTGACACTTCCGGTTTTCATGTTCAAACGCCACTGGTATAGCTTCGGCAAGTCCTCCAGCTGGACGTCGTCGGGCCGGTCGGCCGTCAAGGTGCCCATTTTGTTGGACCGACACGCTTCCAACACCACCTCATCACCCTCTTCGAACGCGTTGACAGTGTGAAAGACGAAACCGTTTTTAACGGTAAACCAACGAATGTCACTACCCTCGGCACCCCGGGCGAGCACGCCAATGCGCGAGCCGTTGTCTGGATCCCACTGCAAAATGGGCTCGCCAGATGCCATGTTCTCGATATTGTAGGTAAAGGGTAGATCGAGAATCAGCGTGTAGTTCGACGTAATTGCACAGTCGTGCATCATAATGGCTTTGGGCAGGTCCACACCCGTGGAGTGCACCAGCTCGCCGTCTTTGTTGACGACAGAGACGCTGCAAAACGGAGTCGACATTAGGCTCGCGCCGAAGGTCACCATCTCTCCGGTTTTTGGATCGACCTTTGGATGGGCAGTGAACGGATGGTTCAGCTTGCCGTCGTAGTCCACTTCGCCCACGGTATCTAGATTGGGTAGCTTTAGGTGGTAGGGGTTACCACCTTCCCACAACGCTAAGAACTTTCCAGCGTGATAAACCCTAGCGGTGTTGGCAACGTTTTTTAGCATGCCGTGTTCATTGGTCAAATCAGGCGGTGAGGCCAATCCCGTCCAGATCCAATCGCCTTTTTCACGCTCCAGCTGCAAGCCCTTGGTGTTCACAAATCGATTGATGTACCTGGCCGTGCCGTTGTTGAAATTGACCTCGTGGATCATGCCGTCGCCATCGAATGGATGATAAGCCGCCGCATCAGCGACAAAGACTGGGTTCGGGCCGATGCGCAAGAACGACCCGGCCAAGGCTTCCGGTACCTTACCGATGACCTCGGTACAGACCTCGTTGCGTTCATCTTGTACCGGCGCAGCGTTGCCAATGAAGGAAGGGTTGGTTGGGTTTTCAATTTCCGAAACGCGCATCTGCGACTCCTTGGATCAATGTTCTACATCGACTCGTTTTGGTTAGGCCATTGCGGCCAGCTCAGCGGCAGCCTCTGACTCAATTCGAGTGCCTTTGAAAAAATCCGGGTTCGATCCAGCGTAAAGCGCGACGGAATGACCAAAGCCAAACTTTCGAAAGTCTGCCTCGTCCACCAAACCATCTTCTAACTGCTCATAGGCTTCGGCCGCAGCACCGGTCATGTCGTTAACGTCCCAGTGCCCCAGATCAAAGCTCATAATCGCCCGAACCTGTTGCTTTAGCGGGTTGAGCCGACGGTCAAAGGCGATGCATGCCAGCGGATCATCCGCTTCACAGCCAAAGTAGAAGTGGGGAATAAAGAGGTCGCGCAGATCTTCTTTGCTGCTGGCCTGCATGAACCTGAAGTCGTCCCTATACTCCTCATCGACCTCATACGGCCCAATCTTCAACGTTTGTTCCAAGCCATCCAACTTTGCTTGGGTCTGTGCATCGCCGTACTCTTTGAACAGCGACTGGGCTTTTTCCAGATCCAAATTGGCGGGATTGAGATTCTCTAATGCCTGAGGTCGGCGTTTCTTCCAGCGACTGAATATGTCGTTGTAAAGGCGCACACCATTTTGCACACCTCCCTCCAGCAACGCCACTCGCAGCTTGGGGAAACGGCGGGTTACGCCGCCCATTAGTAGGGACTTCGCCAGTACTTCGCCTGCGGCTGCAAAATGCCCCATATGGTTATACATGTAGTTGCTCATGGACTTGCGATCATCCATGCCCATGCCACCCGAATGGGCGGCTACTGCAAAACCAAGCTCCTCACACTTTTTCCAGAACGGGTCATAGTCATGGGCGGAATCAATGCCAAAGCTGTCGAGCCAAGTGATGCGCCGCGCCTGCTCTGGGGCTTGCTCCAGAACCCTTGGTACAGGCCGTCGAACATAGGAAGGAATCAGCGCAACTTTAAGGCCAAGTGACTTAGCGTGCTCCAGTTCGCGAATGCCTTCTTCGGGGCTATGCAAGGGCACGACTGCCGCAGGAGCCATTCGGTCTCTGTACTCATCGTAGCAAGCCGCGACGTATTCGTTGTATGCATGGCACGACAACTGACGAAACTCATCGTTCGGCATGCCGCCATAAAACAGTCCAGCAGTCGGATACAGCACCATAAAATCGAGGCCGAAGTCATCCATCCGCTCGTAGTAGAGCTTCGGCAGCATGGCAGTACAGCGATCCAACGTATTTTTTGCTGGTAGTGCCCACCACGGCCCGCGCATTGGGCGTTTATACTGCCGCTCGTCCCAACTCATCTGATACCAGGGGTCGGTCCTGCCACGGCCAGCAATGTCTGAACCACCCGCTTGTTGGATGAACTCGCTAAGCACTGGCGTGTATTCAATGACGTGTGAGTCGCCGTCGATCAGTGGATGCCCCAGTTTCGCGCGAATTTTTGCAGAAGCAGTCTGAGTTCCCGTGTTCGCCATCAGTATGATCTCCTTGCGCCTACTAGGTCGCTCTAAAGGCCTCGAAACATTCCAAATGAACGCCGGCTTGGCTCACTACACTGCACCACCAAAGCCAGCAACACCGACTCTGATCAGCTGGTCGATGCGCTTCTGATACTCCCGCGGGGTTAGTTGTGCAGAGCTGCTGGTCTTTAAACCACGTGAACACAACACCAAGAAACTGGCAGCTGAATCCGGTGTTAGGTCTATGCCGCCAAGATTAATCTCACCGGCCTGATCAGCGCTTTTGAGCACGCTCGCCACCAAACGGACGAAATCCGCGCCCCATTTTCTGACCAGCTCATCGGTCACCTGCATGTTGCGTCCCGTTAGCGAATCGCCATGCGGCGTTCCGTGCAGCTCCGAGAAAGGCAGCACCATTTTGGCTTTAAACACGCCCCGCAAACGCTCATACACGGACGCATCGCTATTGGCCGCATCCTGGGCTTGCTGGTGAGAGCGAGCATGAATCTCGTTGGTCACCGATTTCAGGATGTCTTCTTTGTTACGAAAGTAGTTGTAGATGCCGCTGCGCGACATGTTGGCTTCTCGTGCAACTTCTTCGAGCGACACCCGTTCGTAGCCATAGCGAGCAAACAGCTGGCGCGCGGCCGAACAGATTGCCTGTCGTTGTGGGGCTTCGCTCACCGCCTGCTCGGCCATCGCCAGCTTTCTCCACGCCAAATCACCATGACGGCATGTTGACATTATGGGCTCACAATGTCACTACTGTCAGCGGCTCTAAAGGCACGCCCATCTATGACCGACTCCCACACAGCGAACGCGCCAAATAGTGCCACGGGCCGATTGCTGAAACGGTCGACGGTCATCTTTTACAGCTTGCCGCAGCTGCCGCTGTCCATGGCCATACTGCCTATGGCCATGTTCCTGCCCCAACTCTATACCGGCAATCTCGGGCTGGATCTTGCGGTCTATGCCAACGTGCTGCTTGCGGTATCGCTGTTCGACACCCTGACCGATCCGTTGATTGGTTATCTCAGCGACAAGACTCGCTCTAGATATGGCAGGCGCAGACCATGGGTCCTTGCCGGCGTGCCGATGATGATGTTGGGCATCTACCACCTTTTCATGCCAACGGGATCCGTCGACGGCTGGCATCTGTTCACTTGGATGATGGTTCTGCGTCTCGGCTGGACCATGGTCCTGATCCCTTATTACGCCTGGGGCGCGGAACTTTCCCAGGACTATAGCGAACGCTCTGTCATCACCGGTTGGCGCGCATTTGTCGGCATCGCCGGCGGTCTGTCTATGCAGCTCATACTGGTGGTTGCGTTAATCGGTTTCGACTTCGGCGGCAGCCAAAATGCACTCTGGCTAGTGGGTGTAGTGGTGCTGCTCGTAACGCCGATTGCTGCAGGCCTCGCACTCTATTTTGTACCGGAGACGACCCAGGTTGTACCGAGCACCGTTTCGGTTCTACAGGGCTTGCGAATCATGTGGCGCAACGGCCCCTTTAAACGACTCATTTTTGCCTTTTTAGTCGGCAACACCTCCTACGCCATCAATTTGCAGCTATTTGTTTTCTACATCAGCGCCGTGATCGGTGATAGCCGTGCGTTTGTGTGGTTGCTGCTGATCACCAATGTGACTGCCATGTCCTCCATCGCCTTGTGGGTGAAGTTGTCGGAACGTATTGGCAAGCATCGGGCCTGGATTGCCGGCTACTTGTTGGTAGCCGCCGTCAGCCCGTTCTACCTGTTCCTAGGTCAAGGCGATATCTTGTGGGTGATTCCAATCGTCATTCTCGGCGGCATCGGTTCTGCGACTTTCGAGGCTTTGCCTAATTCAATGAAAGCCGATGTGATTGACTTAGACACCCTACGGTCCGGCGAAGATCGCGCAGCCTGGTTCTTCGCCGTATGGTCCTTCACCGGCAAGCTATCTATGACGATCGCTGGCTGGCTGGCACTAAGAGCGCTCGACTTTGCGGGGTTCGACCCAGCACTGGGGGTGAACAATGGCGCAGACGAGTTGTTTGCACTTAAAGCACTCTACGGATTAGGACCGCCGGTGTTTCTGATCTGCGCTTGCATCATTGCCTGGCGCTACCCGATCACGAAAGCACGGCACCAGCGATTACGAGAGACGCTGGCGCGCAAGCGGGCTCGACAAGAAGCGGCCAAGGGTAACTAGGAGCGAATGCAATTATTCGCAAACTCCATAGCGAGTAGATTAGAAACTAAACTGTAGCTCTATTCCGTAGCGCTCCGGCTGCTGCACGACGTGATAAGCGTACAATGAAGTCTCGGTATAGCTGGTAAATAGATCTGCACTCGTCATGTTCTTACCAAACACCGTAGCGGTCCAGCGTGCACCCGGTGAGGTGTACATGATGCTGGCGTCTACGGTCGTATAGTCAGGTAACTCGTACAGGTTGGAATCATTGTTCCAACGCTCGTCCACATATTTAGTAGACAGCCGAAAAGTGAGCAAGCCTGCATCGCCGAGCGGTTGATCATAGATCGCTGTGAGTGCGGCGTTGAAGTCTGGCAACCTCGCCAGGTCCAGGTCATCTTCGGTCACCACCGAGAACGGCCCATCCGGGGACCGAGACACCAGGCGAGCGTTGTTCAGCGCGAGCAGAGCCCCACTACTCATATCATCATAGCTGCCATCGAGAATCCCGATATTTGCCGCGATGGAAAAGTTCGCAGTGGCAAGCCAATTTACCTCAACCTCTCCTCCTTGAATCGTGGCTTCCGCCGCATTCAGCGTGCGCTGGGTTGAGTCTGGCTGCACTGCTACCCGTTGCAGGTCTTCATAAGTACTGTGGAAATAGGCAGCGTTAACGCGCAGCGTCTCACTGATATCTGCCTTCACTCCGATCTCGAAAGTATCAACCGTTTCTTCATCGTACTTGGGGGATACCGCCACTACACCACCGGAGTTACGAATATTAAAGCCGCCGCTACGAAAACCGCGCTTCCAAGATGCGTAGACCTGAGTTTGCTCGTCAAAATAGTACTGCACACCAACCGCCGGGCTGACGTTTGACCAACTCTCACTGTCTGAGAAGGCTGGGTTGCAACTGGGAGACCAGCTCGAGGGGTTCGTTAGACTGCAATCGCCTGGCACGGATATGTCAGCGTCCTTTTCTTCGTCGGTATAGCGCAAACCGAGATTGACGATGAAGTTCTCGGTAACATTCCAGCTGGTGTCGACAAATACACCAAAGGCATCGTGATCTACGTCACCGCCCAGTACTTGCTGGATTGGTGCAATGCCGCCAACCGCACCGCAGGTACCGAGTCCGACAATGAATCGACAGCCACCAAAAATATGGCGCCCCTCAATGTAATTAATGGTCTGGGTGAAGTAATAGCCGCCGACGGTGACTTCGAAGTTGTCATCAAAGAGCGTACCCGACCAGCGAATTTCCTGGGAAAACTGATCCTGCTCTGGGTTGCTGACGAAGACAAAGATGTCTCCTGCACCACCGTCCGTGTCTATCATGGAATACTGATCCATGTCGCGATAGCCGGTGACCGAGGTCCACGCACCACGCTCCGTTTCCAGAGTGGCGTCGATTACCAGGCTGTAGTACTCGTACTCGTTAATGCCGTTGGTGCTCAGGCTAACCTCATCCCAATCGTCCAAGTCTGGACCTTGAGAGGCAGGAAATCCTTGGGTGTTATCGCGCTGTTTGTGCGGCGCGTTCGAATCACCTTCGGTATCCGAATATTCACCGATGACGTCGATGGTTAGTGATTCGTTGGGGGTGAAGCGCAGCGATGGACGAATAATTATGTTTTCGTTCTCACCATAATCGGACTCCAGCGGTGCCCGGCGGCCAAGTACGCCCCCAGGAATTGGGGTGCCATTGCCGTTGGTGTTGCTGAAATTGCCATCAGTGCTGAGGTACATCACCGCCAGCTTGCCTGCCAGCCGATCCTCTATGAGCGTGCCGGTGATCTTAGCTGCTGCATCAAAGCGCCCATCAGTACCGACCACAATCCGAGCATCTCCCGAGCGCTCGAAGCTTGGCCTTGCGGTGCGAGCGAGCACCGCTCCGGCCGTCACATTGCGACCAAACAACGTTCCCTGAGGCCCGCGCAAAATTTCCATGGACTCCAAATCAAAGGTGTCCAAGTTAGATCCGTTTAAGATCCCTAAAACCACGCCATCGACGAATACACCAACTGCTGGATCGTCGGACGGGATGCTCGATGAAGTACCCGCACCGCGAACGGAAAACAACGTTCCATTGGGAATGGTGGACATCGGCTGCAGCTGAGCATTCGGAACGAGGAAGCGCACGTCGCTCAAGCGCTCCACCCGTGCGGCTTCGAGCTGCGCACCAGAAAATGCGGTGATCGATATGGGTACATCTTGCGCCGCCTCGGCGGTCGCTCTTTTAGTGGCGGTAACGAGTATTTCTTCGATCATGCGACCTGCCGAGCCTTCGGCCGCTTGCACCGTTATTGGCAGGGCAATAGAGCTAAGGATCAGGATGAACGTTTGGCTAACAAGAACGCCTAGACGCATACATAGCATGGTTGATTCCCCTCATATCAATTCCATGACACCAAAGAAACTACAACGCGTAGTAGTAAAATACTCCCACCCAGCGTTTGTCAACCCAAGGCGCGGCCGCGAAATTGAAACTGAATGGGGCGCGGTGTGCTTGAACGGTAACTAGCCTCACTGAATTTACACAGTGCATTGCGCCTGAACGCGTACTTCAAGAAGCACGACAACGTGGAACCTAGAACCTTAGCTACCGCAGCCGAAGAGTTTCGCAGCACCAATCCGCTAGGCTAAACTCGCGTCAACCTCTACCCTCAGCTACCGGGAACAAACCAGATCGGCGACGACCAAACCCGCTCTTGAATGGTGGCTTGCAAATCTTCGCGCGGCGCGACTCCCGCGCGAATGGCATCCCAGGTCGACCATCGGCAGGTGGGGTTCTCTAGACCACGCACATAGTAAAACGCTTGTTGCTTAGGATCGAAACCGGGATCTGACCACACGGCCTCAAGTTCAGCCGCTCCCAATTCGTCGGAGAAACTACAGTCCGAAAGGTCGACTGACGCGCCGTTATCCGGACATCTATGCGTTTCTGGATCGACTTTCAAACCGTCCGCACAGGCAACATCAAACACCTGCTCTTGGCTGTCGCCGTTTGCAACCCAACCTTTCACGATCTGCAGCCGTTGTAGGGGTGCGGAGTGGGCGTCGCGCATGGCCCAGACAAAAAATTCAGGTGAGGATTGACCTTTGGCCAGCAGATCGCCACCCAGGGAAACGCCGCTGGCGTAAAGCTGAGCAACGCGATCTTCGGCAGCAAGCGCGGAGGCAAGATCAAACCCTGCAAAAAAACGTACCTTCATACGCGGGCCAGAGGTACCGAAGGTTTCCTTGCGTCGGAAGGCGTCATAGATCGCGTCTCGAGTATTTTCTTGTGCCCATACGCCAGCCAAACCAGATGCACCCCAGGTCGGGAAGGAGGCGATGTCGCCGCCAACATACTTTTCGCCATCAGGGCCAGGTTCAGGCAGCGGTACGGAACCACGCAGTACCGGGGTACCGTCAACGACGCCGACCTTGCTCCAGTAGTTGTCTTCGTCAAAAGAACCGGCTCCGACATGAGTGTCTGATGCACCAATCAAACCAAACTTATAGGGATTGAACCCAGACTTCGCTTCCAGCTCCAGGCCGTTACGGTAGGCTTCGCGCACGTAACTGCCTTCCGGCTTGCTGGGAATCACAGTGGCGACTTTCACTTCCATCAACTCGAAGTTCGCCCACTCATCGTTGGGGGATAACAGTGGGTGAGTCTCCGATGTTCCTTTGACTTGGGTGATCTCTACGAGCGGCTCGTTGCGCATGCGCTGCTCAGCGTAACCTTTGGTCAACGCCGATCCGTCCGTTTCCGTGAGCTCAAACATCAACCCGTCTGAACCGTTGGAGTTGTGCGGAATCGCCAATCCTTCAATGCCCGCTGCGCGCTGCTCATCGAGCCAATCCCAAAGGTCTTCGGGGTTCGCAGAATCCATGCTGGAGAACGGCATCTCGGGTGCGGCACCGCGAAACACCACGTTCCTATGCAGATTTTCGCGCTCGGCACCCGAAGCCGTGTATTCGTAGGCGACAAAAGACGTGAACTGCCCAGGGTCGTTGTGGCGCTCTGCAGCCTTGACCGTGGTCTCCCAGGCCGAGCGCACAACGGCGGCATCGAGCAGATCATCCGGTTTGTCTAATTGCTTACGCAAGTAAGGAAACATGGTTTGGAATGCGGCGATTCGCGCCTGGGCATCGGCTGCTTCGCGGATGCTGATGGCTATCGGATGTTGGCCCGGCTTGCTGTTGGGGTCATCCATCGCCGGCAGCATGCCCATATACATCGCATGGTCAGTAACGCCGAGAAAGTCCAGCGGCGTTTTCAGCTGCATTTTGAACCCGGATGGATGGTCAATGGCTGCGCCTTTCGCATACTCGTAGGCTGAGTCCGGCGTGCTGCGCGTTCCAAAAATAAACGCATCGAACGACAGCTTTGTGTGGATATGCAGATCGCCAAACAGTGCTTGCCTGGCACCTGGCTCAGATTGGCCCGGTGCTGTCGCACTCTGGGCCGCCGCAACGAGTTCGGTACTACCCTCTGCTGTTGACTGCTCAGCGGCCTTCTCATCAGTGCAGGCTACCATCGCCAAGCCGCCTAGCAAGATTGGCAACCATTTCAATAAACCCATTTCGCAGCCCCCCTTTAACGAGACCAAAGTGTATCGCCCATGGCTGCTATTGCACAGCCACGCTAAATCCTTTCCCTAGGGTTTACAGCGGCGAAATCTGTACCGGAATGCCGTTCAACGCCGCGGTGGCGCTGGGCACATCCACATAATCAGCAGGTGCCAGCACGTTGCTATTGGGCCCGCTACGCGCCACTCGTTGCCTTTTTGTGGCTTCATCCGAGTAGCCATGAGGCAGGCTTAGGGTGCCCGGCATAAGATCTTCGGTGAGAGCAACGCTTGCGGTCAGTTCCCCCACCACACTAGTTAGCCGGACGCGATCACCTTCAGCAATCTGGCGCACGCTGGCATCTTGTGGATGCATCTCCAGCACCGCGCGATCTCGCCCACGGCTGAGCATGGGTAAGTTGTGCAACCAAGAGTTGTTCGTTTGCGGGTGGCGGCGTCCGATCAGCACCAGCTCAGCCTTGCCAGTATCCTCGGCAAGCCGATGAAGGTCACGAACAATTACCTGCGGAGCCAGCTGCAGCTTTGCATCCGGATGCTGCATCACCTCCATCAAGCGCGGGCGCAGTGCGCCCATGTCCACCCCGTCCGGAGTGTCTACAAGTTGTTGCAGGGTTATGCCCTCGGCACCTGCAAATCCATCACCCCATGGTCCAAATCGAATGCCCAGATCCAACAAGCGATCTACGCCACGATGTTGGCGCAGTTGCGTCGTTATCACATCGAGCGTCGGTAGCGACGACTGCTCAGCTCGCGACTCCAGGTGTGCGGCTGCAGCCTTTGCCACCAGTGCATTTTCGTAGGCATCCAGTTCAGCATCACTAGCCACGCCGCTGCCATCGGCGATGTGTGCTAACTGCAGTAGTATCCGCCACTCATCCATACCGTCGGCGCGGGGCAGGAGCGTTTTCGAGTAGCGGGCGCTGTTTCGGTACGTCATCGCACCGAGAAAGCTGTCGTAATGGCACTCTTCGAATGGGGATGTGCCCGGCAGTACGACGTCGGCTAATTGCGTTGTTTCGTTGTGGTAGATGTCTACGGCCAGCATGAACTCGAGATTTTCAAGAGCGCTTGCTAAACGCTCGCTGTCCGGATTGCTGACCACTGGATTCCCTGCGAGCGTCACCAGCGCGCGAATCTGCCCGGGCCCTGCTGTTTCTATCTCCTCCGCCAAACAGGCCACAGGTAGCTGACCCAAAACTTCCGGATAGCCGGACACACGAGAGTGATAACGCGCATACGCCAGTTCAGATTTTTCTCGTCTGGGTTCAGCAAACGCCTGTTGCGGAAACATCACGCCGCCAACCTTATCGAGATTGTCGGTGAGCAGGTTTACCACTTCGATCAGAAAGCTGGTTAGCGTGCCGAAACGTTGCAGTGTCGTCCCCACTCGACCGTATACGCAGGCGCTCTTTGCAGCCGCTAGTTCTCGGGCCAGCGCTCGTATGGACTCGGCGGCGATTCCGGTGTGCGCGGCGGCAGTCTCGGTCGAAAAGGGTTCTAGCGCATCGGCTAACACGCTAAAGCCAGAGCTTGGCTGCCAGGACTCGCAGCCAAGTGCCAACAGCTCACAACACAGGGCAGCCAATAGCCAAGCATCTGTGCCTGGTCGTATAAAGTGATGGGTATCTACCAAGCGCGCCGTTTCCGTTCGACGGGGATCTATGACCACACAGCGACCGCCGCGCTTACGCAGGGCCTGCAGCTTCTCGCGGATGCCTGGCACTACCCAGAGACTGCCGTTGGAAACGACTGGATTCGCACCGATGATCACCAATAGTTCGGTGCGTTCTATGTCTGGCACCGGTATAGCCATGCCGTTACCGAACATGAGTTCGCTGGCCAGTTGCTTGGGTAGCTGATCTACGCTCCCCGCGGAGAAAACCCCTGTGCTTTTTAGTGCGCTCAGCAACACACCGGAGCCCATGGCCAGGCCAATGTTATGTGCGGTGGGATTGCCCAAGTAAGTGGCGACCGCATTGTTGCCCCAACGCCCGCGCACGCGCTGCAACTCGCTATCGATGCGGGCGAAGGCTGCCGCCCAGCTTGCGGACACTAATTCACCCTGGGCGTTGCGAATCAGCGGCGAAGTCAGCCGATCAGGATCTTCGTGTAGCTCTTTAAGGGCAACGCCCTTGGCACAGCTGTGGCCCTCGGAGAAGGTATCGGCATTGTTGGGGCCAACGCGCAATATCCGCTCGCCGTCGAGATCGACTGCAAGACCGCAGGCAGCCTCACAGATCGGGCAGATGCGTTTCGCTGTGCTCAACCTATTCCCCCTTCCCTTGTTAGCATCGCAGTGTCAGCAACAGCCAATGTACACCACCCGATGATCAATCTCTCGATCACGGTTTTCGTCAACGAATTGGCGCCCAATGGCGTCAGTTCACACTCAGAGTGTGAACCAGCGCACATTACTGATGTCGATTACATGCGGCCCATAACCTAGGAATCTGCAGCTTGGTAGCTTAGCCCGGTCATTAGTAGTACGACACAGGTTAACTATATGCAGTCTCCCAAGGGTTTTTCGAAATACTTAAAGACGCTAGCGGCAGCGCCGCTGCTGATCGCTTCAATGAGCGTTAGCGCTGCACTCATCGAAGTACGCTATGAAGGCACTGTCAATAATGTCTATGGAGACGGAGCTGGGTATTTTCTGGGAGACGTCGTCTCGGGCTCACTATTCATCGATACAGACCGAGCACCTGAAGACGCTCACTCCTACGCCAAGATAGGGCACTATCTCCAAAACACGGATACGAGTGCAGACTTTGTTGGTGGCTACCTGGCAGACGACAACGGTTTGTATGATGGGGTCTATCTCCAGGACGGGTACTACCGCAATAGGGATCACTTTCAGATCATGGACCGAGACTATCAACAGAGCAATAGCTCGGGCACTTCGGTTATCGAGGATCGCTACTTCGGACTTATTGCTTATGACTATTCGACTGATTTCATCCATGGCATAGGTCTTGAGCAGTCTTTCGAACTAGCAGCGGGAGACGTTCAAAATATGTATGGCTTTGTTCAACACAGACGCTACTCGGTACGCGGACGTCGCGCGCAGTACGAATTCAACAACGGCGCCCACTTCAATCTATCACGACTTTCTTACGGCGCGGTTTCTGTACCGGAACCTGGATCGATGGCGCTGCTCGGACTGGGCATGCTAGGCATCTTCGCTAGCGGACGACGCAAGCGCTAAGACTTCGGCAGGATCAGCGTTTCGATCACATGAATAATACCGTTACGGGCAGCAATGTCCGTGGCGGTCAGATTCGCGCAACCTATCTATACGCCATCTGAGCTTGAGATGTTCAATGCGGTGCCTTCCGACGTCTTTACGCTCTCATGCCAAGCACGTCAGCGGCCATCTTCTTACCAACGACAACGCTCACTTCACGAGTTCCCTGGTCCCGCCTGCATAGTTACGTTCCCTCTGTAAGCAAAGCCTACAAGCTGGTGGTAGGGATGTAATGCGGTGGTACTCTCCCCGCCTTTTTTCTGCGTGCGACTGCTTGTGCGACAGATTCCACAGAAGCCGCGCGCGAGATCGCCTGTTTGTGATTAGCGCTAACAGGATCCTTTGCGTTCGGTGCTGGCATGTCTGCCGCATGGTAGTAACCGATGGGCGATTTAATGCCGGAAGTGTCTTGGTGCACGTCGATGTCCCGTTCATTGGTTGCCTTCGGCACACGCGCACTGCCCTGCACCATCTCTAGGTCCTGCCACCAGCGTTTTATCGGATTGCGCATGCCGTAACCTAACTTATCGTCTAAGTAAACGGCGAGCGGCACCAGGATTGGTTTAAGCCAGCGGGCGTTAACGCCAAGCCAAGTCCCAACACGGTGCAAAAGTGCACCGTCAGCCGATACCACTTTGTTCAACGGGCAGGTCTTCATGCAGCGACCACAAGCAGAGCCCTTTGGATTGGTCACTCGATACCGAGTGCAACGCTCGACATCAGGCTTCCAGATCTCGTAGCCGTTGAACATGACTTTGTCGCCGAAGGGGATCGCGTTAACCGGGCATTCGCGAGCGCACTTCAAGCAGTTGCTGCAAAAGGTCTGCAGGCCAAAGTCGATGGGTTTATCTGGAATAAGCGGTAAGTTGGTCGTGAGCACGACGGATTTGAATCTGGGACCAACGTAGGGGTTTAGCACCAACTCCCCAATCCGACTTAGCTCGCCTAAACCGGCATGCAGCACCAAGGGAATCTGCAACACTTGGCTATCTGCGTTGGTCTGCGGGCGCGCATCTACCCCTTTGCCACGTAAGAACTCCGCCATCACGCCAGCAATCTCGGCACCCCTAATATAACCGCGCATGGATTGGCACCCAGAGATCCAATCATCGCCGCTCGCACCCTCCATGGTGTCATAGCCCTGATCGATCAGCATGACTACGGCGTACTTGTGCCGCATCTCGATGGCTTTGCCATCGGGCCCATGGGAGTACCAGGCGTAGCGAGGGATTTCACAAACGCCCGTCAGGTCTGCGCCAAGGTGGTAACTAAGGGACTTGATCGCCTTGGTGTTGGACTCTGCGTCTTCTAGTGCAGGATCTAGCTCAGTGGCTACCGCGCCATCTTGATGCGGCACCATGACACGCAGCGGATGCATCATGCCATCGGTCAGCGGATGCTTGAAGGCGAAGCGCTTAACCTCCTGTTGTGCTTTCTCGCCAAGATCCCCCATGCGTGCACGTTGGAAGAACTCCGCGCGCTTGGGTACTCGGGGAACCTCATCGGCAAAAATCAACGTTGTTGGCGCATCAACTCGCTGCACTTGCTCCATGGGATAGCGACTTAGATGGCTGGCACGGGCGGTCTGTCGATTCAGCTCGCGGCCGCTCACCGCACCATTGACTCCCAACCAGTATCTAAGAGGGCTGATTCGAGATTCCGCCGCCAATGGTTGATCCGACGCCATCGCATAGTCTGTGGTAACCACTACGGTTTCGTACTCCGATCCGAGAAACGGATTGGTAATCGACGAACCCTGCACCTGAGCGAGACCTGCCAGTAGCGCCGCCGTTGTAAAACACAATGGTTGCTGCTTAGAGTCAAAACACTGAGCCTGAAAACCTAGTGCACGTATGTGACCCGTGATCGAGACACCAATCTCAAGTGCGCGCATGCGGGCGATGCTCGCTTGGGAACCGTTTACCCAGGCTGCGGCGAGGCTATCTGCTTCTATTTGCACGCCGTAAGCGACGAAAACAACAATGGCATGTGTGTGCTGTTCAATCGGCGTGTCATACCAGATAAAGCTCGGCAACTCGCAGATCCCGACTTGAGCAGCGTCCAGGTAGTATGCGGCGCCCTTAATCTCACGGGCACGCAGCGTTAAGTCAGTGGTACCTTGCCCAGGCTGCGCTGGTGGCTGCTGGGCACAAGCAGCGAACAAATCCGCATAGTAATTCGCCGCTTGCGCCAGAGGTGCCGAGTCTTCGGCAAGGGTGGGCGCCTGCGCATTTAGCCTGCTCGTAGGGGCTGCGTTTGGATCCCGTTTTAGGGCTTCAAGGGGATAGGGCCCAAGTTCCACCCCTCGCTCGCTGGCTCGATCTCTATAGATGTTTTTAAACAGCATGGTTATCCAGAGGCGGCGAGATTATTTCAATATCGTTGTCACGCTAGAGAAACTCGCATGCGCTTGCATGCAGCTCGAGCAGCTCGAGTACCGTTTCTGGCGGCCGGCGGCCGAATCCACATTCAGTAGCAACACCAAAATTCTGCACGTACCTTTTTGCTACCTCAATCCGCGACTCCGCGCCGGATAAGCCATCGGAGAAGTGAATTAATCCCAAAAACAACCGCGTCTCTGCCGGTAGGCTGAGCGAGCTGAGCGGTCGGTAATAGTCGTCATCGGTACGGCTTTTCGGTACGGGTAAATGAACCCACTGCAGCGATCGACTTAACCCATGGGCGATCTGATTCGCCAGTGACACAAGCTTGCTGGTGTCTATTGGTTCGATAAAGTGCCGGTGCCCAGAGTCGCCGTAACAGAGGTGATAGCCCAGCTGCACCTCAGCCGGCACCGCAGTGCCGAGTTTCACAAGCCGGTCAACGATGTCGGGTTCCGGATCTGGCAGAAATGTCGGAAAGACCCCTTCAAGAATGCCAAATTCCACAGCGGTGTCCCATTGCACAGCCAGCTCGCTGGCGGGAATTTCTGCAACGATGGCCTCAAGCTCTGCAAGCAACGCCTCTTCGTATACGCCCTCAAGCGGTGCCTGATCAGCCGGATCCACATAGAAGTGGATCGGCGCAAGGGGCGTTGGTAAGGAGACCTGGAATCGGCAGTCTCTTTTTATGTCACCTGCCGCTTTCATCGCAGCAAATTCGCGATACGACGCTAAGGCAGCCGCACGATAGCCCAAGTCACCCAGCTCCACGTCGCTCGCCATACAGTCGTCGCGAATGTGAAGTTGGGGCATGCTCGCGGCGTAGTCGGTGTCGCGACTAGAAGCCAGTTCCAGTTGCTCGCTCTGAGCCAGTTTCGACAGCTGCCAGGCGATCCAGTTGGTGCGGTCACCCGTTTCTCCATCGGGAATGCGGTACACGCGATCGCCTAAGGTTTCCGCTACCACCTCAAGTACCGCAGACGTATCGCTGAAAGGAATGCTACCGACTAGATGGACGGGGTGAGAAACAGCTCTTTCTGTCACTGAACCGATGCCTCTGCTGAGTCACCAGCCCAGTCTAGCGAATCTAGCAAGCCGCCGCGATTGCCGAAGATACCGGGGACCAAGCCAGTGTCGGCATGCCCAGTTGGCTCTATAGTCCTAACCAATAAAAAAAGCGGACGCTCTCGCATCCGCTTTTGTCTCTACCGTTTCTACCCCTAAGATAGGGGGGTTCTTTTAGTTGAAGTTCACTCCAACCCGCACACCGTATTCCCTGGGTGGTGCGTAGACGGTGAAGTTCCAAAGGAACGCTACCGAGTTGGCACCTACACGCACCTCCTCGTCGGTCAGGTTGCGACCGTATGCG
Organism: Pseudomonadales bacterium; assembly: GCA_051027215.1. GTDB lineage: Bacteria > Pseudomonadota > Gammaproteobacteria > Pseudomonadales > Azotimanducaceae > CALHVX01. The sequence goes on along the minus strand of JBPCXR010000255.1, from coordinate 34,681 downwards.
GTGATGTAGTAGCGGTCGTCGGCGTCGCGCCAGGTTGCGCTGGCATTGACGTAAGTGCGATCGTCAAGCTGCGTGTTGGTTGGCTGCCGGACAACCACTTCCGGGCGAGGCGCGAGGAACGATCCACCACCGGAGGCTAGGGAATCGAACGGACTCGTTTCCGCTTCGTCCTGGTAGTTTACGTTGAGGTTAAAGGCAATCGAGGCACCACCATCCAGTGGCAGTTCGTAGGTAGCGTCTAAGTTAACCTGCACCGGAGAGGCGAAGGGAATGTCCAAGCCACTGAAGTCTACAATTCCAGTATTTGGATTGTTCGGCTGCGGGTCAAATTCAAACTCTTTGTACTCCGCTTCCAAGATGCCGAGGCTGCCTCTCAAGGTCAGTCTTTCTGTGGCTAACCACGTGGCTTCCATTTCAATGCCGTAGACCTCCGACTTACCAGCATTCACCGTCAGCGTTTCTTGCGCCGGTGTACCTGCCGAATTGGTGAAAGGCACCACTTGGTTGCGCTGAATGTCATCGAAGTCTGTATAGAATATGGCCGTGTTGAATCGAAGTCTCTTATCCAGCAAGTCGGCCTTGTAGCCAAGCTCATAATTAATGTTGGTTTCAGCATCGTATGGCACGCAGGTGACTAAGGTGGAACAAGTTTCGGTATATCCACCGGAGATGTAGCCGGTCGCAACGGAACCATAGATCAACTGATCGTCAGAGAATTGATAATCTACAACCACCCGCCAGCTGATCTCATCCCACTCTTCGCTCGTATCCAGGTTGATGGCAAATTGCTCCGGTGGCAATGGATTCTTACGCGGGTCGTACTGATCCAGTGTGATGCCAGCACGGCTGAGCCTGGTTGACTGGATATCCAAGCAATTGGTGACCGGGTCAAACGGCAGGTTTGGGTCTGCGGCGACAGAATCAACCGCGCGAGTATATTGGTTACACGGGGCGCCGCCGCCAGAAAGCGCTTGAAAATCCTTCTCATCCTTGGTGTAGCGAATACCACCGGTAATGCTCAATTGCTCATTCACCTCAAAGGTGCCATCCAGGTAGACGGCCCAAGACTCGCGCTGTTGACCGCGGTTGTTGGTGGCTGGGTCGGTGATCCAATCGGTGTCAAAGTTAACGACGCCGTCAGGGTCTAGCAAGGTGCCGGTGTCCGGATGCGGCTGGAGGAAGAATGCAGAGAAGCCTTGCGAAGCAATGGAGCGGAATTCAACGTCGTCCTCAAAATACGCCACGCCGCCGACCAAGTTAATCGGCCCGTCAAAGTTGGTTACCGCACGAAACTCCACCTGCATCTGTTCGCGTTCCAGGTTTCGTGACGCATCGAACAGCGGGAAGTATTCCCCGACATAGTTGCTGGCTAGGGTCTCGTCAGTCTCTCGATAACCGGCAATGAGCTTGAGCTCGACGGTGTCTAGATCCAAGGTCTGGGTCAGATAGAAGCCGTCGGAATCCACTGTGTGCTCGTCGCCAAAGGTGGAGGTGGCACCGGTGCTGTATGGGCTCTGGCCAGGCACGTCACCGATGGCAGGAAAGCCAAAAAATGGGACAAGAAATCCTTCGCCTGCAGGCGATTCATGCACATTAGGGACTGAGTCAGAGTCATCTCGCAGATATTCCCAAGTAAATAACGCCTCATAACGATCATTGGGCTGCCAGAGCAACTTAGCCTTCCACGCCAGTACGTCTTTGCCGTCCAGCCAATCGCCATTGCCCTGAGCCGGCCCGGAGATTAAATCTGGCAAGGGTTCACCACCGACGCCATTGAGGTCCAGCCAGGGCGAACTCTCAGGGAAGGTAGCCGTGCTCTTGTCATTGCGTGTGTAGCCCTCGGTGGTGTCGTACACGCCGGCGAAGCGGAAGCCTAATACGCCTTCGACAATGGGTAGATCAACGGACGCGGCAATCTTGGCGATATCGGAATTTCCACCATGGGCGTCGTATTGACCGTAGGTCACCTCTAAATCGCCATTGAACTCTTCAACGCTCGGCTTCTTGCTGGTGATCGCAATTACGCCACCCGTACTGTTCTTTCCAAAGAGCGTACCTTGGGGTCCGCGATAGACCTCGACCTGCTCGACGTCGAACAGCTCGACGAACTGCGATTGCACTGAGCTAATGACGAAATCGTCAATCGTAATGCCGACGCTGGTGTCCTGCATGACCAGAATGGAGGTCGAACCCGTGCCGCGTATGCCGCCGCTGAGGGCATTGAAACCCGGCTGCTTGGTCAAGAGCACATTGGGCGCCAGGTCAGCGACTGCCCGCACGTCGTTAACAAATGTCTTCGAAATATCATCAGCGGTCAGCGTCGACACAGCAATCGGCGTGTCCTGCTGGCTGGTTGCCCGCTTCGTTCCGGTAACAATTATTTCTTCGAGATAGCTGCCGCCATCTTCTTCGGCCCAGGCTGGCAGCCCAGGCAGCAGCGCGCCCACGAAGGCGCAGGTCAGCGTGGCACAAAGGCGACGCAAACCTTTCGATAGAGCAATTCGGTTATTCAAGATGACTCCCCTTCTTTACTATTCGAATCGACGTTAATCAAAATTAGGACGCTCGACCGAGCGAAAACCTCTCCACCGATTATCTTCTACCAATGATCCGAAACAATCAACATGGCCGGTTTTGCGCCCGTCTGGCGGAATCGGTAGTTTGAGCAGCGGCCTAATGGCCGGCAACTTCAGCTGGGTTTAGGTTTGAGCAGCAATGCGGCAGCGCCGAAAGCTAGCGCCGGCAATACCGCGAGGCAAAGTCGCAAACCAAGGTCTGCGCGCTCATTGAGGGGCTGGTTTGGTACATATTCAGCGAACTGCAGTGTAAGAGCGACAACCAGAACGATCAGAGCGCCCGCTGTCTTTTCAACCAGTTCCCACGCTGCTGAGTAGGTCGCGGCTCTCGATTGCCCATGCTGGCGTTCGTCCTCATCGACAACGCTTGCGAGTAATGCGGGCGCGAGGGGACCCATTCCACCGGAAAAGAACCCGGCAAACGCCAGCACGACGAACGCCAGCCAGATGTTGAATGAGTTCAACAGCAGCAAGGGTAGATAACTGATTCCAGCGCAGACTAGCGTCCAACGCAACAATGCTGCATGCGCCATGTGCCGACCCAACCTTACCCACAGCGGCACAGAGACGATCATTGCTCCAATGTAGCAGGCGGGCAGAATGCCGATCAGATCAGGCCGCTCGACGATATACAGAGACATATACGGCGCCACTGTAGCCTGGGCGAAGATCCCACATTGAATCAAGAACCAAGCGAGAAACAATGCTCGAGCGTTGGCATTGCGCAGCAGTGAACGTAACACCGTGCCTGCTCGGTCGAAGATTTTGTTCGGGGCTGTACGTTCTGAGAGAATCGAAGGCGGCAACAACAGCACTAGCGCAAGAACGGGAAGCGAAACAAGCACCAGTCGTTGGGCGGCATCTCTTGGGGACGGATCGTTGACGATAAGCTGCATTGCGGTAAAAGCACCAATGACACCAGCAATGCTCGCGACGAAGCGCATACCGAACACCCTACGACGTACGTGTTCACTCCTCGTCAGGTCAATGCCGAGCGCCGTGTGTGGCACCGACCAAGCGGTTGCGAAAGTATAAAAAAGGAACAACGAAGCCCCCACCCAGGCCACGAGCTCAGCGCTTGAATCCACTACCGGCGGAGTCCACACCGCAAAACAAGCGATGGGCAACATGGGTGCAGATACCAACATCCAAGGGCGTCGTTTACCCAGGGCGTTTCGCGAGCGATCGCTCCAATAGCCAACTATCGGATCGCTCACAGCATCCCAGACGCGTACTGCAGCGAATAATACCCCGGCGGTGGCAGGTGCAATCAGTAGAACGTCGGTGGCGAAGTTTAAGAAGTAAGTCTGAATCAGAAAGACCGGCGCAGATACCGCGCACACGGGCAATGCATAAACGATGGCGTCAAACCAGGAAATCTCGGTGAAGATGTACCTGGATTCCCGGGTGCCCGCATCCACAACAGCACGCTAGGGGGGTGGTCGATTGTGGGTTGCAGCAAACCCCTGGTTTGGAGTCAATGGTTCAATATCGGCGAGAAACCTCACCGTAGCCAGAGGCAGCGACAACGTTTCTTCCCAAGGAAACGCAGGGAGCCATCGTGCTCGCCGACCTCGACACCAAGCTTGATAAGCATAGCGCAACCAAACAAAACCATGCTCGCGATACAGCTTTAGCGTAGCGCCGAAGGTAAGCAGCGCATTGGCTTTGCCCTGGAGTTGCGGTTGCGAGAAAACCAACAGCGCCGCTTCGTTCACATTATCGGTACCATATCCGGAGACAACGTGAAAAAGGTCGTGACATAGCGCCATTCGATCGCTAAACCAAATGTGCTGACTGTCGCGCGGCGCGATGCCCTCCTCTCGCTCCCAGCGATCCTGCGTTCCCCTGCTGAGCTCAATCAACGAGAGTGGTTCGAAGCCGTTGGCGTCCAGATAGTCGAGGTAGCAACGCCCAAGACTCCCCTCGGGGAGCAGCTCAAGAGACTGGCGGTCAGACAACGATTCGACAAGCGACGTGCACTGGGACATGGGCTGCCCTGATCGGCTCAGAAGAAATCGTTGATAATTTCGTTCGAAGTCAGTCGCACCGATGGCCATGAAAACATCCTGCGCCTTTGCGGTATCGCTGGGATCGTCGAGAAGTTCGCGCAACGCGCGCCAAGCCCGGCGCCAACGATTTTTTGGTTTGGCAGTTGGAAGGGAATTGATGGAAGCGGTATCACCATTTCTCATGTTGAATTCCTCAAGCGTCGGCAGGTGGGAGGTTTCCTGCTGGGTTATGCGGCCCTGGAGCGAGTTCTGGTAAGGAGATCGGAGGCACTTGGTAAGCGCCAAGCGCAACGGGTGCAAGCAACACCTCTGCAGCATCTTGCATGCGTTTGACCAACGAATCAGTCACGTCTTCGTACAACCAATGCACGATTGTGCCGTTCGACAAGCTGTCAAAAGCCTCCGCTAGAACCCTCGGTTTTACTTTTACTGTTAGCTCGCCGTTGATCTGGCCACGGCGCATGAGCTGTTCGAGTAGATCAAGGCTTTCTTGGCGCATCCGTTGTGCGGTATTGCCTTCATCCAAGCCCAGCTGAATACCGATGATTTGCCTGAACATGCCACTGTAAAAGCTCTGGTATGCCTCAATGCCGAGGCCCATATGCTGGAAGAAAGCGCGAATGATGGTGGGCACCGGCGTTGCGTCATCGGCTGCCAAGGCCCGTGCCAACATGTCACGCAGGTACTGCAGGATGTCGGTGGTGATTGCCTCAACTAGGGCATGTTTCGAAGGAAAGTGGTTGAACACCGTGGCCCGCGCCACTCCAGCCGCGTTGGCGATTTCGCTCATCGTTACTCGGTCTACGCCTTTGTCGGCGAACGCCAACCGAGCGGCGTCGAGTATTCGCTCCTGTTGTTCCAGTCGATTTTGCGCACGCTTGGACTGCATGGGCTTTAGACCAACAATATTTAGACTGGAGTCTAATCTTAATCTGGACTCTAGTCCAATCTTTTTCTCAAGTAGCAGCCCGCCCCAATCACACCCTTATCCGCTCGGACTTCGGATCGTATAGGGGACGCAAGGCGGGTTGTGCTTTGTAGCGCTTCCCCGCCACCTCTATCTCGTAGGATCCAGTTCGCACGTAGTCGGCATCCACGCCCGCTTCATTCTTTACGTAACCCAGGGCGACGGATGCGCCAAGGGTATGGCCGTACATCGCCGAGCTGGTGTAACCGCAGAGCACACTGTCGCGGTAGATCGGCTCGGCGTGGTACAGCAGCGGCTCAGGGTCTTCCAGCAGAAACTGCACCAAACGTTTTTTGACGCCCTGCTGTTTCTGTAGCAGCAGTGCTTCTTTGCCGATAAAACCCGATGCCTTTTCAAAATCGCAGGCGAAAGACAACCCTGCTTCAACGGGTGTTTCGTCGTAGCCCAGGTCATGGCCATACTCCCGGTATGCCTTTTCCAATCGCAGGCTCTGCAAAGTGTGGTAACCGCAGTGCCTCAATTCGAAAGCCTGGCCGGCCGCAATGAGCACATCGTAAACGTGAGGGCCAAACTCTGTGGGAACGTAGAGCTCCCACCCAAGCTCACCCATATAGGTCAAACGCAGCGCCTTTACTGTGGCGTAGCCAATCTCCAGCTCCTGCAGCGATGCAAACGGGAACGCAGCGCTGGAAAAGTCCTGGTCGCTAACCGCGCTGAGCAGAGCCCGTGAGCGGGGTCCCTGGATGTTAATGCACATGAGGCCGGACGTTACGTCTGTAACCACCACATTCGCCTCGCCAGGAATGTTGCGGCTCAGCCAGGTCTCAACGTGGGTGTGTGTGGCTGGCGCGGTCACGATCAAGAAACCCTGATCTTCGACTCGAGTTACCGTCAGGTCCGCCTCGATAGTGCCCTGCGCGTTCAGCCATTGGGTGTAGACGCTTTGCCCAACTGCCACCGCAATGTTGTTGGCACAGATTCGATTCAGCACCGATTCGGCATCGCGACCTTGCACCATGAACTTGGAAAATGAGCTTTGATCGAACAGGCCCACGCCTTCACGCACGGCTCTGTGTTCTTCTGCATGCCAGGCGAACCAGTTTTGCCGACCGAAGCTGTAGTGATACTCAGCGCGCTCGCCGTTCGGGGCAAACCAGTTGGCCCGCTCCCAACCTGCCAACTCGCCAAAGCAAGCGCCTGCGGCCAGCAGGCGGTCGTGCAGAATGGACTTGCGTATACCGCGCGCCGTCGTGTACTGCTTGAACGGCCAGTGCATATCGTATAAGAGACCCAAGGACTCGCTTGTCCGATCGAACAAATACTTCGCATTGTTCTGGAACGGCATCATGCGGGTGGTCGTCACGTCCCAAAGATCCATGGGTTGATGACCCTGCACGATCCAATCTGCCAAGACTTTGCCGGCGCCGCCCGCAGATTGAATGCCGATCGAGTTAAAACCGGCGGCAACAAATAGCCCGCGCACTTCCGGCGCTTCACCCAGCCAATAGCGATCGTCTGGGGTAAAGCTCTCCGGGCCGTTGAACAACAACTGAATACCCGTGTTTTCGAGCGCCGGGATGCGCCGCATCGCCCTGTCGAGGTACGGATGCAAGCGATCCCAATCGGGCGGCAATTCATCAAAGCAGAAATCTTCGGGAATGCCATTTTGGCCCCACGGCACCGCTTCGGGTTCAAATAGCCCAAGCAGCAGCTTGCCGGTCTCCTCGCGGTAATAGGCAAAATTGTCCATGTCCCGCAGCACCGGTAGATCGGGGTGCATACCGTCCATCGGTTCGGAGACCAGGTAATAGTGTTCGGCCGCATGCAGCGGAACGCGCGCTCCTGCAGTTTTGCCTAACTCCCTCGCCCACATCCCCGCACAGTTAACAACGCAGTCTGCGTTGATCGTGCCCTGTTCCGTTTCTACACCCGTGGCGCGACCGTAAGCACTCAAAAGGCGAGTGACCGCAACGTTCTCGAAGATCTGCGCCCCGCCCATGCGCGCACCCCTAGCCAGCGCCTGGGTGGTGTCGGTGGGGTTCGTCCGGGCATCTTGGGGAAAAAAGAATGCCCCAACGACATCGTCAACGTGCATCAAGGGCCAGCGTTCTTGCGCTTGCCCCGGCGTCAGTTCTTTGGCTTCTACTCCGAAACAAGAGGCCATGGAGGCTTGACGACGAATTTCTTCCAGACGCTCGGTGTTACTTGCTATGGATATGGCCCCGCATTGCCGAAAGCCGGTGGCTTGCCCGGTTTCGGCCTCTAAGGTTTTGTAGAGTTCCTGAGAATAGCGTGCCAGCTTGGTTAGATTCTCTGTTGCGCGCAGTTGTGCAACCAATCCCGCTGCGTGCCAAGTCGTACCGCAGGTGAGCTGACGTCGCTCGAGCAGAACCACCTCCCGCCAGCCCAGTTTGGTGAGGTGGTAGGCCACGCTGCAACCAACAATACCGCCGCCGACGATGACAACCTGTGCGTGACTGGGTATCGAATCAGGCATGGGCAGTCTCTCTTGTTAGCGCGGGTAGCCTACTTCCAGAACGTCAACATCCGTTGGGTCGTGTTGTCTTTGGCGATGAGCCAGCGGTACGCTGCACTCATCGCCGTCGCTATGCCGACAGCGCCACCGCATGCCAATGCTCAGCGATGCCGTATCCGGTGCGCTCGCCCCAGCGAAACTCCGCGAGCCCTTCGTTGACGAACGTCGCACCACCCGGCATGGCGATTTTGGTTGGGCAAACGTTCAAGATCTCACCGGTCATCTGCACCTGCTCGCCCCCTTCAATCGTGGCTTGGAACTGCACCGCTTTATGCAGTATCGAGTCCGATCGATATTCGGTTTCAATCTCGACGTCGGTTAACGCAAGCGACACACCATCGCGCTGCAACCAGCCTTCGCCGCGCATTTTGCCATCGCTTGTGCGGCTGCAGGCTCCCCCCATCGCCGCATAAGTACCAAAGTTCATGGAGAACCAATTAACAAACGGTGCCGGGCCGCTCTGAGCGTTGCTCTTAGGCAGGCTGGCTCTATCTCCGGCACCCCAGTCACGCGGACCCCAGGACTTGTCCCGCACCCCATATCCGGCAACCTGCCATTGCTCCCCACCCAACTCAATTCGCCCGGTTACCCGCCCGCTCTGTTCAAAATGGCCGCGCCTACCCTGCGCCGCGTAGTGAGGCTTGGTAAGGCAGGCAAAATCTAGGTCCATGGCCAGCTCTGTTGCCGTGAACCAGTTTTCCGGTCGTGCTTTGCTACGCTGCAAAAGAATGGCGGCGTCTTCGATATCTTGCGCAGGACCCTGGTAGTGAATACGCCAGCGCTTATGCGGTTCAACGCAGCTAAGCCGCAGATTTCCCGCAGCTAAGTCGTTGTCGTAGATCGCAAGGTCCGGTTCTATTTCTCGACGACCATAGGTAAAAGCGACTCTCTTGCCCGGGAGATAAACGACGTGTAACGCATCCGCCCAGCCATTACCCGGCCGAAACCCCATGCGAGTAAACATGCCCAACTTTGACTGCGGATCGACAAAGTTGAAGTAATAGCTTTCGCTCCAGGCGGGATCGTCACCCACTGGGTGCATGAGTTCATCCGACACTTGCGCTTCCTCCCTCTATATATAGGTGCATCAACGTTAACGTCTGCATGGTCGCAGGGCCAGATTGCCCACCGATAAACATGGGAGCAGCCTAGACAGCTTGGGACCGGAGCACCTCTTGCAGCAATGCAGCCACCCCGTCGACCCCCGCTCCAGCAACCACTTCATCAGCAGCGGCACGGGCATAGCGATCACAGTGCCCAGGTGCCGCCCCATGGCCAGCCCAACTGAGCATGGATGCATCGTTCGCACTGTCACCGATGGCCATAACCTCTGAGCGATCGATGCCCAGATCGTCAGCGAGCATGGCCAGGGCGTTGCCTTTGCTCGCATCGGCCGAATGCACGGCGGTGACCGAGGAGAAGTCCAGCAATTCCACGCGCGCGCCGTAGCGTTCCTCAAGGTGACCATGAATCTCGCTGGAATGGTCTACGGTGCTAATGATGTCGATACCCGAAGCTATCACCCCGGAATGTTGCGGGGCCTCGTGGTGCTCGATCTCAATGCAAGACACATCAGCAAAGTGCTGCGACGCCGGGTTTGGGGCCGAAACCAGATAGCGCTCCGCATCAAACCAGGCATAGGGCCAGTCTTCTTCTTGGGCGAACAGGGCAAGTTCATGGGCGATTTCTTGGTCAATCGAACAACGATGCAGGACCTGACCGTGCAGGTCGTGGGTCGATGCGCCCTGCTGGCAGATGAGTGGATTGGTAATGCCCAGATGATTGGCAATGCGCGCGGTGCCCGGAAACATGCGTCCCGTCGCCAGCACCATGACGACTCCGGCTTCAATTAGCTCTGCGATCACCCGGGTCATTGCGGGATCGGGCAATGCCGTATGGGTAACGCCGGGCGCAAGCAGCGTGCCGTCGATGTCCAGAGCGACCAAGCGCACGCTCACTTTACTCGCCCCAAAGGACCCATTGCCATCAGCTCACCGAATATTGCAAAAAGCCAGTATAGCTAAGGCAGACGAGTCACACAGCCGCGCGCTAGGTAACGATTTATACGGTTCGTCCAGCCGCGTTTCCTTCAGCAACAGCTCGTACGAGAAAGCGCGGCGAATTAGCATCGCCGATAACGCTATGCGGCAGGTCCTGGGCCTGCAATGCACCAACAATCTCAGTGCGCGGCCGATTTAGTGAAACAAATACGACGCTGTCTGTATTCACGGACCACGCTTCGCCGCCCGTTACCGCCTGCAAAGACGCGGACTGACCGTCGGTTTTCAGCACACGCGTGCCCACATGGTAGGTGAAGGGCTTCGATGCTAAGCGTTCCAGTGCCGGGTCCGTCATGAGCGCCGTTCGAACACCCGGTGCCAGGGTGGGCAGACGAGTCACCATGGTCACTTTAGCGCCGTGATTCACCAGATGCTCTGCAGCAGCGAGCCCCTCGTAGTGACCAACATCATCAATGACCAGCGCGTGAGTGCCCTGTACTTCAGCCTGAGAAAACAAATCGTTGCTGGAGATGACATGCTTTAGCTCGATGCCCTCAATGGGCTCACCCGGGTGCGACATCTGCACACCGTCCAGTCGCGGTTCTGCACCGGTTGCCACAATGAATGCGTCAGCCTGCAGCGCTTCGAGGTCGCTCTCGGTAACGTAGGTAGAGAGTCGAACTTCAACGCCTTCCGCGTACACCTCCTCAGACAGCCAATGAACGATGTCGTTGAACTGTTGCCGAGTCGGCGCTCTTGCCGCGAGCGCAAGCGTACCGCCGAGGCCTGGCATGGCCTCGGTTAAGGTCACGCGATGTCCGCGTTTCGCGGCCACGCGGGCTGCCTCCATGCCCGCCGGCCCACCGCCGATCACCACCACATGCTTGGGCTGGTCAACGGGTTGCAGCTTGTCATCGCCCAGAGTGCGTTCAAACCCTGCTGCGGCATTCACGGCACAGCCTACTTTGCGCTCTGGGCCCAACAGCTGGCCAACGCAGCCTTGATTGCAGGCAATACAGGGGCGCACGCGCTCCTCTTGGCCTTGTTTGGTTTTATTGACCAAATCCGGATCTGCGATGGTGGCCCGGGTCATGCCTACGAGATCCGCCTGCCCCATACGGATGACCTGCTCGACTTCTTCCATCGTCCGAAATCGGCCGGTCACAATAGTTGGTACATCTGAACGCTGCGTGACCGGCACAGCTGTCTCTAGCTCATAGCCCACCGGTTCGTGCATTCCGCCGATCAATTTGGGAAAGCTGTGGTAGTTGCCAAGGGAGACATTCACAAAGTCCGCGAGCCCAGCAGCTTTTAACGCTTCTACAACGGCAATATTCTCTTCAGGCCCAATACCACCCGCAGTCTCATCTGCGGCTAGACGCACGCCGATGGCAAAGCCATCAGTTTTCGCGATGTCAAAACACGCCTGCATGATCTCAACCAAGAAGCGCATGCGATTCTCTAGGCTGCCGCCATACTCGTCTTCTCGTTTATTGGTATTGGCCGAAAGAAACTGTTGCGGCAGGTAGCCATGGGCACCGTGGATCTCAACGCCATGCAAACCACTGTCGCGACAAAGTTTTACCGTGTTCGCATAGGCTTCGATCATCTCATCGATCTGAGCCTTGCTCATGGGCCGCGGTACGACGCCGACCTGGGGGCTCGGAATGTCGGACGCAGACCAGGGCGGGCTGCCATCCAGTGGCGAGCCGTTGTGGCCAGCATGCCAAATCTGCTGGAACACTTTCATGCCATGGGGCTCGCAGGCCGCCATGAGCTTGGCGTAGCCCGTAGGTAAAGTCGGATCAAAAACGTTGAGCGTCGCGGGACTCGATGGGTGCACCGAAAGTATCTCTAGGATGGTCAAGCCAACACCGCCACGAGCTCGGGAAGCATGATATTCAATCAAGTCGTCACTCATTTGGCCGCCACCAATACCAGTGGCGTGCGCCGTGCGCACGACGCGATTCGGAACCGCAACCCCGCCGATGTCGATCGGACTTAGCACATGTTCATACATAAACCGATTCCCTGCGCAATTGATGCGAATCTGCTTTGCCTATTGCCATGCAGAATACGCGGATGCTAATCTATGTCAACAGGTGCTGACTTATAGAGACAACTTGAGGACTAGCGGCACATGAACAGCGCCCCGGTTAGTAGAACCCCCGTTCGCAGAGACGCCGAAGCCACTCGCCGGCGAATCATGGAATCTGCCGGCAATTTATTCACTGCTAAAGGGTATGACGGGGCCGGCTTACGAGAAATCTGCAGCGCGGCCGGTGTCGATCAAGCGTTGATCAAACGCTATTTCGGCTCAAAGCAGCAACTGTTCGAGGCCATCTTCAACAGTGAAGTGGGCCTCGATGCTTTGCTACAAGGACCCAAAGAAGAATTGGGCTTGAGACTGGCCAAGCACTTTGCCGCTAAAAAACGCAGCGGCGCTGGATTTGATGCAACCATCGCCATGCTCCACTCCATCGGCAGCCCAGAGGTTAGTGAGCACATAAAGCACATTCTTGAGTCCCAATTTATCAACAAGTTTGCCGCCTACATCGGCGGTAGGCACGCCAAGCAACGCTCGGCGTTGATCATCTCCGCGTTAATGGGATTCGACGTACTAAAACGCGTGGTCGAAGTTGATGCGTTGGGCACGCGACACCGGGCGACAATCATCAAAACCTGGGCTACGCAGATTCAAGGATTGGTCGATGCCTAATCACTACGGCCTTTTCCTCTTACCGATTCCTGTGGCGGCTTCCTTTAAGCAAGCTCGCCCAACAAATGCGCCTATTGGAGGGCGAGCATGAGCGACGACTTCGATTTCTATAGCGACGATTTCCAGCACAACCCCGCGGCCACATTCGCGCGCATGCAGTCACAGTGCCCGTTCCATAAATCCGAAAAGCTCGGCTGGTACTCGGTTTTTCGGTTTACCGACATCCAGAACATTGTGCGCGACAACGAAACCTTCTCCGTTAAGTACGGACCTGGACCGAGCTACGCAGAACCCGGCGCCGGTGCCGTTCTGGTCAGCGCTGATCCACCGCTACACGGCAAGCAGAAGCAGGCCATTCTTACTGCCTTCACCCCAGACCTCATCGCCGGCATGGAAGACGGCATCCGGGCGTTCGTTACATCACTCTTCGATGAGTTACTGCCCAAAGGCGAATGCGACATCGTGCAAGACATCGCCGTCCCAATCCCTATGTGGGTGATCTGCAACATGCTCGATCTTGATTACGAGGCCAACCATAAACAGCTTCGAGAATGGGTCGTCGTACTGGCCGGTTCGGTATTCATTGACCCAGGCAATGACGAGTTGGAGAAGACTCGCGCCGCCTCTGTACGGGCCTTACAGGAGTTCTTCGTTCCGCACATTCAGGCCAAAGTAGACAAAGACATGGCTGGCGAAGACCCAGGTAACGATTTGATCGGGCTGCTGGCCAAAGGTCGGGTCGATGGCGAGCGAATCAGCATGGCAGAAATGCTGAGCTTCGCTCTATTTTTGTTGGTCGCCGGCAGTGGGACGACCACGAACCTGATCGCCAACTTCGTCAAACTGATGCTGGAGTTCCCCGATCAGTTCGCCAAGCTGAAGGCCAATCCAGAACTCATGGACAACGCCATTGAAGAAGTACTGCGTTATGAGGCACCGGTTCATGGCCTGTTCCGCACAAACAACGAGACAATCAAACTGGGGGAGCTCGATGTTCCCACAGACTCGAAGATTTGTTTGATGTGGGGTTCAGCAAATCGCGATCCAGAAGTGTTCGAGGACCCTAACACCTTCAACATCGAACGAGATCTACGCACGCTGCGCCGCAACATGACGTTTGGACAAGGCTTGCACAAATGTCTTGGCGCACCTTTGGCTCGCCTGGAGTGCAAGGTGTTTGTTGAAGAATTCATGCGTCGAGTGCCCGAGTTTTCCGCCAACGGCGAGATCGTGCCTTTCCCGTACGCAACGTTAAACGGACCGGATCATCTGCCGATCAAATTCTCTGGCGGATCCTGAGCAACAAGCGCCCGATTCGGGTTAATCTCTGCGGCTATCCGATTCGATTAGGAACCTGTGGATGCAATGCGAATGGTTTCGTAGCCTGTACGCGCTATTGCTCTGTGGCATAGCCACAGCGTTACCTGCAAAAGAAGCGCCTGGGCCTGTCTACTCACCTGCGGTCGGCCAAAGCCACCCGACAGTCCTGCTTTGGGGTGATACTCACTTACATACCAATCTATCCGTGGACGCAGCCGCAGGCGGGAACCGTCAGTTTGGCCCGGACGAGGCCTATCGGTTGGCTCGGGGCGAAACCGTGGTCGCGCACAATGGTATGCCGGTACGCTTGAACCGACCGCTAGACTTTTTGGTTGCGGCGGATCACGCCGAAACCATGGGCTTGTTCCCTGGTTTGGCGGCCGCCGATCCTCGCCTGCTAGCAACCAAGACCGGCCGTCGCTGGTACGAGATGTACCAAGCCGGGCCCGAAGAAGCGGCCGAAATTCTGGTTGAGTTCGGCAATTCCTTGCGCGATCGAAAAGATCTATTGGGCAGCCCGGATTACACCAAATCTGTGTGGCAGCGGGTAACCGCCAACGCCGACAACTACAACCAGCCGGGAAAGTTCACGGCATTCATCGGCTATGAATGGAGCTCCTCGGTTGGCGGCGGCAACATGCACCGCATCGTGATTTTTGCCGATGCAGCAGAACAGGCCAATCAAGTTGTGCCCTTTAGCTCCTACGACGGCGAACACCCTACCGAGCTATGGCGCTACATGGCCAACTACGAACAGCAAACCGGCGGGCAGATACTGGCCATTCCACACAACAGCAACGTCAGCGCCGGTTTGATGTTTGCGATGACCGATTCAAACGGTAAGGCAATCACCCCCGGCTACGCGCAAGACCGCAATCGCTGGGAGCCATTGATGGAGGTGACCCAATTCAAAGGAGACAGCGAAACGCACCCCTTTGTCTCTCCCAACGATGAGTTTGCGGACTATGAATCCTGGGACCGCTTTGCCGGGTTTAGCAACAGTCGGCCCCACGAAGACAGCATGTTCGCCGGTGAGTATGCACGCCCGGCACTACGCAGAGGCTTAGCGCTGTTCGCAAGCAGCGGCGCCAATCCCTACCAGTTCGGCATGATTGGCAGCACGGACTCCCATACCGGAATTCCTTCGGCAGACGAAAACAACTTCTGGGGCAAGTTCAGCTGGCATGAACCCAGCGCAACGCGAGCCACGGAACGCTTTGTAAACATCCCGGACATCATTCAGCTCGAGTGGGAGATGGCGGCTTCTGGCTACGCGGCGGTCTGGGCCCAAGAAAATACCCGCGCATCGATCTTCGCGGCACTCAAACGCAAGGAAACCTATGCCACCACCGGGCCGCGCATGAGCGTGCGGATGTTTGGCGGTTGGGGCTTTACGCCCGAAGACTTAAGCCAGCCCGATTGGGTTGCAAGAGGTTACGCCAACGGTGTGCCTATGGGTGGGAACCTACCTGTGCGCAATGGCAATGAGTCACCGAGCTTCCTAATCAGCGCACTCAAAGACCCCATCGGCGCCAATCTAGACCGAGTACAAGTCGTCAAGGGATGGGTCACCGCCTCGGGAGAAACAGCAGAAAAAGTGTTTGACGTTGCGCTCTCTGATGGTCGTAAAGTTCCCAAGCGTCGCGGTAAGGCCCGTCAACTAACCAGCACCGTGGATGTCGCAAATGCGACGTACACGAACAGCATTGGCGCTGCGGCTCTCGAAGTTGTCTGGCAAGATCCTGAGTTCGAGGCAACCCAGGCTGCCTTCTACTATGTACGGGTCATTGAAATTCCCACACCTCGTTGGCCCGCCTATGACGCCAAGTTCTTCGGCACTTCGATGCCAGCAGACGTTCCGATGACCACTCAAGAGCGAGCATACACGTCGCCGATTTGGTACACGCCTTAGATTGGCTGACGCGAATTGCGCTCGGCAACTCGCGAGCACGCCTACAAACCCAAATCGCTCAGTCCACTATGCCGTTCTGGTCGCGGGCCCTGTGGCCACAAAAGTAGGCGTTCCGATTCAGCGATCGGTAGATCGTTAATGCTCGCATGGCGAATGGCCATAAGGCCGTTCTCATCGAACGCCCAGTTCTCATTGCCATAGCTTCGGTACCATTGATTACGGTCATCGCACCATTCGTACGCAAACCTCACGGCAATGCGATGCCCGGCAAACACCCATAACTCCTTAATAAGTCGGTATTCACGTTCTTGCGCCCACTTCTTGCTCAGAAATTCGACAATTTCGTCCCGACCATTGATGAACTTATCTCGGTTACGCCAGCGGCTGTCTACCGTATACGCTAAGGAGACCTGGTAAGGATCACGCTGGTTCCAAGCGTCTTCCGCCATTCTCACTTTTTGGATCGCGTCTGAATGGCCAAAGGGCGGCAGCGGTTGGCGTTGAATTATCTGTTCAGCCACAGTGACCACCTCCACTATACGAAGGACTCGATTTGCACGCGTTCACGAGCTACACCCGTATGTTTCGCAGCCTTAAGTGCAGCGCCAATGAGCCGATCAGGTCCGCACAGATAGAACACCGCATCAGGGCCAGCAGTGTTGAAGATGGCCTCCAAGTTCAAGCGGTTATTGTCCGCCGAGTTCGCTAGGACCAGACGCTCGCCAAGGAGCTGTGTCAGTTCCTCACGAAACGCCATTTGTGCGGTGCTGCGCCCCGCGTAGTGCAAGACAAAATCTGCTTGGCGGTTGCTCAGTTCATGAGCCATTGCCTTGATTGGCGTGATGCCTATGCCACCGGCAATCAAGACCGTCGACCGCGAATCCTCATGCAGGGCAAAATGATTGATCGGCAGTGCCGTACGAAACTGCGTGCCGAGTTGCCACTGCTGGTGGAGCGCACGCGAACCGCCCAAGCCAGCGTCTTCCCGTTGCACGGCTATCTCCCATACATCCCGCCGGGCGGGGTCCGAAGCAATTGAGTAGTGCCGGTCTGTTAGCTCGCCATTGCCCAGCCGAAGCGGCACGACGATGTGCGAACCAGGAGCAAACTCTGGCAACGCTTCGCCGTTTGCGTGGCGTAACTCAAACCCTCGTACGCTTGGCGTTAACTGCCGCATGCCGCTAACGCACAGCGACAATGGGCCCTCACCCACAACGGGTGTATCGGCACTTATCTGCTGTATCGTATGATTCGAGGCAGGCGCCGAAGCCGCAACGCTCTCAGCCGGTTGCTCCATGCGCCGGCCGAGTTCCACATCCGTAAATCTCGGGGTGATGTGCTGTGGGCAATTCCAGTCGAAAGCTTCCACCCGAATAGTCGCGATGCGTTCTACCTGAGCCGGGTAGTCCGGATCTTCTACCTGCGCCACGAGCGCAGGATCTTCCGCATCGACCATTTGCATCCGGCCCAACATTTTCAAGCGACGGCGATTGGGATAGTCCATGAAGAACAGCGCGACCCGGTCGTCGCCTCGAAAATTGCCCGCGCTCACGTATTGGCGATTACCGGAGTAGTCCGCGAAGCCGATCGTGCGGTCATCAAGCACTTTCATGAAGCCAGCGGGTCCGCCGCGGTGCTGCAGGTACGGCCAGCCGGTTTCGCTGACGCTAGCCAGGTAAAAGCTATCACGGGCGACAATGAACTCCCGTTCACGCGCACCGAGCCGATGGTTGTAGTCTTCGCCATTATCCATAGGCGCGTAATTTGCTCGGCTGCCGTGCACAAGCTGCAACTCGCGCACGCTGGGGGTGAAGGCTAACTTGGCAAATTGATGAGCCATGATGTGTCTCGCTATGCGGCTAGGCCGACAGTTGATTTCTGCATGGGGACAAATCCCGGCAGAGCTTCGATTCGGTTTAGCCAGAGTCGAATCGCTGGATAGTCCGCCAGCGATACGTTGCCCTCTGGCGCATGAGCGACATAGGCATAGAGCGCGACATCAGCAATCGTTGGCTGATCTGTTGCCGCCCAGTGGTGTTGGCTAAGGCGCTCTTCCAAGCTCTCCAAGTAGCGATGAGCGGCGATTAAGGTAGTGGCTGCATCGTACGGCGCGCCAAATAGGGTAATCAGGCGTGCCGTCGCCGGGCCTTGCGCTAAGGGGCCCGCCGCCTGGGTCAGGGCGCGCTGCACTGCAGCAACGCTTTGGGGATCAGTGGGTAGCCAGGTGTTGGTGCCATCGAACCGGGTGGCCAAGTAAACCAAGATGGCGTTCGAGTCAGCGATCGGCTGTCCGTCGACTTCAAGTACCGGCACTTGACCAGCCGGATTCTTGGCTAAGAATTCAGGGCTTTTCTGTTCACCGTTCATGAGATCGATATCGACGACATCAACCTGTAGATCAAGCAGAGACAACAGCAACTCAACTCGGTGGGAGTGGCCGGAGAGAGGATGTCGATACAGGGTTAGATTGGGCATTGTGCGGTTCCTTGGAAGATTGGGGGGTTGGGTTGCGAACACATATCTCTGATCTCCCCTCTCTTAGAGCAGCTTCCGTGCCAACCTCTAACCCGCCTACTATCAGTAAGTTACGGGTTTCAGCGATTCTCAAAATTTTGCGAATTACGAAATATTGAGAATCATTTTCAAATTTTTGTTAGTTTGGACAGATGCCCGTCACCCCAGAACAAGCGCAAAAGCAACATCAACTCATCCTCGACGCCGCGGGTGAAGGCATATACGGAATCGATGCTGATGGCCGAGCCACGTTCGCCAATGCGGCAGCCATCCGGCTGCTGGGTTGGAGCGAGGACCAACTAGCGCAGACGCTTCTGCACGATCTGCATCATCACTCTCACGCCGACGGCAGCCCTTACCCCAGAGAGGAGTGCCCCATATACGCAGCGCTGCGCGACGGCGAAGTGCATCGAGTGACCAATGAAGTGTTCTGGCACGTCGATGGCCACTGCATACCCGTGGACTACACCAGCACACCTATTGTTGAGCAGGGCCAGATACAAGGCGCAGTTGTGGTGTTTCGGGATGTTTCTGAGCGCCTGCGCAACGAACGTGAGCGAGAAATGGCGTTTGAGGAGATCAATCGATTAACGCAAGCGCTCGCTCTCGAACGCGACTATCTGCGTGATGAAATAAATACCAGCTCCGCTTTTGGCGACATCCTAGGAGACAGCGAAGCCCTGGGTCGAACGCTGGCACAGATTGATGCGGTAGCCGACACTCCGGCAACGGCGTTGATCTTAGGAGAATCCGGCGTCGGTAAAGAGCTGATTGCGCGAGCGATACACGATAAGAGCCAACGCGCCGACCAGCCGCTGGTAAAAGTGAACTGCGCGTCTATTCCTGACGAACTGTTTGAGTCGGAATTCTTCGGCCACGTTAAAGGCGCGTTCACCGGCGCTCACCGAGACCGAGTTGGTCGCCTGCAACTCGCCAACCAAGGAACCCTATTCTTAGATGAGGTGGGCGAGATTCCATTGCCATTGCAGGGCAAACTATTACGCGCGCTGCAAGAACAAGAGTTCGAGCGGGTGGGTGAAGACAAAACCGTGCGCGTGGACGTGCGCGTTATCGCTGCCACCAATCGCAACTTAGAGCAGGAAGTGCAAGCAGGCCGCTTTCGCGAAGACCTCTACTATCGGCTCAGCGTCTTCCCCCTGCACGTACCGCCGTTGCGGGAACGGGTCGCCGACATCGAGCCCTTGGCACTGCACTTCATCGAACTCCATAGCAAACAGTTGCGCAGGCCAACGCCACAGCTAAGTCGAGCCCAATTGCAACGCCTGATCGATCATGACTGGCCCGGCAACATTCGCGAGTTGAAAAACGTATTGGAGCGGGCCGTCATATTGAGCCAGGGGCCTCGATTGGCGTTGGAGGTTGCGTTTCCGGAGAGTCGGAGTGAGGGGGGAGCGCCGAGCGAGCGCAAGGTACCCGCTGCTGCAGAAGAAAAGAACGAGGAATCCATTTTGACTGAGCAGGAATTGCGAAACCTGGAGGCCGACAACATCCTTAAAGCGCTGCGACTTTCGAAAGGCAAGGTATCCGGCAAAGGTGGTGCAGCAGAGCGCCTGGGGCTGAAGCCATCAACGTTGAGTTATCGCATCAAGATATTGGGGATCGAGGCCTAGAGGTTGCGTAGATGGGCTAGTTCAAACCTGGTTTAGCGGACGGCGCAGATTGGTTGTGGATTCAACCGGTCAGCGCGTTCAGATGGACAAGTGACGACGTCCTTTGCATCTGGGAAGAAAGTGATGGCCGCAAAATGGGGTTCTGTGCCAGTTGCGGTTCAATACTTTCGATGTGGAAAGGTGAGTACCGTGTGCTTACTCTTGGCTGCGTAGATGGAGACCCCGGCGTAGAGATTCAGAAGCAGTTGTATGTGGGATCGAAAGCACCTTGGGACCACATCGGCGGCGACGCACCTCAGTTTGACGAATATCGGCATTGGGAAAGCCGCCGTTCAGAATGGATTCCCAAACGCCTCTAGTCGGCCCACAGTAGACGTGCGTGAATCGATCAGTCGCGGGCAACGCTGTATTGATTCGCTTCTTTCTCAGCAATGAATGCCTTGCTCGTCATCGACCACAATCCCCCAATTTTCACTAATGTGAAAAACACTGTGTGCTTTCTGGAGGGGCTATCGATTCGGACAATGGCAAGGCTGTTGTTTGCGATGTCAATTGATGTGATGTGGCGATCATCGGGGTATTTGGGTTGCTTTTTTCCGGTGTACATTTTTATGTACTCTCGTTTGCCGCCCACAAGCAGCGGGTCATCCGCTGGTCCGCCGAGTGTCTTCAGGTGCCACTTGTCGTGTAGCACGTCGTCCAAGACTTTCGGATCACCACGCGTCATTCCATCGTAATAAGCATCTATGACATGCATGATCTGCTCGTGATCCAATGAATTGACCGCGAAGACGTTAGGAATAGTCAGACCGGCAAAACAAACTGAAAGGCACAGTTTTCGCATCGGTAACCTCGCTACTGGCAGAGTATCATGATTCCTGACAGGGCTTGGTTCAACATCTGTACTTCCGCTTGTGGCCCTATTCGGCCAAAGCGCGTGCAACGGAGAACGTCGGCTAAGGGGAAAACGCAACGTTCGGGTAGTCCAGTACACATCATGCGGCACAACTGACCATCCGCAGCCGATTGTGAAGAAGATGGATCCTCGACTTATACGAACATTGCCAGGCTGTTGGGTCCGACTAAAACTCAACAGGCGACTGCCGAGCAAAATCTTCGGCGGTAATGGGACGACCGCCAATCGACGCGGTATCCCAATCCTGCACGATCTTCCAATGATCTTTGATTTTTCGAAGCACAATGTGGAATTGACCGTAGAAATGCGTTGTTGCCCCCAATGAAGTGGTCACGCTCACTCTATAAAAACCCACGTCGTAGGATGTCGTCATATTCGTGTGGCGGCTATCAAACCAGAAGTCCAGAGAGATACGATCACCGTTTGTAATGTTTTCCTTAAAGCGCGACCCATTGGTTAGTTTGAATTTGCTGTTCGTATCGAGCCCTTCTGGCGTTACCCGCAGTACCGTGTCTGCGTAAACCGCATTGAGCGCCTCGCCGTCCAGTCGCTCAAACGCGCTCTGAAACTCTTTCCAAACAGTTCTATCAATCTCTTTTTGGGTGGCACTGACGCTGCTTTCAGCGAACCCCAAGCTTGCGAGAAGCAGTATTAATACTCCGGACGCCATACGAGTAACCATGGGTGTGCAGCCAGTAACAAGACCGATCTATTGTAGCGCCAAGTCTCGCCCAGGTTGAACCGCTCGCCACGCAACGAATAGGCGCAATAATCTCAATAAAGAGCGCAGTCTCAAACAGCGGCCCATTGCCCGAGAATCACAAGAGCGAGGTCGACCCTTCTCGGACATTCGCGGGTCATCGTGTACTCTTTGTTTCGATGAGGCAGGAGGACGTAGAGTGTTAGATACTCTTCAAAATTTCGCCGAAGTTGGCATCGCTGTGGCGGGCTTCAGTGGCATCGTGTGGGCCGTGAGCGAGCGATCCTTGAGCCAGCGAGAACGCGACCATCTAGTTGCCTTGCTGCTGACATCAGGGCTTGTGGTCGCCTTCGCGCTAGTGCCTCAGGTCCTGGCGCCACTCCTTGAAGGAGGCCGCCAGCTCTGGCTCGTGTCAAGCCTGCTCTACCTTGTCGTTCATCTGATTCACTTTGGGCTAACCGCTTCCAAGATGCTGCGCGCGCTCGCTTCGAGCCAGCGAGATGCGATTCGCAAACGAGATGCCTATGCAGCAGGGGCGGTAGCGTCAACGCTGCTCCTTGGGCAGGCGGCCGCAATTGCGTTTGGTACCGCATCTCATTTGCAGTTTGTGTATCTTTTGATTTTGTTGTGGCACACAGGCATTGCAATGGCGATGTTTGGGTCCTTGCTTCTTCGAGCCTTGTCACGAAGACGCGAAGGTAACCAGTAACCAACTCCTCAAGCCCTCTAAAGCTGGGTGACTCCTATGCGGAGTAGTTATGCTAGATCGCCGGTTGGAGCCTTCGGTAATCGATGCCTAAATGTCGAGCAGGGAGAACCTCAAGGGTCATTCGTGATCTACTCCAAGTCTGAGCGACAAGCAGCCGCCCGTTCTGGATTCGAAAAGGCATCGCTGATAACCACAAGCTGACGTTGTCATTTCTATCGAAAATTACCGCTTACGTTTGTAGTATTCCCTCGCCTTGTGCCGCGATCCGCAAGTTTTCATTGAACACCAACGTTTGGTTCGACTGCGGGTTGAGTCATAAAACGCCCAACCGCATGTGGGTAATTCGCAACACTTCAAGCGATCCCAAGTGCCGTCTTGTTGGCTCTCAGACATAACCTCAGTCAACCTGCCCAAGACTCCCTGGTACACATTGCCGATTGACTGAAACCGAACATTGCCGTCAATTCCAAATTGAGCCTTGAAAGTGATGTTACTAACTAATTCATTAAGCGGCTGAAAGCTTTTCTTGTCCAGAATCCAGGTGCGGAGTGCATCGCGAAAACTGAGTATTTCGTGACGTTGTTTTTGTGTGATAGTCCGGGCACCCGTCCATAGACCAGCGCCTCTCATCCACGCCTCGGTGGACCTTACGGTCTCAAAGTCTTCGATTCCTAGCTCACCGGACCAAGTATTAAGAAACGCTTCTAATAGGATTAGATTCCCAGGAGCAGGCGGGCTCCCTGTTCGGAGTTTCGGTTCGGCTTCAGTTGCGCCCATCGTCACGGCGACTGGCCTCTATGATAGCGATGTCCTTTATCCAGCTCTTGCCCTTGTCATACGAATGGGAAAGCTTCCAAGTAAACTGGGTATCCGAAATGTTGCTAAACGAAATGTCGAATTCGTATTCCCCTTTTTCGTTGCGCCCAGTACCACGCAGTCGCATTTCTCCATCAATAAAATTCCCGCAGAACCAATCGTTGCTAAAGCTCAAAGAGGTATCAGTGCCGGCCTGTAACCAGCGACAAGCCCATTGCTTCTTTTCTACATCATAGGTTCTCCAGGTTGTTCCCAAGCCAAGCCCGAAGGGCGCAAGCATGTCATCTTGAAAAGCGTACCCATCCAACACATACGTTCCAACCAGTCGCGCATGCGTTGGCTCCGCATAATCGCCGCTGTCTAAAAGCTGGCGTCTTTCACAGTCCCACTCTCCGGCCAAGAAGGCGAACTGCCCAAACTCTGCGGGCGCGTCAGGGTTTGGTGAACGCATTATTGTCCGTTTCAAGAGCTGTACTCCCTGCAAATGTATTACCATCTATTTAGGATAGATAGTAATACGAGTCGACAGTGGTTTCCAGCAGAATTCAGCGGCCCTCGTGCACTTCTCGACACCTAAGGTCACCCGCTCTGTACATTTCAACCCAGCATCGGGAAATTATGCGTAGTATTGATACGTAAAACGCAATAACGTACCCTAGCGCCTCGTGGTATCTACTAGGAGCCCCCTGTGAGTGAAGTCGTCTCGTTGTCCGACCCCCAGAGCATCCCTTTGTCCGAAATTGATGTTTCCAATCCGTCCCTCTACGAGGCGAACAGGCATTGGCCCTATTTCGAGCGATTGCGGCGCGAAGCGCCCATTCACTATTGTGCCAATAGCACGTTTGGGCCGTATTGGTCCGTCACCCGTTATGACGACATCATGGCCGTGGAGAATGACCACGAGACCTTTTCGTCAGAGCCGGCCATTGTGATCGGTGACCAAGACCCGAACTTCACCGTTAAGCAGTTCATTGCCTCCGATCCGCCGATACACGACCAGCAACGAAAGGCCGTGATGCCGGCGGTCACGCCGCAAAATCTCGCCAAGCTGGAACCGCTGATTCGCCGGCGCATTGGCAAGATCATGGATGAGCTACCCATCGGCGAAACTTTCGACTGGGTGGACCGCGTGTCCATTGAGCTGACCACGCAGATGCTCGCTACCCTGTTCGACTTTCCGTTTGAACAGCGCCGCAAGCTGACCTACTGGTCTGACATGGCGACCGCCAGCGAAGAGATCGCCGGCGATGACAGCGTGTCTGCAGAAGAGCGCCAAGCAGCGCTGAACGAGTGCTTAGCAGCGTTTACCGAAATCTGGAATGAGCGCGCGCAACGGTCACTCGAAGGCGCTAACGATTTCATCACGCTGATGGCGCATTCCAAACACTTCCAAAACATGGATCCCATGGAACTGTTGGGCAACCTAATACTGTTAATCGTGGGCGGTAACGACACCACCAGAAACTCCATCTCTGGTGGCGTCTTGATGCTGAACGAAAATCCCGGGGAGTACGACAAGCTGCGCGCCGATCACTCGCTAGTGCCCGGCATGGTGTCGGAGATCATTCGCTATCAAACACCGCTCATGCATATGCGTCG
Source organism: Pseudomonadales bacterium (assembly GCA_051027215.1). Taxonomy (GTDB): domain Bacteria; phylum Pseudomonadota; class Gammaproteobacteria; order Pseudomonadales; family Azotimanducaceae; genus CALHVX01. The sequence goes on along the minus strand of JBPCXR010000255.1, from coordinate 9,793 downwards.
CACCGCGACTAAAGACACGACGCTCGGCGGCCAATCCATCCGCAAGGGCGACAAAGTCGTGCTGTGGTACGTCTCAGCCAACCGCGATGCGACCAAGATTGATCGGCCCGACGAATTCATCATCGACCGTAAGAACCCTCGTCAACACATATCCTTTGGCTTTGGCGTGCATCGGTGCATGGGAAATCGACTCGCGGAAATGCAGCTACGACTGGTCTGGGAAGAAATTCTGAGCCGGTTCGAGAAAATTGAAATCATGGAGCCGCCAGAGCGATTGAAATCGAACTTCGTTCGAGGCATTACCCGTATGCTGGTTCGAGTGCATGCCAAGTGAAAATGCAGGAACTCGAAAGTAGAACCGGCGTTGGACGTGAAGCCATCCGCTTCTACATACGCGAAGGCATGCTGCCTGAACCTGAAAAACCCAAGCGCAACGTTGCCATCTACTCCGAAGAGCACGTTAAGCGCATTAAGCTCATAAGAGAGCTGCAGGAAAAACGCTTTTTGCCGCTCAAGCATGTTAAAGCTGTGCTGGAAGCGCCAGATACGCAATCGCTGATCGCCGCAGAAGGTATTCCGGGTATTGAACACTTTCTTCCCGCGCTTTTGGATAGCACGCCTGGGGCAGATAAGTCCCTTGCTGAGGTCGCACAGTCATCGGGTCTCTCAGAGAGTGAGATAGAGCAGATAGCGGAAGCAGGCGTCGTCCAATTTTCTAAAGATCGCGTGCTTGACTTCCGAGATGCCACGATCATTGAACGATGGGGTGCTGCAAAAGCCGCTGGGTATACACAAGAACATGGCTACGACCCCACCTTCTTAAAGAAGTACGCGACCTTAATGAAGGAGATTGCTGATCACGAAGTGGATGTTTTTCTGGGATCCTTGGGTAAGGGCCGAGATGGACGAGAAGCTGCCCAGATCGGGGCCAACGGGGTCAACATTGCCAACGAGCTGATGTCACTGTTGCATAACAAGATGGTGCTTGAGGCGCTCAACGAGAGAGTGGGGAGCGGGCAGCGGGACCATCCCATTGCAGACGTCAGTTAAACAGCTAAGATGTCAGCTGCTCCTTCTGTTCGCAAAAGAGAACGAACTTAGGTCGAAAAGGAGCGACAGCCGAACAAGGTAGCGCCAACGCGATGGATGGGTTTGTCGAATTTTTGAACGGCCTCTCTGCCGGCGAGCGCTCCGGTCTGCTTTTCGTATTTCTCTTTAGCGCCATCGTTATCGAGCGCCTATTTCCCCTGCTGCGCATCGATAAGCCGCTGCAGCACATTGGCGTAAATTTATTGTTTCTGCTTGGCATTGGCGTAGTCAACACACTGGTTGCAGTGCTCGCCTTTGTGATACTCCGCGTACATGAATGGACTTTCGGCCTTTTACATTGGTTGGAGTTGTCGCTATGGGCGGATTTGCTGATCGCCATTGTTGCTCTCGATTTCGTCGCCCAGTATGCGGCGCACTGGATGTTGCACAACTTCAAGTGGCTATGGCGCTTTCATGTGGTGCATCACAGCGACACCGAAGTTGACGCTTCTACAGGTACACGGCTGCATCCCGGAGACTTTTTGTTTCGCGAAGTGCTGGTGGTTGTGACCATCGTGGCGCTTGGCCTGCCCATCGCCGGTTACTTTCTCTACCGATTGCTCACTCCATTCTTCTCCTACGCCACACACGCAAACATCCAGCTGCCAGTCTGGATCGACCAACCCTTGTCGTGGCTTCTAGTGACGCCGAACATGCACAAAGTACACCATCACGCAGAGCAGCCCTGGACGAATTGCAACTATGGGAACATTCTGTCTGTGTGGGACCGTCTGTTTCACACTTATGCCTACGCGCATCCGCGTGAGATTGAGTATGGATTGGATGTGCTGGATGGCAGCCGCGACCGCGAGCTCCGCTATCTTTTCACCCTGCCCTTTTCGAATTTTAAAACCGACCACTGAACAACCACCGGCTGGGGTCGAGTCATGTTTCCAGTCAAGCCCTGGTCACTTCACCTCCATCTGCTAGCAAGCGGCGCGCAACAGCGACAAATCCGAGCGCTGCTGCGGGCATGATTACTGCGTAGATCAATCCAGCGACGGCGAGATCGGGACGCTGAAGGATGTTGAACGTAATCGCAAATGCCAACGCCAGATTTTGCACACCGACTTCGAACGTGATCGTCACGACCTGTGGCATCGGTAAGCCCGATACTTTCGCGGCGCCATATCCGAATCCCATAGTAACAAGCGTCATAACCACAACCAGAGGGCCTGCTGTCGCGAAGTGCTCCAACAAGTCTTGATAACTCGAAACGATGCCCAGTAGCAGTACCAGCATCATTAAGTACAGAACGGCTTTTCGAATCGGTTCGACTACGCGTTCAGCCATATCAGGGAAAACGATGCGTAGGGTCATGCCGATTGCTAAGGGCACCAGAGTAAACGTCATTAGACTGACCAGCATTCCCATAGGCGATATCTGCGTAGCCTGGCCTGCACCAAAGAACATGCTTAACGCCAGATCAATGAGGAACGGGATCGTGAACACCGTAACGATACTGGTGATCGCAGATAGGGTAATACATAGAGGCACGTCGGCCCGGGACGCGAACGAATACGCATTCGCCGTGACGCCGCTCGGGCAGGCGGCTAGAATGACGAGACCAACAGCTATGGCCGGAGGTGCGCTGAACAGCACAGACAGTCCGAACGCCGCTGCGGGTAAGCCGATGAGTTGCGCGATCAAGCCGATCGTGACGGCTTTGGGAAAGACCACTACACGTTTAAAGTCGACGAGTCTTAGCGAAAGCCCAAGCCCCACCATGACCAATCGAAGCACCCAGGGGATCACCTCGGCGTTGATGAACGCCGCTTGTGCGCTCAGTTGTTGTAGCAACTCCATAGTTCCGTTTGTTCCTGCCTTTGCCCTACGGCTCTTGAGGGTTCAATTTCGCCAATCGCTTCCAGAGCGGCGCTAACTGCCAATGCGCGATACGGGCGTAGTAAGCGCCGAGGTATATGGGGTGCAGTGGAGCTAGCATGTGCTCTAGATTGTTGTCTCTCAGGTATTCTTGCAAGGCTCATACGAGCCAGGTTTCAATTGAGTCGAGCCGAGTCGATGCTTGTCAACACCAATGTGATAGCACAACGAATGATTTGGGGGAGCTATGAACCAGCCAATCCGCACTAACTGCCCCCGCGACTGCTATGACGCCTGCGGCATTCTCGTTGAACAGCGTAAAGGGGCGACGCCTCGCATCCTCGGCGATCCTAGCCACCCAGTGTCACGGGGGCGCCTATGCAGTAAATGCGCCGTTGCCTATAACGGCGTGTGGCAGGATGCCGATGCGCGCTTGAAATATCCGCTGCGCAGAACCGGTCAGAAAGGCCAGGTGTCCTTTCAACGAATATCCTGGCGTGATGCATTGAGCGAGATCGCAGCGAAATTTCGGGCCATCATCGATACCCAAGGCGCTGATGCGATTATCCACACCCATTACTCGGGGACGCTCTCTCTGCTGGCGCACTTTTTCCCCAATCGTTTCTTCTTGCATCTTGGTGCATCCGAAGTGGACCCAGACACAATCTGCAACGCGGCTGGTCACGTTGCATGGCATCTGTTGTATGGCAACTCCGGTATGGGCTTCGATCCTCGGACCGCTAAGGATGCCGCTTGCATTGTCGTGTGGGGTGCCAATCCGGCCCATAGCGGCCCTCACGCTCATGAACATTGGTTGACGGAGTCTCCAGCAAAAGTCGTCGTGATAGACCCGGTGCGCACAGAAACTGCCGCAGCCGCTGACCTGCATGTACAACCACAGCCGGGTACCGATGCAGCGCTTGCGTTCGGTTTGCTGCACGAGCTTGCGGCAATGGGTGCGTTTGATGAGGTCTTCATAGATAAATACACGCTCGGTGCGGATGAGATCGCGGCAACCATTGAACGGTGTACGCCGGAGTGGACTACCGCGAAAACCGGCGTCCCCGCAGACGTGTTGCATCGTGCTGCCGAACTTTTCGCGACAGGCCCCTCAATGTTGTGGTGCGGTCAGGGTTTGCAGCGCCAACCGATGGGCGGCAATGCAATGCGCGCGATAGGATTGTTACCGGCATTAACGGGAAATATCGGCAAGGCCGGCACGGGATTCTACTATCTCAATTACACCCCAGCATTCGCCGGGATCGACCTAGACGAGTTGGCGGGTGCCGGTTTGGTCAGGACTGCGGGGAAGAAGATTAGCCACATGGACCTCGCTCCTCGACTGGCGGATCCTGCTGAGTTCAAAGCGTTTGTCGCCTGGAACACCAATCCACTGGCCTCCGCGCCAAACCAAAGGCAGCTGCGTGGTGCGCTATCCCGGGATGATCTCTTTACTGTCGTCGTGGACTGTTTTACCACCGACACTGCCGCCTATGCAGACATAGTTTTACCGGCGGCGAGTTTCCTTGAATTTGATGACATTACTTTTGGCTATTTTAACTTACTAATGGGTGCGCAGGTGAAGGTCGCCGAGCCCATGGGCGAGAGCCTACCAAACCAGGAAATCTTTCGGCGTCTCGCGCGAGCGATGGCGCTGGATGAACCTGCTCTGTTTGCGGACGATGCATCTCTTATCGCGCGCATGATGGCACAGTGGAATCCAGGGTTTGATTTCGAAGGTCTAAAATCCAGAGGCCACGTACTGCTGGGTGAGGAACCGATGCCGATGTACGCTGAACATCAGTACGATACGCCGAGCGGCAAAATCGAAATCGCATCGTCCGCGGCAGAGGAGATGGGGCTGCCGCGTACGCCCAGCCCCCACGCTGATCCGCCGTCTACTGACGGAAAACTTCGGTTGCTAACGCCTGCGTCAAAATGGCGTCTGAATGACAGTTATGCCAACGACGATCACTTAATCGAACAAGCCGGACCGGCAACGGTTTGGCTGAGTTCCGAGGACGCGAAACGGTACGGTGTTGTCGAAGGGCAACGAGTCCGGCTGCGCAACGAAACAGGGGTTCTCGAACTGAATGCTCGCATCGATGAAGCGCTGCTCGCGGGTACTTTGCTGTCTTACAAAGGTCGTTGGCCGTCCATCGAACCTAACGGGGCCAACGTCAACATTCTACACACTGCGAGAAAGGCAGACATGGGTGAGAGTACCAGCGTGCATGGGACAGAAGTTTCTTTGGAAACCGTTCAAACTGATGCGGAGCTGTAGACTGCCTTGAGTAGCCATAGGCTATCTAGTTACGAAGTACATCGTCCGCGTTTGCCTGATAAGCTTATTCACCATTCTCACACACGCCTTTACTCATTGATTCATGGACCGAAAAGACTATGACAAAAAGAAGCACACCTAAACTGAAATATCTGGCACCCATGCTGGTGTTCGCTGCGCTGGCGTCCCTCACCGCATTCGCACAATCGCCCAAGATTACCTGGAGCCTGAATGACGCCTTAAAGCAGATCAATCGTCAAAGCAGCGATTTTCAAACAGCGCTTGCCCGGGTGCAGGTGGTGCGTAGGAACCAGGCGGGTGAAGAGGTGAACAACGAAACTGCCACGATCTACATTAATCGAGATGGCCGCGTACGTATCGATGTACAGGCACCTGACCAACGCACCTATCTCGTCACCAAGAAGGACTTGTTTATTCACATGCCCGAGCGGATGCTCGTGCAGCGGTATTCCTTGTCAAAACACAAGAACCGACTGGAGCCCTACGCGCGCCTGGGATTTACTAACACGGGCAAAGATCTGAAGGATGACTACCTGGTCACCTCTCTCGGCGAACAAGACATCGGCGAGAGTCGCGCTCTGGGACTTGAGCTTACGCCGAAAAAAGAAAGGCTTCGGGAGGTGGTTGCCAAGGCACAACTGTGGATTGACCAAGCGTCCTGGATGCCGACTCGGCAGATGCTCTGGGACACTCAGTCAGGTGATAGCCTCAGCGTCACCTACACCCACACCGCCCGAAACTTAAAGCTCAACCCTGATTTGTTTAAGACACAGTGGCCTAGAGGCACGCAGAAGATGAAGCTTTAACCGCGCGCCGATTCATGCAGGATTGTCACTAGTACGCGAATACCCAATCGGATCGCTCAGATTGTTTGCGCAACGGCGTAACGCTCAATGCCGTGCTCTACCGCATCGTCAACGTCTGAGATTACTTTCCAACCCGTATTAGCGAGGTATTCAGGCAGCCCTTCACTACTGACGCTAGAGCGAAAAGGTTCGCCAATCAGTCTAAGTATCGACTGCAAGAGTCTTCGTTCTTGGGGGATGGCGTGGGTAAAGACGAATCGGCTACCTGAGGCCACACTCTTAGCGACTTCTCGAAACAGTTGATGTACGTCTTGATCATCTAGGTACTGAAGGAGGCCTTCCGCAACGACTAAGGAAGCATCCGATGTGTTCCAATCTGCAGCTTGCGACAAGGTAACACTCAGAGCACTGTTGGCTAAGTCTACAGAGATTAAACTGAGGTTGTCGGGACTGCCACAGCGCGCAACACCTTTGGCCTTGGCTGCAGAAGTCGCAGGATGGTCAAGCTCAAAGAAACGGACAGCGGGATAGCGCGGTGCCAGCCTAAGGCACAGCGTGTCAAAACCAGCGCCGAGTATGAGCACTTGTTTCGCGCCAGACTCGATTGCGTTGTCTACTTGCTCGTTGACGAAGATTTTTCGATGTCCAAAACCCTGCCACTGACCGGGCATCATGCGGTCTTGAAACTCATATACCTTAATCATCCAAGGCTTCTTCGAGGCGCGAATTAGCGCAGGTCCGTACCCTGGCGCACCGGAAGACAGTAGCAGTTCTTCTGTGAGATTCACGAGCCCAGGTGGCAAGCGCGCCGACCAATCCGATTTGATGCTCAAGGTGATGAGCCCGAGGGCAACTTTTAGCGCGGTTTGACTAATTCGATCTTCTTTCATCCTCTAACTCCATCCAAGACCGTTGCGAGGACGATGTAGCGACTACCTGAGTCTTGAGTCTCCTATTGGGCAAGCGATTCGATCAACCCGCAGTTCCCTTCCGCTGGGGTGTCTGTAAAACGCAATGCGACCCAGTTCTTGAATTCCTCGAAACCCGTATTCATCGGGCCGCTATGCTCCAGCCCTTCGTAAACATCTAGAGTGACATTCACACCCCTGGCACAGAGTTGAGCGCTGAAATTTTGCACATCCACATATCGAACCAATGTATCTGCGGTGCCTTGGGCCATGTAGACGGGCGTTGACCATCCTTCCACTGGCACATCCATTTTCTCCGCCCCATTACCCGCGCCGGGTATATCTCCGAAAGGCACAATTTTCAGGCTTTCGCCCATGGTTAGATTGGCTTTCATCCCCATGCCAATCAGTTCACCAACACAAGCTGTGTCGGTGTAAGGCATCATCTCCAATGTGGCTGCAGTGAACGCTTCGTTAGGATCAAAGCTCGGCTCATAGACTTCAAAACCACGGGCCAACAAGAGGGACATTCCAACAAAAGGGCTGGGCTCGTCGGGGGTGCCAACGCTAAAGCGTTGCTTCCAATTTACCGCCGGAGCTGTCGCCAACGTACCTCGGAAATCCAGCGCCTGAGCTCGTTCTGCTACATAGGCACCAGTGCAGAGCGCACCCTGGCCCCCCTGTGACTGACCGATCACCAGCCAGCGGTCAGAAAGCGCAAGCCCGAGCTGCCTGGCTGCACTTACCGCATCTATATTACTGTTCGCCTCGGACCGGCAGTGCAGATAGGCATGCCCGCCAGGCGTGCCCAATCCTTCGTAGTCGGTCGCTACAATGGCATAGCCTTCCGCCAGCCACTTGTTAAGGAACTTTTTGTCGCGCTCCGAATGCCCCGCGAACGAAGGAGCGCATATATCCGCAACCCCAAGGGTTCCGTGTGACCATGCCAGGATCGGCCACCCAGCTTCTGGCGCATCCCCCTTGGGGGTAAAGGCGTCACCAGAAACTGCCACGGGTTGGTCGTTCCAACCTCGTGAGGAATACAAAAATCGAACCGCTGAACCAGCATTTTCCAACACTAAAGCTTCCTCAAGCGGCTCCTGCCTCAAAAGCTGCCCTGGACTCTCTGGTATGGCTTTTGGCCAGACATAGAACGGGCCTGCACCACCGCTGTTTTGCTCTGATGCTGCCTGTCGCTCTGCGTCGGTTGTGCCGGCCGTCTGATTCTTTGAGCCAGCGCATGCCGAAATGCCAAGACTCAAGATCGCCAGCACGACCATTCTCTTCATGTAGTGCGTCACTTACTGAAAGCTTCCGAGCGATTGTTTCTTGTTCATCTTATGAATAAGAACTCAACTAGTCTACCGAGCGCCTCAAAACCTAACCAGACGGAAAATCGTACTCGAACAACTCCACATCATTAATGTATCGCGCCATCACGATTGCGCGTGTTTCTGCAGTATAGAAGCTCGCAAGATCGACTTTGGGTGCTGCCTGAAGCCGAGGAAGACAAGTACCCACAGGTAGGCCGATCTCTCTGGCGATACGAGCAATGTCATCGTCCAGCGCCTCAAAGCGCCCGACGAAATCAACGGCAACAGACCCATATGAGTTGGTCACATAGTCTGATTGTGAACGAAAGTGTTCATCGGCATCTTCGTCAGAAATCGATGACACCGCGTGCACGAAATCACTGAACGACATGTTTGCAAAAAAGGCATCGAACCGATCGAGACAACGTGCAACGCCGGACTCAGAAAACGTCGTAAAGCCGGCAACCTCCCTTAGAATTTTGTCCCGATAACAGGATACGAGCCGATCCCAGGGGTTTCTAACGAAGGCAAAAGCATAAAATCCAGGGTACATTCGCTCACCAAGTGGGTCCGCTCGAGGCGGTCGAGGAAAATCCACTTCGTGCGGGTTCCCCTCGGCGCCATCCAAACAAAGAAGCGATGCCAAGGTAGCTTTTATGCTCGATGACGCCACCTTGGCAATGTCGATATAGACCGCCTGATAGGGCTCCAGCAGGATGCTGCACTCGTCGGTGACCATACGACCCATTCTGCCACCAGGCGAACGGCCGGTCATAGTCGAAAACCGACGCTGCTGCTATATGATCGAACAGTGCTGCCAATGAACGAGGACGGTCCACATGACGAATACATCAAGGAATTTCGATACCAGCAACTGGGGTCAAGCACCACACAATCGTAGCAGCTTTCAGTACGTACAATCGTTGTTCCCAACGGCTAGGCTACGCCGCGGCGCGCATTCTGCCAGCGTGTTCCAGAGGCGGGACCAAGACTTATCGGCAATCACCTATCTGGGGCTCGATGGGCAGCAGCGCGACGTCCAGCAAATGCTTCGTGACACCTACACTGATGCCTTTCTAGTGATTCAAGACGACGCCATCGTGATGGAAAGCTACGATAACGGCATGGCTCCAGACAGCCATCACCTACTTAACTCAGTCAGTAAAACGTTTCTCAGCATGCTACTGGGCACCCTCGTTGCTGACGGTCTTATCGACCCGAACGAGAGAGTCACCAAATATATGCCCGAGTTTGCCAACACCGCGTTTCGCGAGACGACGGTTCAGCATGCTTTGGATATGACTGCTGCGGTGAGCTTCGGTGAAGACTACGCTGACCCGTTAGCAGATTTCTGGATCGAAACTTCGGTAGTGGGTTGGCGGCCTGCCCTCGTTAACGATCGAACGCCGGCAACGCTCCATGACTATGCCCGATCTCTGACGAAGACCGAGCAACTTGATGGTGAGAAGTTCCACTATCGAACGGTGCTAACAAATGTTCTAGCAATGGTTATTGAGCAGGCGACGAGTGAGCAGGTCCAGCATTTAT